>NZ_JBNGGG010000001.1:0-486908 GCF_049974585.1 Streptomyces sp. UG1 | reverse complement strand
CGCAAGGCAACGACCGCAGCCGAGGCCGCTGTCGACACGACCGAAGCCACCGACGCCACGCCGAAGGCACGCCGCACGCGCAAGGCAACGACCGCAGCCGAAGCTGCCGTCGACACAGCCGAGGCCGCCGACGCCAAGCCCAAGGCACGCCGCACCCGCAAGGCCGCCGCGACGGTGGCCGAGCCGGAAGCCGCCGACATCCCGGCGCAGACGGCACCGGAGCCGGAGGCCGCCGAGGCCAAGCCGAAGGCACGCCGTACGCGCAAGGCGACGGCCGCGGCCGAGGCCGCCGTGGACACGGCCGAAGGCACCGAGGCCAAGCCCAAGACGCGCCGTACGCGCAAGACCGCGGCCACCGCCGAAGCCGCCGCCGACGCGGTCGAGGCCACGGAGGCCAAGCCCCGCCGGACCCGCAAGGCAGCAGCCGCAGCGGAGCCGGAGGCGGCCGAGGCCAAGCCGCGCCGGACCCGCAAGGCAACGGCCGCGGCGGAGACCGCCGTCGACACTGCCGAGGCCGCCGACGCCAAGCCCAAGGCACGCCGCACCCGCAAGACCGCGGCGTCCCCCAAGGCCGCCGAGGTCACCGAGGTCACCGAGGTCACCGACATCCCGGCCCAGGCCACGCAGGAGCCGACGGCCGCCGAGGCCCCCGCCCCGCGCCGCCGCACCCGCAAGGCCGCGGCCACCGCGGAGGGCGCCGACGCCACGGCCGAGGCAAAGCCCAAGGCGCGTCGTACCCGCAAGGCCACGGCCGCCGCAGAGCCCACGGAGAGCTGATCTCCCGTACGACGGCCCGGTCCCGCTTCAGGCGGAGCCGGGCCGTCGGCATTCCCCCCAACCCGCATCGAACAGGGCCAGGCAGTCGGCATTCCCTCGATCCCGCACCCGACGGAGCCAGGCCGCCCACACTCCCCCACCTCACTCCCGGCGGAGCCCGCCCGCCCGCACTCGCCGACACCGCACCCGGCGGAGCCGCCCACCCACACTCCCCAACCCCGCACCCAACCAAGCCAGCCCCTCCCCCCACCCCGCCAACACCCCCACCCCTGTGCAGCCGCCGCATTCAGCCCGATCCGCATCTCCCGGCCCTCCCGGCCCGCGAGGGACAGGCAGCGCCGCAGGGGCGAAACAGCAGGCCGGCACCAGCTACCCTCCCCCCGTGACCACCCAACCCGACTTCACCCCACCCCCGAACGCCCACGTCTACCCCCTCCACACTCCCCGCGGCACCTTCGCCGTCGTCGACCACCCGGCCGCCCCCGGCGTCGACCCCCGAGGCACCGCTGTGCTGCTCCCCGGATTCACGGGCAGCAAGGAGGACTTCACGCTCATGCACGAGCCGCTGGCGGAGCGCGGCTACCGCACCGTCGCCATCGACGGTCGCGGCCAGCACGAGTCGGACGGACCGGAGGACGACGAATCCGCGTACGCACGGGGCGAGTTGGCCATGGACGTGCTCGCCCAGGCGGCGGCCCTCGGCGCCCGCAACACCCCCGTCCACCTGCTCGGCCACTCCCTCGGCGGCCAGATCGCCCGCGCGGCCGTCCTCCTCGACCACACGCCGTTCCGGTCACTCACCCTCATGGCGTCGGGCCCCGCCCAGATCTCCGACTCCCAGCAGCAGCGCGTGAAGCTCCTCAGGGACGCGCTCGCGGTGATGACCATGGCCGAGACCTGGGAGGCGATCCTCGCGATGGGCCCGCCCGAGGAGGTCGGCGGCCCGGCGCGCGGCATCGGCGGCCCGGCCCTGCTGCGCCGCCGCTGGCTCGGCACGAAGCCCGCCCAACTCCGCGCCACCGGGCGTCAGTTGACCACGGAGCCGGACCGCGTCGACGAACTCGCCGCCCTTCCGCTGCCGTTCCACGTCCTGTCGGGCGCCAGCGACGACACCTGGCCGGTCCCGATGCTCGACGACATGGCCGTTCGGCTGAAGGCCCGCCGGACGGTCATCCCCGGCGCCGAGCACTCCCCCAACGCCGACCGGCCGCTACCCACCGCGCAGGCCGTCGCCGACTTCTGGGAGACCATCGACAGCCCACTCGCGACGGACGCCTGAATACCGCCCCGTACCGCCGACACCACCTGCACCGCCAACACCACCGCCAACACCATCAGCACCGCTAGTACTGCGCACCACCCGCACCCCACGCCACCCCACCGCTAGTACTGCGCCTGAAGATGCTCCCAAAACCCATCCCGCAGCGCCCGCCGCAGATCCGCCTGCCCGCGCAGCGAGTACTGCAACAACCCCTCCGCCTCCACCAGCAGATCCTGGTCCACCGACCCGGGCAGATACGGATGCCCGGGCAGCAGTTCCACCAGCGACTCCCGCCCGCGCGCCGCGAGCCACTTCGCCGCGATCTGCGCGCCGACGAACCGGACGTCCTCCCGCGTCGGCCGGGTCCCCGCCGACTCGTACGCGGCGGCCGTGCGCCGGGAGACGTACGGCTTGAAGAAGTCGAGGTCGAAGGTGCGCTGGCTGTCGACCTCCCAGAGCAGGGGCTCGGCCTGGTTACGGCCCTCGGGCGCCTCGATGCCCCACAGATGCACCCGCGCCCCGTACCCCTGCGCCGCCTCGACTGCCGACACCAGGTCCTCGTCCCCGCCGAGCAGGGCCGCGTCGCTGATCGCGCGGTGTCTGGCCAGGGACTCGAGATCGGTGCGGATCAGTGAATCGACGCCCTTTTGCTGGTTGTTGGCGTTGAGGTTGCCCAGTCGCACCTTCACATCGGGGAGTTCGGCGATCGACTGCTGCTCCGCGGTGTGGATGCGGCGCCGCGCTCCGTCGTACCAGTAGACCCGCAGCAGCCTGCTGTCCGCGAAGATGGTGCGCGCCCTGTCGATGAGCGCCTCGATCAGCCCCTCGGCGTCCAGGTCGAAGGCGCGGCGGTCCTCCGTCCCGGCGACCAGCCGCCCCGCGGCCGCGTACAGATATCCCGCGTCGACGAAGATCGCATGCGTGGAGGGCGTCTTCGCCACCTCGGCGAGCATGCGTTGCAGCAGCTCGTTGGTGCGGTCGATGCGGGCGCTGAGTGCGCCGAGGTCGTCGTTCATCACCTCCATTGTCCCGGCGGTCACGCTGCGAACACAACCGGTCCCGGTCAGTCTCCCTTGATCGCTCGACGGCTGCTTACCGGTCAGTATTTAGGCGTTCGAAAAATTTCTTTAGCGTAGGGAATGTTTGTAACACGGAGCATGTTGACTACCCGTGTGACCAAGTAGTCCTCCTCCGGAGGATGACCAGACGAAGGGAGAAGCCATGCGCTTCGAAATCATGCGACTCGACGAGCTGGACGGCACGGCCGTGGACAGCACCGTCGTGGACGCCGCCTCCGTCAACCGGATCGTTCAGCAGGCCGCCGCGACGGGGCAGCGCCTGTGGATCCGACCCGCCGAGACCGCGGCCTCGTAACAGCCGCGGATCACCGCAGAAGCTTCGAAGCCCCCGTACGCCACTCACGGCGTACGGGGGCTTCGCGCAAACTGCAGGCTCAGGCGCCCTGGATCACCTGGGTGACCCCGTTGATGATCTGCTGCACGGCGATCGCCGACAGCATCATGCCGGCGAGCCGGGTCACCAGGACCACGCCGCCGTCCTTGATGACCCGGATGATCAGCAGCGAGTACCGCATCACCAGCCACAGCACGACATGGATGGCGAGGATCGCCGACCACACCGACACCTGGGAGCCCACGCTGTCGGCCTTCTGCACGGCGAGGATGACCGACACGATCGCACCCGGCCCGGCCAGCAGCGGCATGCCCAGGGGCACGAGGGCGACATTGACGTCCTTGGTCTGCTTCGGCTCGTCCGTCTTGCCGGTGAGCAGGTCGAGCGCGATCAGCAGGAGCAGCAGCCCGCCCGCGATCATCAGCGCGGGGACGGAGACATGCAGATAGTCGAGGATCTGGTGGCCGAGCAGCCCGAACACGGCGATCACACCGCCCGCCACGCAGACGGCCTGGAAGGCCATCCGCCGCTGCACCTTGACCGGCCGGCCGGCGGTGAGCGCGAGGAAGATCGGGGTGATCCCGGGGGGATCCATGATGACGAACAGGGTCAGGAAGAGGGAGCCGAAGACGGCGAGATCGAACATGGGTGTGGTGTGCCTTGCAGGGGGAAGCGAGCGTGCGGACGCGTGGGCGCGAGAGCGACGAAAAGCGCGCCCTGAGAGGAAAGGGATGTGCGGGTGGTGCGCGGGCCTCAGGCTCCGCCGGTCCCCGGCACGGGGAACGCCCCGGTGGCCCGCCGCGTGATCTCGCCGTACACCTCGGGGTCCGTCATGTACTCACCGAGCACGCAGGTCTTGCGGCTGCCGTGGTAGTCGCTGGACCCGGTCGCCAGCAGCCCGAGCTCCTTCGCGAGCCCGCGCAGCCGTGCGCGCGTGTCAGGGTCGTGGTCCATGTGGTCGACCTCGATGCCGTCGAGCCCGGCTGCGGCCAGCTCGGCGATCGCGGTCTCCGGCACCGTACGACCCCGCTTGCTCGCGGCGGGATGCGCGAAGACGGCCACGCCGCCCGCACCCTTGATCAGCCGAAGCGCCTCGAAAGGGTCGGTCTCGTGCTTCTCCACGAAAGCCCGCCCGCCGTCGGCCAGCCAGTCCTCGGTGAAGGCGTCCCCCACGGTCGGTACGACCCCCAGCTCGACCAGCGCGGTGGCGACATGCGGCCGCCCGACCGAGCCGTCCCCGGCGATCCGCAGCACCTGGTCCCAGGTGACGGGCACGCCCAGCGCGTTGAGCTTGGCGACCATGCCCTTGGCCCGGGGTACCCGGTCGTCGCGCACCAGCTCCCGCTCGGCGAGCAGTGCGGGCTCCTCGGGGTCGAAGAGGTAGGCCAGCATGTGCATGCTGACGCCGTCGATACGACAGGACAGCTCGGCACCGGTGACGAGGGTGAGCCCCTCCGGCAGCGCGGCGACGGCCTCTGCGTACCCGCGGGTGGTGTCGTGATCGGTGAGCGCGACGACGTCCAGCCCGGCCGCGGCGGCGTTACGCACCAGCTCGGCCGGCGTGTCCGTACCGTCGGAAGCGGTGGAGTGGGTGTGCAGATCGATACGCACGACGCGGACTCCAGACGATGACGGCACGGAAGGGACCGCTCAAGGATAACCACACTTTCAACGACCCCTGTCACAACCAAACCGTGCCAGCGCCCCCTACGGACAGCGCACCTGCAGGGGTGCGGGGAACTGCGCGAGCAACCCACGACAACCCGCAGTCACCCGCCAACCGCACACCCCACCCCGATAGGCGCCCTACGGCTCGAGCAAGCGCGGCGACAACGCCCCGCAGGGCACCAACTCCACCTCGGCCCCCGCGTCCCGCAGATCCGTCAGCACCAGTTCGTCGTACATCAACAGCCCCGACTGCTCGGGCCACATGACCGCCCACAGCCACATCCCGAGCGCCTCCCCCGCGAACACGGCACGATCGGCCGGCGTACCCGACACATGCCACAGCGGCGTGGGACGCCCGGCGGCGAGAACCTTGGCCTCGGGTGGCTTCTCGACGTTCATGTACGGCCCCGGGTCCGGGCCGTCGATGCCGGCGTAACGCGCGCCGAGCCCGACGCCGAGTTCCTCGGCGACCAGGATCAGCTCGCCCATTCCGCCGAGCGGCCCGGGCCCGGAGCAGGCCACGGCGCTCGCACGGCCTCCGCTGCGGTCGTCGCCCGCGCTGGCGACCCCGGTGAACAGCCAGCCGATCGGCAGCGGCCACGGCATCCACACCGGCACCTGCGTGCGATGCACGACCACACCGAGGGCCTCGACGCTGGGCGGGATCACGGGCTGCACCGGATGGACGGTGCCGTGCACATCGCATTGCCAGGTGTCGGCGAAGAGTCCGGGAGCCCTGACCCGGCCACCACACTTCGGGCAACTGGGTTCGCCCCTCATAGGCCCCCACGGTCCTACCCCTTCTGCGTCACGTCAAGGACGATCACCCGTCCGGGTGGAACAGGTTTACGAAGGAACGGCACGCCTGTACATCGTTAGCATGCCTAACTTAATATATGCATATGCCATCTACTTCTCTGCGGCAGCCGCGAGCCGTGTGGGCGACCGCCGGCGCGTCCGTCGTCGCCTTCATGGGCATCGGGCTCGTCGACCCGATCCTGCCGTCCATCGCCGGCGGCCTGCACGCCACACCCGGCCAGGTCTCGCTGCTGTTCACCTCGTACTTCCTCATCACCGCGGTCGCGATGCTGGTCACCGGCTTCGTCTCCAGCCGGATCGGCGGGCGCAGGACCCTGCTGCTCGGCCTCGCCCTCGTGGTCGTCTTCGCCGGGCTCGCCGGCACCTCCGAATCGGTCGGCGAACTGGTCGGCTTCCGCGCGGGCTGGGGGCTCGGCAACGCGCTCTTCGTCTCCACCGCCCTCGCCGTGATCGTCGGTGCGCCGAATCCAATAGGGGCCGCGCGCAGCGCGTCGGACAAGGGTGGTGGTGGGCGACGGGCGGGAGGCAGCGCGGCGGCGATCCTGCTGTACGAGTCCGCCCTCGGCCTCGGCATGGCGTGCGGTCCGCTGCTGGGCGCGCTGCTCGGCGACGCGAGCTGGCGCTACCCGTTCTTCGGTACGGCGCTCCTGATGGCCGTCGGCTTCCTGTGCATCGCGGCGTTCCTGAAGGAGCAGCCGAGGCCGGCCCGCAAGACCTCACTGCTGGACCCGGTCAAGGCACTCGGTCACGGCGGCCTGGCGTCGGCGGCGGCCTCGGCGTTCTTCTACAACTACACGTTCTTCACGGTGCTGGCCTTCACGCCGTTCGTGCTGGACATGAGCCCGTACCGGTCCGGTGCGGTGTTCTTCGCCTGGGGTGTGCTGCTCGCGCTCTTCTCCGTGATCGTGGCGCCGCGCCTGCAGAAGCGGTTCGGTTCGCTGAAGGTGCTCGGCGGGTCGCTGGTGCTGCTCGCCGTGGACGTGCTGGTCCTCGGCTACGGCGACCACACCACCGCCGTCGTCTGCACGATCCTGTCCGGCGCGTTCATCGGCGTGAACAACACCGTCTACACGGAGCTGGCACTCGGCGTCTCGGACGCACCGCGCCCCGTGGCGAGCGCCGGCTACAACTTCGTGCGCTGGTTCGCGGCGGCAGCGGCCCCCTGTTTCGCGCCGCGGATCGAGGAGTGGACCGGCAGCGCCCGGACCCCGTTCGCGGTGGCGGCGATCACGGCCGTGGCAGGGGCGCTCGTGGTCGTCGTACGGCGCACGGCGCTCGCCGATGAGGCCGCGGAGCCGGCGACGGCGCACGCCACCGAGGACAGTGTCACCGTGTTTGCCAACTGACGGCTTTCGGCCACGGGTTGGTGAGGTTGCTCACGCGGCGCTCACTCCAGCGGGACGGATCTGCGGGCGGGATCCCGCAGATCCGTCCCGCTCGTCAGCCAGCGCTCCTGGAGGGCCTGGGCGCCGTGCACCCGCTTCCAGGCGGCCTCGTTCGGGGTCATCGGCAGCAGGGGCAGGAAGCGCACGGGGTCGAGGGGCTCGTCGAGTTCCAGGTCCTCGACCAGGCCGCCCGGCTCGCCGACCAGGACCGAGGTGAAGGGGGCGCCGGGCCACAGTGGGTCACCGACGTCCAGCGAGGCGCCCGGGGCCACGACCACGCCCTCCACCTGCGGGGACGCGGCGAGCACGGCCAGCGGGCGGAGCACCTTGTCGGTGTCGGCGAGCCCGGAGCGCACCGAGAGGACCAGTTCCACGCGGGGGCCCTTGACCGGGTCGGCGACCACCGCCGTGGGGTCGCTCATGGGCTGCGCGGACATGCCGAGCGTGGCGTAGCGGACGATGTCGCCCTCCTGGAATCGGAGCACCTCGATGCGGTCCGTGCCGAGGAAGGTGACCGCCGCGCGGGCGTCCGGTTCGCCCAGTGCGGTGCGCAACCGGGCCTCGACCAGAGGAAGAACATCAGCCATGCCGCGAGCATAGAACTCGTCAGTACCGGGCAAAGCAGCGCCTTGACACTTCAGTCGGCTGATACTCTTGCCCGGTGTTCGGGGCAGCACGCAGAAGCGTCGCGATCGAGTCCCGACGCTGATTGAAACTCCCCTACGGGGAACCCCATACGGGGTATGGAACGTCCCTCACGAGGGACCGGCCGGAGGAGGTGGGGCTGTCATGGATCGAAGTCGGCCGTGCAGTACCACTCGCTCTTCCCGCCGTTGATGTAGCTGATCCGGCTGTTCCGCTCCGGCTGACCGCCGCCCTTTCACGCTCGCGTCCTCATCCGGAAGAGCACTTCGTTTCGCTTTGCCTGATCGGTTGACCGATCTGATCTGAACCAGCAACGAAGCCCACCACCGCGACGGTGCGGTGCTCCCCGCTTTGTGGACGTGCCAAACATCCTGAGGTCAGGACGTCCCCATTCCGGGCAGTTCCAGCCGTGCTGTGGTCCTCCACGCTTCGTTGCCCGTTGCGAAGGAGCCTGCTCATGTCGATGATTCGTGACCTGCGTGCCGTGGTCCGCCCGGCCCGCCCGTCGCTGCGCAAGGACAGCGGTGCCTACGACACCACGCGCGACCCCGCGACCCCGTCGGCCGTCGTCGACTGCGCCGTCTACCGGGACGGCCGCCGCCTGGAGGCCGACACACCGCTGACCCCGCACGAGGCGATGCGCCAGGTGCGGCGCGACGGCGGCTTCGTGTGGATCGGGCTGCACGAGCCGACGGAGGCCGAGTTCTCCGGGATCGCCAGTGAGTTCGGGCTGCACCCGCTGGCCGTCGAGGACGCGGTCCAGGCGCACCAGCGACCCAAGCTGGAGCGCTACGACGACTCCCTGTTCACCGTGTTCAAGACCATCCACTACGTCGAGCACGACGAGCTGACCGCCAACAGCGAGGTCGTCGAGACCGGCGAGGTCATGTGCTTCACCGGCCGGGACTTCTTCATCACCGTCCGGCACGGCGGGCAGGGCTCGCTGCGGGCCCTCAGGCACCGCCTCCAGGACGACCCGGAGCTGCTCGCCAAGGGTCCGTCGGCCGTGCTGCACGCCATCGCCGACCATGTCGTCGACGGGTACATCGCGGTCGCCGACGCGGTGCAGGACGACATCGACGAGGTGGAGACCGAGGTCTTCTCGCCGGGGCGCAAGGGCGCGCCGCGCGGTACGGACGCCGGCCGGATCTACCAACTCAAGCGTGAGGTTCTGGAGTTCAAGCGGGCGGTGTCGCCCCTCCTGCGTCCCATGCAGTTGCTGAGCGAGCGGCCGATGCGGCTGGTCGACCCGGACATCCAGAAGTACTTCCGGGACGTCGCCGACCATGTCGCGCGCGTGCACGAGCAGGTCATCGGCTTCGACGAGCTGCTCAACTCGATCCTGCAGGCCAATCTCGCGCAGGCGTCCGTGGCGCAGAACGAGGACATGCGG
Organism: Streptomyces sp. UG1; assembly: GCF_049974585.1. Classification (NCBI taxonomy): domain Bacteria; kingdom Bacillati; phylum Actinomycetota; class Actinomycetes; order Kitasatosporales; family Streptomycetaceae; genus Streptomyces; species Streptomyces sp. UG1. Next base: position 477,547 of record NZ_JBNGGG010000001.1, on the reverse strand, counting down.
AAGATCACCTCGTGGGCCGCGATCATCGCCGTACCGACGATGGTGTGCGGGGTGTACGGCATGAACTTCGACTACATGCCGGAGACACAGTGGAAGTACGGCTATCCGCTGGTCCTGGGCATCACGGTGACCATCTGTCTGGGCATCCACCGCACGCTGAAGCGGAACGGCTGGCTCTGACCGGGGACGGTCCCGCCGGCTGGTCCTGGGTCCTAGTCTTGGGGCCATGACAAGCGAGCTGCTCGAGAAGGCCCTCATCGAGGAGGCCACGAAGAAGTCCGGCCTCATCTGGGTCAAGGGGCCCGGTGTCCCGGCCCGGGCGCTGTGGCACGTGTGGTACGAGGGTGCCGCGTGTGTCATCGGCGACGGTCCGGGCGAGCAGCCGCTGCCGGGGCTGGCCGACGGGGCGGAGGCCGAGGTGACGGTCCGCAGCAAGGACAAGGGCGGCCGGCTGGTCGCCTGGACGGCGAAGGTCGTCGAACTCGCCTCGGGCTCCGAGCAGTGGGAGGCGACGGTCGCCGAGCTGAAGGGCAAGCGCCTCAACGCCCCCGACGGCGAGGCCATGCCGTCCCGCTGGGCCCGCGAGTGCCGGGTGCTGCGCCTGGAGCCGACGGGCACCACCGCCGCGCTGCCGGACGGCTCCCTGGCCGAGGCACCGCTGCCGTCCCCGGCGACGACACGCCGGCCGATCCCCGCGGGACTGCCGCGGCTGCTGCTGAAGAAGAAGCGGCGCCGCTAGCCGGTCACGACGTCGGCAGCTGCTTGCCGTAGTCCACGGTGTCGCCCTTGGCAGGCTTCTCCAGGGCGAAGTCCTTGCCCCAGGACGAGAAGGTCAGGGTGCCCGCGCCGCCCGCCCGGGTCAGGCGCAGGGGGTACGGATCGCCCTCCAGGGAGACGTCCAGGGTGCCGCCGGAGCCCTTGTCGCCGGTGATGCGGATGGTGCGGGTGCCCTCCTGCTCGTGGTGGCCGTCCGTCGCCAGCGAGCCGTGCAGCGTCAGCAGACCGTCGAGCAGGACGTCCTTGTCCGTGAAGCCGCTGAACTTCTTGTACGCCGGATCGGCCTGCGGCACCTTCACATACTTGCCGTTCAGCTTGTCCACGGCCGCGGCGTCCGCCTTGCCGTCGTTGCCGGCGTCGCTCCAGAAACCGGCGTCGGCCTTCAGATAGAGCTGCTCGCCGATCCGCAGGAGCTGGAAGGTGGACCCCTGCGCGGTGACCGACCCCGTGGCACCGTCGGACTTGAGCCGCATGTCGAGCTTGTAGGTACGCCCGCTGGTCACCACGTTCCCGGACAGGCGCACCGCGTCGGCGGACCGCGCGGCCGTCCGGGTCTTGCGCTGGATCTCGGCGGCCGACAGCCGGCCGACGCCGTTGGTGCCCTCGTCGGGGTCCTCGCTGCATCCCGTCAGTCCCGTTCCCGACACGACCAGGGCGCAGACGGCGGTCATCAGCGCGGCCCGGCGAGTACGACTCTGGGGAATCGCAGTCACAGGTGGGCTGCCTTTCTGTCGTGGAGGTCGGACGACCTGAGCGGCGTACGCAGCGTACCGGCACGTCACGTCCCCGGCGGAGCCAGTCCGTCCGGACCTCTCACCAGGGCGTATCGGATCCGGACGGGCTAGCCTGAAGCAAATCCGAGCGGGCAATTCGGAAAACGCGGCACGGTCGGCGCAGCCGCGACAGCACCACTGCACACCCCGCATGCAAAGGAGCCGCAGCCATGGCAGCCGGCGCTCCCCGGATCTTCGTCTCGCACCTCGCCGGAGTCGCCGCCTTCGACCCGAACGGCGACCAGGTGGGCCGCGTCCGCGATCTGGTCGTCATGCTCCGCGTGGGCCGGCGCCCGCCACGGCTGCTCGGCCTCGTCGTCGAACTCTCCACCCGGCGGCGCATCTTCCTGCCCATGACCCGGGTGACGAGCATCGAGTCCGGCCAGGTCATCACCACCGGCGTGCTCAACGTCCGCCGCTTCGAGCAGCGCCCCACCGAACGCCTCGTCTTCGGCGAGCTGCTCGACCGGCGCGTGACCCTCGTCGAGACCGGCGAGCAGGTCACCGTCCTGGATCTGTCGGTGCGGCAGCTTCCGGCCCGCCGGGACTGGGAGATCGACAAGGTGTTCGTACGCAAGGGCGGCCGGAGCGGGCCCCTGCGGCGGGCCAAGGGGGAATCGCTGACCGTCGAGTGGTCCGCCGTGACCGGCTTCACGGCGGAGGAGAAGGGACAAGGTGCCGAGAGCCTGCTGGCCACCTTCGAGCAGTTGCGTCCGGCCGATCTCGCGAACGTGCTGCACCACCTCTCCCCCAAGCGCCGCGCCGAGGTCGCCGCCGCCCTCGACGACGACCGCCTCGCCGACGTCCTCGAAGAGCTTCCGGAGGACGATCAGATCGAGATCCTCGGCAAGCTGAAGGAGGAACGCGCCGCGGACGTCCTGGAGGCCATGGACCCGGACGACGCGGCCGACCTGCTCGGCGAGCTGCCGACGGACGAGCGCGAGCGGCTGCTGAACCTGATGCAGCCCGCCGACGCGGCCGACATGCGCCGGCTGATGGCGTACGAGGAACACACCGCCGGCGGTCTGATGACGACCGAGCCGATCATCCTGCGCCCCGACGCCACCGTCGCCGACGCCCTCGCCCGCGTCCGCAACCCCGACCTGTCCCCCGCCCTCGCCGCCCAGGTCTACGTCTGCCGCCCGCCCGACGAGACACCCACCGGCAAGTACCTGGGCACGGTGCACTTCCAGCGCCTGCTGCGCGACCCGCCGTACACCCTGGTCAGCGCGCTGCTCGACGAGGCCCTCGAAGCGCTGGAGCCGGACGCCGCGCTGCCGGTCGTCGCCGGGTTCTTCGCGACGTACGACATGGTCGCCGCGCCGGTCGTCGACGAGTCCGGCTCGCTGCTGGGCGCGGTGACCGTGGACGACGTACTGGACCATCTGCTGCCCGACGACTGGCGGGAGACGGAGTTCCACCTGGACGAGGACACCGGCCCGGGGGTGACGGCGCATGGCTCCTGAGCGCGAGGGCACGCGCGAGCGCGTGGCGTCGGGCGCCACCGCGTCCTCCCGGGCGCCCCGCAATCGCCTCGACCAACCCCGCCCGCCACGCCGCCGGATCCTGCCGGAATGGGATCCGGAGGCCTTCGGACGGCTCTCGGAGCGCATCGCCCGCTTCATCGGCACCGGGCGGTTCCTCGTCTACATGACGGTCGTGATCGTCGTGTGGGTGCTGTGGAACATCTCCGCGCCCAGTCACCTGCGCTGGGACGAGTACCCGTTCATCTTCCTGACCCTGGCCCTGTCCGTGCAGGCCTCCTACGCCGCCCCGCTGATCCTGCTCGCGCAGAACCGGCAGGACGACCGTGCCCGGGTCGAGCTCGAACAGGACCGCAAGCAGGGCGAGCGGTCGATCGCCGACACCGAGTACCTGACCCGCGAGATCGCGGCCCTGCGCGTCGGGCTCGGCGAGGTCGCCACCCGCGACTGGATGCGCTCGGAGCTGCAGGACCTGACGAGAGAGCTGCAGGGGCGGCACAACGGTCACCGCGAGCACGGGGTATTCCCGGCAGACCGGTCGCGAGGACGTGACATAGACGACCGGTGACGGGCTTTCCCGCGCATGGCCACCGCGCCGTACCATCGTCCTTATGGCTACGGAAGACGCGGTGCGCGAGGCACTGGCGACGGTGAACGACCCCGAGATCAACCGCCCCATCACCGAGCTCGGGATGGTCAAGTCGGTCGACATCGGTGCGGACGGTGCGGTCGCGGTCACCGTGTACCTGACGGTCTCCGGCTGCCCGATGCGCGAGACGATCACGCAGCGCGTGACGGACGCGGTCGCCGCGGTCGAGGGCGTCACCCGCGTCGACGTCACGCTTGACGTGATGAGCGACGAGCAGCGCAAGGAGCTGGCGAACGCCCTGCGCGGCGGCCAGGCCGAGCGCGAGGTCCCCTTCGCCAAGCCGGGCTCGCTCACGCGCGTGTACGCGGTCGCGTCCGGCAAGGGCGGCGTCGGCAAGTCCTCCGTCACGGTCAACCTGGCCGCGGCGATGGCGGCCGACGGCCTCAAGGTGGGTGTCGTCGACGCCGACATCTACGGCCACAGCGTGCCGCGCATGCTGGGCGCGGACGGCCACCCCACCCAGGTCGAGAACATGATCATGCCGCCGTCCGCGAACGGCGTGAAGGTCATCTCCATCGGCATGTTCACGCCTGGCAACACCCCGGTGGTCTGGCGCGGCCCGATGCTCCACCGCGCGCTCCAGCAGTTCCTGGCGGACGTGTACTGGGGCGACCTGGACGTCCTGCTGCTGGACCTCCCGCCCGGCACCGGCGACATCGCGATCTCCGTCGCCCAGCTCGTCCCGAACGCCGAGATCCTGGTCGTGACGACCCCGCAGCAGGCGGCGGCCGAGGTCGCCGAGCGCGCCGGCTCCATCGCCGTCCAGACCCACCAGAAGATCGTCGGCGTGGTCGAGAACATGTCCGGCCTGCCCTGCCCGCACTGCGACGAGATGGTCGACGTCTTCGGCACGGGCGGCGGCCAGGCCGTCGCCGAGGGCCTCACGCGTACGACCGGTACGAACGTCCCGGTCCTCGGCAACATCCCCATCGACGTCCGCCTCCGCGAGGGCGGCGACGACGGCAAGCCGGTGGTCCTGACCGACCCGGACAGCCCGGCGGGCTCCGCACTGCGGGCGATCGCGGGGAAGCTGGGGGGACGGCAGCGGGGGCTTTCGGGCATGTCGCTGGGCATCACGCCGCGCAACAAGTTCTGATCGCCGCGCGACAAGGTCTCATTCCCGTACGACGATGGGGGCGCCGTCTCACCGGACGGCGCCCCCATCGGCGTAACGGTGTCTTCGCGCGGGGCGGGGCCTAGGCGTAGGCCGCAATGTCCTTGATCACCGCGAAGCCCAGCCCATACGCGCTCATCCCTCTGCCGTACGCCCCCACATGCACCCCCGCCTGGGTCGACCCGGCCAGTACCCACCCGAACTCGGACTCCCGGTAGTGGAAGGGCGTGGGCACCCCGTCCACGGGCAGTGACAGCGTCGACCACGCCGGCCCGGCGAGATCGTCGGCCAGCGCCCACGCCGTCTCCGTCTGCTGCTCCAGCCAGTCGTCACGCAGCGAGTGGTCCATCTGCCCCGGCCAGGTGAACGTCAGCAGCCCCACCCCCGCGAGCCACGCCGCCGAGGACACCGACGTGGCCTCCAGCAGCCCCGTGCCGTCCGCGCTCCGCCGGGACGGATTCGCCGCGACGGTCACCACGACGGCGAACTTCTCCCGGTCCTCCGTCGCCTCGTGCCGTACGGAGGGCTCGTCCCCATGCCCGATCGAACCGTGCTCCACGGCCCCGTCGGCCGCCGTGCCGACCTGCATCAGCCAGCGCGGCCCCGTGAAGGCCTCGTCGAGGCCGTACCACGGGAAGGGCGCCAACAGGTAGCCGTCGACCGTGCGCCGGGCGGAGGGGACCTGCTGTCCGCTCTCCGCGGCCGGTTCCTGCGCGACTGCGCGACTCGTCGACTGACTCGTCGTCTCCATGTGCCCGGACGCCTCCTCGTTCTCGCCGGACCAGCCCGGCCCGCCCCCCTTCGGGCGTACTCATCCGGTCCGCACAACAACTCGGCAGCATAGCCACACCGCTTCGAGCAGCAGGGAAACGCCCGGCGCGTGGGGCGCACGAAGGGCGGGTTCAGGCCGCGCGCGACCCGGGCGGAGTATGAGAAGCGTCACGTATGAGCGGTGTCCGCTCCCGTGTTCGTACGGCTCAGGTGGCGTCGGCGTCGTAGGGCGGGCGCTCGTCGCCGGGCTTCTCGGGCCTCTTCGTCATGTCGACGCTGCCGCCGGAGGAGGCGGACGAGCCGGAGGACGACGAGGACTCCGGTTCACGGCCGTTGACGGCGTCGGTGACCTCGGCCATCTCCTTCTTGAGGTCGAAGCCGTTGCGGATCTCCTTCAGCCCCAGGTCGTCGTTGTCCAACTGCTTGCGGATGAACGTCTTGGGGTTGAGGTCCTCGAACTCGAAGTCCTTGAACTCCGGGCCGAGTTCCTGCCGGATGTCCTGCTTGGCGCTCTCCGAGAACTCGCGGATCTTGCGGATCGTCCGTGTGACGTCCTGGATCATCTTCGGGAGCTTGTCCGGACCGAAGACGAGCACGGCAAGAACGACGAGCGTCACCAGCTCGAGCGGCCCTATGTCATTGAACACCTGAAGCTCCTTGCGATGTCCTCGGTCGGCTCCACGGTACCCGGCGATCCGCCACAACCGGTACTGTCCCGAGGCTTCCGAATCCGGGTGGGTGTGCGCTGAGAGGTTTCTGTGAGTCTCGGCCGCCGCTCAGCCGCCACTCGACGAACCCAGTGTCAGCGACATCCTGATCTCCTCGCCGTCGCGCTCCAGGGTCAGCTCGAGCCGGTCGCCGGGGCGGTGGGCGCGGGTCTTGACGATGAGTTCCTCGCCGGAGTGGACGCGCTGGCCGTCGACCTGGGTGATGACGTCGCCCGGCTCGATGCCGGCCTTGTCGCCGGGGCCGCCCCTGGTCACCGCGGGGCCGCCGTCGCTGCCCTTGGTGCCGACGCGGGCGCCGTCGCCGGCGTAGTCCATGTCGAGGGTGACGCCGATGACCGGGTGGGTCGCCCGGCCGGTGTTGATCAGCTCCTCGGCGACGCGCTTGGCCTGGTTGACAGGGATGGCGAAGCCGAGGCCGATCGAACCGGCCTGGCCGCTGTCGAGGTCGGAGCCGTTGTCGGCGGACCGGATCGCGGAGTTGATGCCGACGACACGGCCCTGGGCGTCGAGGAGAGGACCGCCGGAGTTACCGGGATTGATGGGCGCGTCGGTCTGCAACGCGTCCACGTACGACACATCACTGCCGTCTCCGCTCTCGCCGCCGGCCGTGATGGGCCGCTCCTTGGCGCTGATGATGCCGGAGGTGACGGTGCCCTCCAGGTCGAACGGGGCGCCGATGGCGACGACGGGGTCGCCGACCCGGACATTGTCGGAGTTGCCGAGCGGCAGCGGTGTGAGCCCTGTGACATCGCTGACCTTCACGACGGCGAGGTCGTAGCCGCCGTCGCGTCCGACGACGGTGGCCTTGGCGGTGTCGCCGCTGTGGAAGGTCACGGATATCTGGCCGTCGTCGCCGGCGGGCTCGACGACGTGGTTGTTGGTGAGGATGTGGCCCCGGTCGTCGAGCACGAAGCCGGTGCCGGTGCCCTGTTCCGCGCTCCCGCTCACATGCAGCGTGACCACACTCGGCAGGGCACGCGCCGCGATCCCGGCGACGCTGTCCGGCGCCCGCCCGACGGACTCGGCGCCGGCCTGCGGCAACTCGACGTGCCCCACACCACCGTTGCGCTCCAGATAGGCCCCGACCACACCACCGACACCCCCCGACACCAGCGCGAGCAGCAACGCACCGACAACCAGCACCTTCTTGCCCCGCTTACGCCGCTGCCCCTCGGTGGCGACAGCGGCACCGTTCTGCTGGAGGGGGGCGGTGGGGTGGACGGCCGGGCGGGCCCAGGGGTCGTAGTTCTGCCAGGGGTTGGTGGGGGGTGGGGCGTCTGTGGGGGTGAGGGTGGGGTTAGCCGGGGGCTGGTCGTGGGTGATGGAGGGAAGGGGAAGGGCCGTCGGCTGGGTGGGGATAGTGGTGGCCGACGGTTGGGCGGGGGTAGCCGGGGCCGGGGATGCCGGCTGGGCGGGAATGTTGACGGCCGAGGCCGGTTCCGGAGGCGGAGGCGCCTCCTGCGTGGACACACCTGGAACTGGGGCCGACGCCGGGACGGGGGCGGCCGGTGCCGTCGGGTTCGGCGCGGGGGCGGATGCACCGGTTGCCTGCACCGGCACGGGAGCGGCGGGAGCCGTCGGATTCGGCGCGGGAGCGGATGCACCGGTTGCCTGCGCGGGCGCGGGAGCGGCGGGAGCCGTCCGATTCGGCACGGGAGCGGATGCACCGGTTGCCTGCGCGGGCGCGGGAGCGGCGGGAGCCGTCCGATTCGGCACGGGAGCGGGTGCGCCAGTTGCCTGCACCGGCACGGCAGCGGCGGGAGCCGCCGGATTCGGCACGGGAGCGGATGCACCGGTTGCCTGCGCGGGCGCGGGGGCGGATACGCCGACCGCAGGGGCCGCCGGTTCTGCCGGGGAGGGCATGGGCGGCGCCGGGTGCGCCGGGGTGGGCTGAGCGGGCGGGGGCGGCATTGGTACGGCCGTCCCTTGGGCGGGCGTGTGCGGCGGCGGCATCGGCGCGGCAGTCCCCTGCGCGGGCGTGTGCGGCGGCGGCATCGGCGCGGCAGTCCCCTGCGCGGGCATGGACGGAGGGGGCACCGGTACTGCCGTCCCCTGCGCAGGCGTCGTCGCCGGATGCTGGACCGGTGGGGCGGGCGCCCAGGGGCCGGGCTCGCCGTAGGGCGGGGTGCTGTAGGGGTCGGGGTCGTGCAGGGGCTTGGGGCGGTCCTCGACGAGGGCTGCGGGGGCGGAGGCGGTGCGGTCGGCGGGCTCCTCGATCGCGGCGTCGGCATCGCCCGCAGCCGTCTCGACGTCAGCCGCCGAAGGAATCGACGACGACGCCGAAGGAGCCGACGCCGACACCCCAGCCGGCCGCTCCAGCTCGAAGTCCCCCTCCGTGGAAGCCGCGCCGTCCCCACTCCCGCTCACAGCAGACCGACGCAACTCCAAGCCCCCCTCAACGGAAGCCCCGCCATCCCCACTGCCGCTCACAGCAGGCCGACGCAGCTCGAAGTCCGGCTCGGCGGAAGCCACCTCGCGGCCGTCGCCCCTCTCGGCAGGCCGAAGTTCGAAGTCGCCGTCGGTCGCAGCCATGCCGTCGCCGGGCGTGCCGCTCCCCGCCGGTCGCGCCAGTTCGAAGTCGCCGTCGGGTTCAGGGGCCGCGCCCGGTGTCCGGTCCGCCGCCTCCGTCCGGTCCGAAGGGCCCTGCGACCGGGGGCGGTTCCACCACTTCGTCTTCGCGGGCTTGCCCTCGTCCATGTTCTGCTTCCCACTCCTGCTGACCCGTTGCTGAGCCCCGTCCGAGGAAACGGACACGGCTGGGGTCCGGCTGGGCAAGCCACCGCCCCCGCACCCGAACGCCTACTCAACTCTGCGCTGTCGCGCCCGACTTCGTGCTACCTCTCCCATCCGGCACGCGGCGACAACGGCGACCGCGGTTCCACGACCCCGCACCCGGCCCACAGGCACAGCGCACGGCCCACCCCGGATTCAATCAGGTTCGTGGGCCGCTGCGCAGAGGCCGGGTCAGCGCTCGGCGTTCGGGGAGCCGGAGCCGGGTGCGGCGAGCAGGCCCGGGGTCGTGGCGATCCCGGCGTCCTTGGACCACGCGGTCAGGGTGAGCGGCGGGGTGGCGCTGAGCGGGCGTATCAACGGGGACATCGCGGCCGCGCCGGCCACCACGGGCGCCGTCAGGGTGTGCATCTCCTGGTCGGCGGGCTGCGCCGGCATCCCGGGCAGCAGCGGGGCCGACACCTCGGTCGAGGCCGCCGGGCGCTCTAGCGAGCGCTGGACCTGTCCCTGTGCGAGCAGCGGGCCGGGGGTGCGGCGGCGCTGGTTCTCGGGTGTCGTCGCGGCACCGGCGCCCGGTGTCCGCGCCGGTGTCACATTGCTGCCGGCCCCCGAGCCGCCGCGGGCCTCCGCGTCGGTCGGCGCGCTGGATGTGACACCGCCCAGCGCGATCGCGGCCAGCGACACCGCGCCCGCCGCGACGAACGCGAACCGCATGCGCGAGGACGCGGAGCGATCGGTGTCATGACGGCCCACGGGGTGGATGCGAAAGCCGCGGTCCGCGCCGGGGAGCGCCGGGGCGGGCGCACGCGAGGGGACGTAGCCGAACTCGAAGCGGTCGCCCCGCTTCACGCCGAAGACGCCGGTGGTGCCCGGTGCCCGCCCGGACAGTCCGTCGAACCCTCCCCCGCCCAGCGGCGCGCCACCGCCGTCCGGGTCACCTCCCGCGGGGAGGCCCTGAAGGCGGGCCAGGAAGCTCTCGGAGGGGGGCGGCGGGGCCGCCTCCGCGAAGACGTTCTTCAGCCGGCGCTGGGCGTCGACCTCGGACTTGCACCTGGCGCAGGTCGCCAGATGGGCCAGGACGCGCTCGCGCGCCTCATGACCGAGCTCTCCGTCGACGAGGGCGGAGAGTCGGTCACCCAGGTGCTGCTCGGCCAGGAGCCGTTCGGCGGGGTTGGGTCGGGAGCCACTCACGCGGTCGCGCCCCCTCCTCCCAGCGCGGCCACACGCGGCACGAAGGAGCGGCGCTCGGCGCGCGCCTCCGGCGAGCGGTGGGCGAGGGCCTTGCGCAACTGCGAGCGGCCCCGGTGGATACGGGAGCGGACGGTGCCGAGCTTGACGCCGAGGGTCGCGGCGATCTCCTCGTACGACAGTCCTTCGATGTCGCACAGGACGACCGCGGCGCGGAACTCGGGCGCGAGGGTGTCGAGCGCCTGCTGGACGTCCGCGTCGAAGTGCGCGTCGTTGAAGATCTGCTGCGGCGTCGGCTCCTTGCTGGCCAGCCGCTCGGCGGCGTCGTCGCCCAGCGCGTCGAAGCGGATGCGCTGCTTGCGGCGCACCATGTCCAGGAAGAGGTTGGTGGTGATGCGGTGCAGCCAGCCCTCGAAGGTGCCCGGCGTGTACGTCGACAGGGAGCGGAAGACGCGGACGAAGACCTCCTGGGTGAGGTCCTCGGCGTCGTGCTGGTTGCCGGTCAGGCGGTACGCCAGGCGGTAGACCCGGCCGCTGTGCGTGCTGACGATCTCCTCCCAGGTGGGCGGAGTCCACGCCTGCCCATCCGCGTCGCTGGAGAAGGTCGCGGTCTGGGTGTAGTCGCCGGCGTGGCTGTGGTCAGCGGTGTCGTTCACGGATTTCGGCCTGCCCGCCGATCCGAGAAAGCGCCGCAGCACTCCTCCCCGATCCACAGGCGCAGCCGCACCTCCCCTGTCGGCTCTGGTGGTGTCCAGTGGAGCCCCTACCATAGCCACCTCGCCCGTTAGCTCCGGATAAGCGGTTTTACGAGAATTTGATCTGGGCTGACACGGCTGGTGCGCCTGCGTCAGCAGTTGCTCGCGGCCCTGCTCGTCATTGTGATCCAACTGTGTCCCCCCGCTCGTCTTCCCACCCTTCTAAACGCCCGGTCCCATCTGCGGGTTCCCGCCCGCAACGGATACAGTCACGCCCAGGCAACCACGGGGACAGGAGAGGGCCATTACCGGCAACCGGCAGACGAGCTGGGCGTTCGCCGACGCCTACGTCGCCGAGGACGACGTCCTGCGCTGGGCCCGGGACCGGGCCCGTGAGGCGGGGCTGCGCTCGGTGTCGCCCGGCACGGGCGCCGCGCTGCGGTTGCTCGCCGCCACCGTGGACGCGAAGGCGGTCGCGGAGATCGGCACCGGCACCGGCGTCTCCGGTATCCACCTCCTGCACGGCATGCGCCCCGACGGCGTCCTGACGACCGTCGACCCCGAACCGGAACACCAGCAGTTCGCCCGCCAGGCCTTCCGCGCCTGCGGCTTCGCCAGCAACCGCGCCCGTTTCATCCCGGGCCGCGCCCTGGACGTCCTGCCCCGTCTCGCGGACGCCGGCTACGACCTCGTCTTCTGTGACGGCGACCGGCTGGAGTTCCTCGACTATCTCGCTGAATCGTTGCGCCTGCTGCGTCCGGGTGGCCTCGTGGTCTTCGAGGGCGTCTTCACCAACGGCCGCACGGTCGACTCGGGCCCGCAGCCCACCGAGGTCATACGCGTCCGGGAGCTGCTGCGCGCGGTGCGCGAGAGCCAGGAGCTGGTGCCGTCGCTGCTGCCGGTCGGGGACGGGCTGCTGTGCGCGGTCAAGCGATGAGCACAGGCCCCTGAAGGAAGTACGAAGAAATGCAGCGGCCCCGGCACCATGTGCGATGCCGGGGCCGCCGAAAGGTCAGGGTCGCTGCCGCGTCAGCCGACGACCTTCTTGAGGGCGTCGCCGAGCGCGTCGGCCTCGTCCGGGGTCAGCTCGACGACGAGCCGACCGCCGCCTTCGAGCGGAACGCGCATGACGATGCCCCGCCCCTCCTTGGTCACCTCGAGCGGGCCATCGCCCGTCCGCGGCTTCATGGCCGCCATGCTCGTTCCCCTTCCTGAAACCAGCTCATCGCCAAAGCCGACGGCCCCATGGAGGGCACGCGTGTCTGGCATGAGACACGCGACACCGGCATCGAACACATTGCTTCCAAGCCATTATCCCGCATCTCAGGACCCGATGACCAACATCAGTCGGCATCGCTTGCGCAACGCGCGCGAGCAAAACCACTCAATTCGGCGATGTGACTGCGATACTGCGCCACCGCACGCGATTCGGCCGAACAGAACCGGGCGCGCATTCTTTGACGCAGGTCACACGACCGGTCGGCGTAGATCTCCGCCATGCTGTCCTTCAGACAAGCGCGTACCGACGAGTACGACGAGTACGCCCCGATCCGCGACCCGGAAGGGACACGCCATGGCAGACACCGTGCGCTACGAGGTGAGCGACGGACTCGCGACGATCACGCTGAACCGCCCCGAAGCGATGAACGCGCTGAACATCGCGGCCAAGGTCGCTCTGCGGGACGCGGTCCGGGCCGCGGCCGGCGACGACGCCGTACGGGCCGTGCTGCTGACCGCGGCCGGGGAGCGGGCGTTCTGCGTGGGCCAGGACCTCAAGGAGCACATCGGGCTGCTGGCGGCGGACCGGGAGACCGGCTCGGGCCGGACCATGAGCACCGTCCGGGAGCACTACAACCCGATCGTGCGGGCGCTGACCGGGATGCGGAAGCCGGTGGTGGCCGGGGTGAACGGGGTCGCGGCCGGGGCCGGCTTCGGCTTCGCCCTCGCGGCGGACTACCGGGTGGTGGCGGACACGGCGGCCTTCAACACGTCGTTCGCCGGGGTGGCGCTGACCGCGGACTCCGGGATCTCCTGGACGCTGCCGCGCGTCGTCGGCCCGGGCCGCGCCGCCGACCTGCTGCTCTTCCCGCGGAACATCAAGGCCCAGGAGGCGTACGAGCTGGGGATCGCGAACCGGCTGGTACCCGCGGGGTCGCTGCGCGAGGAGGCCGAGAAGGTGGCGCGGGCGCTCGCCGAGGGGCCGACGGTGGCGTACGGGGCGATCAAGGAGGCGATGGCGTTCGGGCTGTCGCACTCGCTTGAGGAGACCTTGGAGAAGGAGGACGAGCTGCAGACGCGCGCGGGGTCTTCCGAGGACCACGCGATCGCGGTGCAGGCCTTCGTCAACAAGGAGAAGCCGAAGTATCTGGGCCGATGAGCTTCGCCGATGAGCCTGGTGGCCTGATGGGCCTTAAGGGGCGCTTCTCGCCACGCACGTCTCCAGGTGGTCGTCGACCAGGCCGCACGCCTGCATCAGGGCGTATGCCGTCGTCGGGCCCACGAAGCGCAGGCCGCGCTTCTTCAGGGCCTTGGACAGGGCCGTCGACTCCGGGGTGACCGCCGGGACGTCCGCCAGGGTCTTCGGGCTCGGGCTGGTCGCCGGATCCGGGGCGTGGGACCAGATCAGCCCGTCCAGGTCGCCCGGGGCCCAGTCGGCCAGCACGCGCGCGTTGGCGAGGGTCGCGTCGATCTTGGCCCGATTGCGGATGATGCCCTCGTCGGCGAGGAGACGGTCCCGGTCGGCGTCCGTGAAGGTCGCGACCTTGGCGATCTCGAACCCCGCGAAGGCGGTACGGAAGCCCGGGCGGCGGCGCAGGATGGTGATCCAGGACAGGCCGGACTGGAAGGCCTCCAGGCTGAGGCGTTCGTAGAGCGCGTCGTCGCCGTGGACCGGGCGGCCCCACTCCTCGTCGTGGTACGCCACGTAGTCCGGGGTGGACAGGGCCCAGGGGCAGCGCAGGGCGCCGTCCGGGCCCGCCAGGGCCGTGCCGTCACTCACTGCTGGTCCTCCCGGTCGGGCTTGTCCATGGAGACGTGGCCGGCCGACGACTGGGCCCCGGCCAGCGCGGACTCCAGGTCGGCGATCCGGGCGTCGCGCTCGGCCAGCTCGGCGCCGAGGCGGCTGAGGGCGTCGTCGACGTCGGCCATGCGGTAGCCGCGGGCGGCGAGCGGGAAGCGGAGGCTCTCGATGTCGGCGCGGTCGACCGGGCGGTCCGGGGGCAGGGGGTCCTCGAGGCGCTCGGGCACGGCCTCCGGCAGCGGGCCGTCGCCCTCGCCACCACCCACCACGGCGAGGGTCACCGCGGCGACCACGACGGCCAGCGCGATGACCAGGAACAGGAACATAACCATCGCTGTGGCCCCCACGGTCGGTGAATGCGTGCGGTCGAGTGTGTCAGGGTCCGATCGTGCCATGCGACTCTGACAGTTAGGGTCGCAGGCGGCCCGAAGGCCAGGACGGACCAGGACGTACCAGGACGCTCGAGGAGAGGTCGCAGGGGATGCTCAGGCTGGGCAGGCGCGAGTTCGCGGCGCACGAACCGGTGATCATGGCGATCGTGAACCGGACCCCGGACTCCTTCTACGACCAAGGGGCGACGTTCCGTGACGAGCCGGCCCTCGCGCGCGTGGAGCAGGCCGTGGCCGAGGGCGCGGCGATCATCGACGTCGGTGGGGTCAAGGCGGGGCCGGGGGAAGAGGTGACCGCCGAGGAGGAGGCGCGGCGGACGGTCGGGTTCGTGGCGGAGGTGCGGCGGCGGTTCCCGGATGTCGTGATCAGCGTGGACACCTGGCGGGCCGAGGTGGGGGCGGCGGTGTGCGAGGCGGGGGCGGATCTGCTGAACGACGCGTGGGGCGGGGTCGATCCCGGGCTGGCGGAGGTCGCCGCGCGGTACGGGGTGGGGTTGGTGTGTACGCATGCCGGGGGTGCGGAGCCTCGGACCCGGCCGCATCGGGTGGCGTACGACGACGTCATGGCGGACATTCTGCGGGTGACGGTGGGGTTGGCCGAGCGGGCGCTGGCGCTGGGGGTGCCGCGGGAGTCGATCCTCATCGACCCCGGGCACGACTTCGGGAAGAACACCCGGCACAGTCTTGAGGCGACTCGGCGGCTGGGGGAGATGGTGGCGACGGGGTGGCCGGTGCTGGTGTCCCTGTCCAACAAGGACTTCGTCGGGGAGACGCTGGACAAGCCCGTGAAGGAACGGGTGGTGGGGACCTTGGCGACGACTGCGGTCTCCGCGTGGCTGGGGGCGCAGGTGTATCGGGTCCATGAGGTCGCGGAGACCCGCCAGGTGCTGGACATGGTGGCGTCGATCGCGGGGCATCGCCGGCCGGCGGTCGCGCGGCGGGGGTTGGCGTAGGGCCTGTCCGGCGAATCGCACCGGGCAGGCCCCAGGTCATGCGCGAGTGCGCCCAATGTGCTCGATGTGCTCGATGTGCAGGGTCCGCGGCTCAGGCACAACGCGGTACAGGATGCGCCACGGGCCGCGGTGGAGGCGACGGTGATGCGTGCCCCAGGCCCGGGATCCTTCGGGCCTGGGGTCACCGGCAAGTTGGTCGGTCGCCTGGAGGAGAGTGTCCACCCCATGGGAGTCGTCCTTGAGGTGGCCGGTTGCCTCGTCGAGCGCCGCCGGCTCCCACTGGACGTCCCAGGTCACGCCGTACTCCTCCCCGCGGCTTCGAGGAGTGTCCGCCGGGCCTCGGCGTGCGGAATGGGAGCTTCGGCACGCCCGAGGGCGCGGTCACGCTCAAGGCGGGCCACGGCAAGAGCGTCCTCAAGATCTTCGAGTTCCGCAGGAGAGATGAGGACGGCGGTGGGGACGCCGTGATCCGTCAAGGTGATGTGCTCGTGCTGGCCGGCCCGACGAGCGAGTTCACCGAGCTTGCCCCTCGCCTCGGCGATGGGATAGGTAGCGGACATGAACGAAGTGTACAAACACATGACACTTCTCGGTGGAGGGCCAAGTCCTAGCGGCCCGCCTCCTTCGACACCAGGGCCACCGCCTCCTGTACGTCGTCCGTGACGTGGAACAGGAGGAGGTCCTTCTCCGAGGCCTTGCCCTGGGCCACGAGGGTGTTGTTGAGCCAGTGGATCAGGCCGCCCCAGTACGCGCTGCCGAACAGGACGATCGGGAAGCGGGTGACCTTCTGGGTCTGGACGAGGGTGAGGGCCTCGAAGAGTTCGTCGAGGGTGCCGAGGCCGCCGGGCAGGACCACGAAACCCTGGGCGTACTTGACGAACATCATCTTGCGGACGAAGAAGTAGCGGAAGTTGAGCCCGATGTCGACGTAGGGGTTGAGGCCCTGCTCGAAGGGCAGCTCGATGCCGAGGCCGACCGAGGTGCCGCCCGCCTCGCACGCGCCCTTGTTGGCCGCCTCCATGGCGCCGGGGCCACCGCCGGTGATCACGGCCCAGCCGGCTTCGACCAGGCCTCGGCCCAGCCGCACTCCGGCGTCGTACTCGGGGGAGTCGACCGGTGTGCGCGAGGAGCCGAACACGCTGATCGCCGGGGGGAGTTCGGCGAGGGTGCCGAAGCCCTCGATGAACTCCGACTGGATGCGCAGGACTCGCCAGGGGTCCGTGTGGACCCAGTCGGTGGGCCCGCCCGCGTCCAGCAGCCGCTGGTCCGTGGTGCTCGCGGTCACCTGGCCGCGCCGCCGGAGGACCGGTCCCAGACGCTGCTCCTCCGGTGGCCGCCTGTTGCCCTCGGGGTTGCCGGTAGCCATGTAGAGCTCCCTCCGCTTGCCAGGTCTTTCCACCTCAGCGTAGATCCACGCGGGTTACGTACGGGGGACTTGGGCATGTCCGCCATGAAGCGCCGCATGGGCGGTCACGCCGTCAGCCACGCCCTCAGCCGCTCCTCGCCCGCGAGGATCTTCGCCGTCTCCACCCGCTCGTCCCGCTTGTGCGCCAAGTGCGGGTTGCCGGGGCCGTAGTTGACCGCCGGGACGCCCAGGGACGAGAAGCGGGAGACGTCCGTCCAGCCGTACTTGGGGCGGGGGGTGCCTCCGACCGCCGCCATGAAGGCCGCTGCCGCCGGGTGGCTCAGGCCCGGCAGCGCGCCGCCGCTGTGGTCGTCGATCACGAACTCCTCGACCCCGCAGTCGGCGAAGACCTCGCGGACGTGCGCGATGGCCTCCTCCTCCGTGCGGTCCGGTGCGTAGCGGAAGTTGACGGTCACGACGCATTCGTCCGGAATGACGTTGCCGGCCACGCCGCCCGAGATGCCGACCGCGTTCAGGCCCTCCCGGTACTCCAGGCCGTCGATCAGCGGGTAACGCGGTTCGTACGACGCCAGGCGCGCCAGGATCGGCGCCGCCGCGTGGATCGCGTTGGAGCCCATCCAGCCGCGCGCGGAGTGGGCGCGCTCGCCCTTGGTCTTGAGCAGCACCCTGAGCGTGCCCTGGCAGCCGCCCTCCACCTCGCCGTCCGACGGCTCGAGGAGCACCGCGAAGTCGCCCTCCAGCCACTCCGGGCGCGCCTCGGACACATGCTTGAGGCCGTTGAGGTCCGCGGTCACCTCTTCGTTGTCGTAGAAGACGAAGGTCAGGTCGCGGTTGGGGGCCGGGACCGTCGCCGCGATACGGAGCTGGACCGCCACGCCGGACTTCATGTCGCAGGTGCCGCAGCCCCACAGGACCCCGTCCTCGTCCAGCCTCGAGGGGACGTTGTCCGCGATCGGCACCGTGTCGACGTGCCCGGCGAGGATCACCCGCTCCGGCCGGCCGAGGTTCGTGCGCGCCACGACGTTGTTCCCGTACCGGTCGACCGTGAGGTGCGGCAGGGCGCGAAGGGCGGTCTCGATGGCGTCCGCGAGGGGCTGTTCGGTGCCGCTGACGGAGGGGAAGTCGACGAGCTGCGCGGTGAGCTTCGCGGCGTCCAGCGTGAGGTCAAGGGAGGTGTCGGCCATGGTGCCGACCCTAACGCGCCAGGCCGTCACCTCACTTTTCCCACCGTTTTTCCACAGCGCTCATACTCCTCAGTAACCTCAGCTACCTTGTACGACGTGCGAGAGCCGTCACCTTCTTCCAAGCGCCGCGGCCGCCTCCTTCGTCGTGGGGCGGCCTTCATGGTCCTGCTCGCCGTCGCGGGTTATCTCGCGGCGCATTACGTCACCGGTGGCGCCGGAGCCCCGGGCTGTGACGTCGTGTCGGGCAAGGGGGACGCGGCCAGATACGAGTTCACGCCGGAGCAGGCGGTGAACGCGGCGACGATCGCCGCCGTCGGCACCGGCCGCGGGCTGCCCGAGCGGGCCGTGACGATCGCGCTCGCCACCGCGCTCCAGGAGTCGGGGCTGCGCAACATCGACCACGGCGACCGCGACTCGCTGGGCCTGTTCCAGCAGCGGCCCTCGCAGGGCTGGGGCACACCGGAGGAGATCCGCGACCCGATCTACTCGGCGGGCATCTTCTACGAGCACCTGGTCAAGGTCCGCGACTACCAGCGACTGCCGCTCACCGTCGCCGCACAGCGCGTCCAGCGCAGCGGTTTCCCGGAGGCGTACGCCAAGCACGAGCCGGACGCGACACTGCTCGCCGCCGCGCTCACCGGACGTTCGGCGGCCACGCTGACCTGCAAGGGGCGCCCGCGCCCCGGCGTCACCCTGGCCGCGGGTGCGGACTCCGTACGGGACGCCCTGCTGCGGGACTTCGGGCGCGACGCGCTCCAGCCGGCCGCTGCGGAAGTGAGCGGCGAGAAGGCCGCGGCCTCGCCCACCCCGTCCGTGATCAAGCAGGACGACCGGACCGTCGTCCTGCCGGTGCCCGACGACGAGGACGCCGGCGCCGGGCGCAGCGCGAGCGAGCGCGGGTGGCAGTTGGCCCACTGGGCCGTGGCCAACGCCTCGGATCTGCACATCAAGCGGGTGTCGTACGCAGGGCGGGTGTGGATCGCCGGGAACACCGACAGCCAGTGGCGCCCGATCACCTCGCCGGGCACCTCGGGCGCTTCGGCGGCCGGGAGCGGCGCGGGCTCGGTCCGGATCGTGACGACCCGGTAGCGGACCACGTCCGCGTGGTACGCGCGACAGTTCGACCGGTCACCCTCACGGGTTGGCCGACGTGTCGGGCGGCGGCGGCGCGGGCAGGTTTTCGCGCGGTCATCCCCGAATCCGTCCAAAGCCTTGAGAACACAGGGCTGTAAGGATTCGGCGGACTTTCGGCCAGGAAGCGGTTTGCCCGTTTTTATCCGCAGGCGATAATGCGACGCATTGCCAACTCTTTACATTGGCGCGCCGCAACCTTCGCGGGCTTCGAGCGGTAGTCACTGCGTCCGAGCCCGGAGATCAACAGCCAGTCGGTCAACTGCCGGGCCTCGTCGGACACTTCATCGTTCTTATCCGACACACCCGTCGAAGGAGCATCATGTCCCTCCCCCTGTCCCGCCGGATCGCCCGTGCCGCGCTGCTCGTCGCTGCGGGAGCGGCTGCCGGGGTCGGTGCGGCCGGCTCCGCCAGCGCGGCCCCCGAACTGCCCGACGCCTCCAAGGTCGGCGGGCTGACCGCCCTGGACGGCACGACTGTCGTCGACGGCGCGGCCGCGAACGCCACCGGGATCGCCGGTGGCGCCGTCGACACGGCGGTCGACAAGGCGCTGCCGACCGCCACGAAGGCCGGCGACAAGGTGACCAAGACCGGCGGCAAGGCCGCGAAGAAGGCGGTGCCGACCGCGGCCAAGGCCGGCGGCAAGGTGACCAAGACCGGTGGCAAGGTCGCCAAGGAGCGTGCCGCCGCCGCGCAGGAGACCGCGGGTGGCGTGGCCGGTTCGGTCGGCTCCGTCCTCGGTGACACGGCCGGGTCGGCCACGCAGGGTGGGCTGCCGTCGACCGGGCTGCCGGTGCAGGGTCTTCCGGCCGTCTGACACGGCCGGCTGCGCCTGGCTTGAGCCGACGGGGCTCAGGGAGTTTCCCTGGGTCCCGTCGGCGTTTGTGTGCGTGCGTCGATACGTCGGCAGGGGCCGGGCGTGTTCATGCGGTGCCCGGCGCTGTCGGCTGTGGCCACTAGGCCAGGCGTTCCACCGCCGCCCTCACCCGCTCGTCCGTCGCCGTGAACGCCACGCGTACGTGGCGGGCGCCCGCCTCGCCGTAGAAGTCGCCGGGGGCCGCCAGGATGCCCAGGTCGGCCAGGTGGGCGACGGTGGTCCAGCAGGACTCGTCCCTGGTGGCCCAGAGGTAGAGGCTGGCCTCGCTGTGTTCGATGCGGAAGCCGTGGGCCTGAAGGGCCTCGCGCAGGGCCTTGCGGCGGGCCGCGTAGCGGTCGCGCTGGACGCGGACGTGTTCGTCGTCGCCCAGGGCCGCGATCACCGCCGCCTGGGTCGGTGCGGGGGTCATCATGCCGCCGTGCTTGCGGATCTCCAGGAGGGGGGCGAGGACGGCCGGGTCACCGGCCAGGAACGCCGCGCGGTAGCCCGCCAGGTTCGAGCGCTTGGACAGGGAGTGCACCGCGACGATGCCGTCGTACGAGCCGCCGTTCACGTCCGGGTGCAGGACCGAGACCGGGTCGGCCTCCCAGCCCAGCTCCAGGTAGCACTCGTCGGAGAAGAGCAGGACGCCGTGCGACCGGGCCCAGGCGACGATCCGGGTCAGATCCGCCTTGGAGAGGACCTTGCCCGTGGGGTTGGACGGGGAGTTCAGCCAGAGCAGCTTCAGGCCCCGCGGGTCCAGCTCCGTCGGGTCGTCGTAGACCTCGTACTCCGCGCGCGCGAGGCGGGCGCCCACCTCGTACGTGGGGTACGCCAGGCGCGGGTAGGCCACCCGGTCGCCGGGGCCGAGGCCGAGCTGGGTGGGGAGCCAGGCGACCAGTTCCTTGGAGCCGACGACGGGGAGCACGTGGCGGTGGGTCACCTCGCGGGCGCCCAGGCGACGCTCCAGCCAGCCTGTGATCGCGTCGCGCAGCGCCGGGGTGCCCCAGACCGTCGGATAGCCCGGGGAGTCCGCCGCCTCGATCAGGGCCTTCTGGATCAGCTCGGGGACCGGGTCGACCGGTGTGCCGACGGAGAGGTCGACGATGCCGTCCGGGTGCGCGGCGGCCGTCTTCTTGTACGGCTCCAGCTTGTCCCAGGGGAAGGTCGGAAGGCGCTCGGAGACTGCGGACACGGGATCTGGCTCACTTTCTGGTACGGCCGCTGGTACTGCCGGATACGGCGACGCCTCGGCCCCGTACGGCGATCAGGCCGTACGGGACCGAGGCGGCACGCTGTGTGCGGGTCGCCCGCGGGGATCACTCGGCCTGCGGCGGCAGCGCGGCGATGAAGGGGTGGTCCCGCTCGATCAGGCCCAGCTTGCTGGCGCCGCCGGGGGAGCCGAGCTCGTCGAAGAACTCGACGTTCGCCTTGTAGTAGTCCTTCCACTCCTCCGGAGTGTCGTCCTCGTAGAAGATCGCCTCGACCGGGCAGACCGGCTCACAGGCTCCGCAGTCGACGCATTCGTCCGGGTGGATGTACAAGGACCGGGAGCCCTCGTAGATGCAGTCGACCGGGCACTCCTCGATGCACGCCTTGTCCTTGACGTCGACACAAGGCTGCGCGATGACGTAGGTCACGCTGTCGTTCCTCCTCGATAGGGCGCTGGCGGGCCTCCGTAGGCTCCGCCGCCTGGCGCGCGGGAGCGCGGCGTCGTCGATGCCCGCCCCTAGTATCTCCGTTCTTGGGCATGATCCGAACAGGAGGGGTGAACCGACCTGTGGAAATCTCGTCGACGGGGCGCCTTGAGGTCCGTATCACCGCTGCTGACGTGGGTAAACGGGTCTCGGTACGGCGCTTGAGCGATCCTGGAACTCCGGGTGAGAAATTCACTGACACGGTGGGTGTTCTCGCATCATGGGACAGCGGTGTGCTGCTGATCACACGGAAGAGCGGCGAGACCGTCCGCATCCCGGAAGCGTCGCTGGTCGCGGGCAAGGTCGTGCCCGCCGCCCCGGCCCGGCGCCGGGGGCCCTCCGCGTCGTACGAGGAACTTGCGCACGTCTCTGCGCGCGCGTGGCGGCCGGTGGAGAGCGAGCGGCTCGGCGAGTGGGAGCTGCGGGCCGCGTCCGGGTTCACCCGGCGGGCCAACTCGGTGCTGCCGCTCGGCGACCCCGGGCTGCCGCTGCAGGACGCCCTCGACGCCGTACGGCGCTGGTACGGCGACCGCGGGCTGCCCGCGTACGTCCAGACCGCGACCGGGGCCGAGGGCACGCAGGAGCTGCTGTGCGCGGAGCTGGAGAAGCTGGGGTGGGTGCGGGAGGTGTCCGCCGAGCTGTGGATCGGGGCGCTGGCGCCGATCGCGGACCGGGACGAGGGCGCCGGGGTGGTGCTGGCCCGGGAGGCGGACGAGGCTTGGCTTACGCGGTATCAGCGCAAGGGGGTGAGCGAGGTGGCCCTGAAGGTGCTGAGCAGCGGGCCCTCTGTGTGGTTCGCGACGGTTCCGGGCGCGGGTGGCGGTGCGCCGGCCGCGATCGGGCGGTGTGTCGTGGACGGGCGGTGGGCCGGGTTCGCCGCCGTGGAGGTGGATCCGGCGCTGCGGC
The DNA here is from genome assembly GCF_049974585.1 of Streptomyces sp. UG1. NCBI lineage: Bacteria > Bacillati > Actinomycetota > Actinomycetes > Kitasatosporales > Streptomycetaceae > Streptomyces > Streptomyces sp. UG1. Next base: position 455,137 of record NZ_JBNGGG010000001.1, on the reverse strand, counting down.
GGCAGGGGCTGGCCACCCGGGTGATGGCCGCGCTGGCCCGGCAGGCGCTCGACGAGGGGGCGTCGGCGGCCTGGCTGCAGGTCGAGACGGACAACGTGGGCGCGCGGGAGATGTACGCCCGGATGGGGTTCGCCGCGCATCACGCGTACCACCACTATCGATCTCCGTGAGCAGCGGTACCGATCGCCGTGAAAGGGCACGAGCCAGCTATGCGTCCCCTGTACCCCCCGACCCCCGAGCGCTCCGCCGAGCTGCGGCAGCGGTTCGCCGAAGAGGCGCGGTCCGAGCGGCCCGATCTGTCGATGCTGTGTCTGCTGGTGGGAGCGGAGGCCGACGGGGCGCTGGACGAGACGGGGATGGACTGCGCGCAGGTGGAGCTGGACGCGCTGGCCGGGCAGCTCCCGTACCGGCCCGGCGGGCCGCGGGCGTGGGCGGTCGCGCTGCGGGAGCTGCTCGGGGAGCGGTACGGGTTTCGCGGGTCCGCCGCGGACTATCAGCGGCTGGAGTCGTCGTTGCTGCATCAGGTGCTGGTGCGGCGCAGGGGGCTGCCGATTCTGCTGTCGGTGGTGTGGATGGAGGTCGCCCGGCGGGCGGGGGCTCCGGTGTACGGGGTCGCCCTGCCGGGGCACTTCGTGGTGGGGTTCGGGCCGGCCGAGGAGCAGGTGCTCGCCGATCCGTTCGACGGGGGGCGGGTGCTGACCGGGAGCGATGCGGAGCTGCTGGTGGCGGGGGCCACCGGGGCGGCGCTGCATCCGTCGATGCTGACGCCGGCGGATCCGTTGGACGTGGTGCTGCGGATCCTGAACAACGTCCGGGCGTGGGCGGCCGCTCGGCCCGAGCGCACGGATGTGGCGCTGTGGGCGCTGGAGCTGTCGTTGTCGCTGCCGTCGCATCCGGCTCGGCTGCGGTTCGAGCGGGCGCAGTTGCTCGTGCAGCGGGGGGACTTCCTGCGCGGGGCGGCCGAGCTGGAGGCGTACGCGGAGGTGGTGAGGGCGGTGGACGAGTCGGCCGCGGACCGGATCCGGCAGCAGGCACAGAGCGCGCGGGCGATGCTCAACTGACGGTTAATGCGCAACCGAGGGTTAATGCTCAACTGACGGTTGCCGTCACAGCCAGCCCTTGTCCCGCGCGATCCGTGCCGCCTCCGCCCGATTGCGCACCGCCAGCTTCTGGATCGCCGTCGACAGGTAGTTGCGGACGGTGCCCTGGGACAGGTGCAGGGCCGCCGCCAGCTCGGCGTTGGTCGAGCCGTCCTGCGCCGCTCGCAGGACCTCTCGCTCGCGGTCCGTCAGCGGGTTGGCGCCCTCCGCCAGCGCCGCAGCCGCTAGGGGGTGCTTGAAAGTCCCGTGCGGTGCCCGCGGTGTTCGGTGCGTGCCCTCGGCGTGCCGGACGAAGGCCCTCGTAGCGGAGCTACTCGGGCCTTTGGCCGGTGCGGCGAGGGTGCGTGCCGGGCGCCGCGGGTGCTGTGCGGGACTTTCAAACACCCCCTAGGGTCGGGTCGATGACCCGCTCCCCCGCCAGCACCTTGCGCACCGCCTCGGCCAGTTGGGCCGCGGGGGCGTCCTTGACCAGGAAGGCGTCGGCGCCGGACTCCATCGCGCTGCGCAGGTAGCCGGGGCGGCCGAAGGTGGTCAGGACGACCAGCTTGACGTCCGGGAGCTCCCGGTGGACCCGGGCCGCCGCCTCGATGCCGGTCATGCCCGGCATCTCGATGTCCAGCAGGGCCACGTCGACGCCGTGCTCACGGGCCGCCGCCGGCACCTCGTCGCCGCGCGCGACCTGGGCGACGACCTCGATGTCGTCCTCCAGGCCCAGCAGGGCGGCCAGGGCCTCGCGGACCATCGACTGGTCCTCGGCGAGGAGAACCTTGATCGTTCGGCTCATGAGCCGGATCCTACGGCCCGGTCATGGGGCACGGGGACCCGGGCGACCAGCCGGAAGCCGCGCCTGCCCCGGCCCGCCTCCAGCGTGCCGCCCGCCTTCTGCAGGCGCTCGGCGAGGCCGGTGAGGCCGTTGCCGGGGCCCTGTGCGGAACCGCCCGAGCCGTTGTCCTCGACGGTCAGCTCCAGGTGCGGCCCGTCCAGGGTCTGGCGGCGCAGCAGCTCGACCGTGCAGGCACTCGCGCCGCTGTGCCGTACGACGTTGGTGATCGCCTCGCGCAGCGCCCAGGCCAGGGCCGCCTCGCCGTCCTCGGGTACGCCGGTGAGGTCGGGGTCGGCCGGGACCTCGGCGGTGACCGCGGCGGCGGTGAGAGCCACCTGGGCGCCGGCGAGTTCGGCGGCGAGCCGGGGGCGCCGGTAGCCGGTGACCGCCTCCCTGACGTCCACCAGGGCCTGGCGGCTGACCTGTTCGATGTCGGCGACCTGCCGGGCCGCCTTGTCGGGGTGGCCGGGGAGCATACGACCGGCCAGCTCGCTCTTGAGCGTGATCAGCGACAGCGAGTGCCCCAGCAGGTCGTGCAGGTCGCGGGCGAGGCGCAACCGCTCCTCGTTGGCGGCCAGTTGGGCGACCGTGGCACGCGCCTTGCGCAGCTCGACGGTGGTGGCCACGAGCTGCCGGATGCCGGTCATGGCGTAGCCGACCAGGGGCACCACCAGGAACAGGCCCCAGGCCTCCTCCAGGTCGTGGGCGTGCTGGCCCGCCAGCATCATGGCGGCGGTGGTCAGCGGGATCGTCCAGTAGGCGGCCCGCAGCGGGAACGTCACTCCGCACATCACGGAGACGTACACGAACAGGCCGAGCCAGGAGCTGCCGAAGCCGAGGGCCAGGGCGACCGCGAGGATCCACTGCACGGCGACCGCGCCGACGACGATCCCGCCGCCGAAGGGCCGGCCCATCGTGCGGAAGACGACGGCCAGGTAGATCCCGACGAAGGCCACCAGGCCCGCCCAGCCGGTCGCCGTCGCCCCCGCCGGGTGCCGGCCGGAGGCCAGATCGTCCACCGGGGAGGCCAGGAAGACCAGCCACGGCAGGACCCACACCAGCTTGCGCACCGCCTCGCCACGGTGGCGGGGCGGCCGGCCGATCCGCACCAGCCGCTCCGCCCGGGCTTCCTCGTCGGGCCACGGGGCCTGCGTCATCGCGCTCACGCCTTCAGCGTGTCCTTCCGGTACAGCCAGGCCGCGCCGCCGGTGAACAGGGCGAAGGAGACGGCGAGTACGGCGATGTCCTGGGCGTGCGGGGCCCGGCTCTGCTCGATCGCCTGCCCCAGGGCAGCGTACGCGTGCGTGGGCACCCACTCGGCGATGTCCCGGAGCCACGTGGGGAAGCTCGTCGTCGGCATCCACAGGCCGCCCAGGATGGACAGCCCGAAGTAGGTGATCATCGTGATCGGCCGGACCGCGTCCCCGCTCGCGAGATAGCCGATCGCGACACCCAGCGCGGCGAAGACGAGGCTTCCGGCCCAGATCGCGCCGGTCAGCGCGAGCCACTGCCAGGCCTCCAGGCGTACGTCCTTCACGATCGCCGCGACGACGAACACGACGACGATCGACGGCAGGCTCACCACGGCCGAACTGGCCGTCTTCGCCATCACGTACCCGCGCCCGGGCAGCGCGGTCAGCCGCAACTGCCGTACCCAGCCGCCCTCCCGCTCCTTCGCGATGCGCTCGCTGTTGCCCATCAGAACGGCGGTGAGGGCGCCGAAGGAGGCCATCGAGACCATCATGTACGTCGGGAGGGTCAGCCCCGTCCCGTCGACCTTCGTGGTGCTGTCGGCGCCGCCCGCGATGAGCAGGAACAGCAGCGCGGGGTAGAGCACGGAGAAGAAGAGGAACTTGCGGTTGCGCAGGGCGCGGGTGATCTCGAGCTTGGCCGTAGAGGGCGTGGACGGTGGCGTCTGCGTCGGCGGACTGGATGCGGACGGTCCTTCCCGAGATGTGCAGTCCGCTCAGGAAGGGCAGGTCGCGCAGGGCCGCCTCGTCGATCCGGCCGTCGTGCAGGTCGAAGGAGATCCTGCGGGCCCCTGCCTTCGCCTTGATCTCGGCCGCCGTGCCGTCGGCCAGCAGCCTGCCCCGGTGCAGGACGAGCACGCGGTCGGCGACGGCGTCGGCCTCCTCCAGGTAGTGCGTGACGAACAGGACCGTGCGGCCCTGGTCGGCCTGGTCGCGCATGGTGGCCCAGAAGGCCTGGCGGGTGGTGACGTCCATGCCGGCGGTCGGCTCGTCCAGGACGATCAGGTCGCTGTCGCCGGCGGTGGCGAGGGCGAAGCGGACACGCTGGACCTGGCCACCGGAGAGCTTGTCGACCTTGCGGTCGGCGATCTGGGAGATGCCGGCGCGGGCGAGGACGTCGGGGACCGCGTGGGGCCTCGGGTGCAGATCGCAGGCGAGGCGGACCAGTTCGGCGACGGTGACCTCGTCCAACAGGCCGCCGCTCTGCAGCATGGCGCCGACCCGGCCGGCGACGATGGCCTCGCGCGGGCCGGGTGCCGAAGACCGCGACCGTGCCGCCGTCGGGCCGCTTGAGGCCGAGCAGCAGATCGAGCGTGGTGGACTTGCCCGCCCCGTTCGGGCCCAGCAGGGCCACGGTCTGCCCCGGGTACAGCGCGAGCGTCAGGCCGTCGACCGCCCGTACGCTCCCGAAGTTCTTGCTCACCTGGTCGAAGTCGACCGCTGTCGTTGTCATGCGTTCCAGGGTGGCCGCGCGGGCCCGGGCCCCGGCAGTGTCGGTGATCCTGATCGCCGGATGACAGATGTCATGGCCGGCCGCCCGTCAGCCACGCCTCGGAAGGGCTGAGGGGGCACCCGGTCTCGCCGGGTGCCCCCTCTCGTCGTCAGTGACCGACCGCTAGCTGGGGTTGGTGTCGATGACCGCCGTGCGGTTGGTCTTGCTCTGCAGGGCCTCGCGCAGGGCGCCGTAGACGTCCTGCGGGGTGACGGCCGTCTTCTCGCCGTTGCCGCGGGTGATGAGCACGCCGTCGAAGGCGCCGCCGTAGAGCTCCTTCAGCGCGGCGAGGTCGGGCGAGTCGACGAGCTTGCCGTTGACCGCCTTGGCCCCGAGGAACTTCCACAGGGACTTCTCCGGGCTCATGAGGACGGGGCTCACCCCCTCCGCCTGAATCGTCACCGGGGCCGACATCGCCGGCTGGGCGAACTCCTTCATGAACCGGTCGACCTCGGCGTTCGAGACCGTCGGCTGCTGAGTCGTCGTCGGGACGGTCACCGGGTCGCTCGCGCCGGTCTCGACCTGGGTGCGGAACGCCTCCTCGACCGCGTCCGTGGACTTGGTGACGTCGATGCCCTTGCCCGCCTTGCCGTAGACGGCGACGGCCTTGCCGGCCTCGAACTTGACCGTGCCGTCGGTCACCGCGCCGGAGCCGCCGGAGACGTCCTCCAGGGCGGCGTGCAGCTTCTCCTCGTCGGTGGGCATGACCGGGTCGACGACCCGGTGGTTGCCAAAGAGCGAGCCGATGACCGAGACGGGGTTGTAGTCGCTGCTCGCGGCCGTGCTGACCGTCTGCTGCATGTCGAACTGCAGCCCGGCCTTGTCCGGCGCCAGCGACACGGTCTTGCCGCCGACCGACAGCTTCAGCGGCTTGGTGACCCGCTCGTCGAAGGCGTCGTTGAGCTTCTGGACCGCGTCGTCGCGGGTGCCGCCGCCGATGTCGACGCCGAGCACGGTGGTGCCCTTGGGCACGTCGGTGTGGTTCATCAGCAGGCCGGCGCCGTAGAGGCCGCCCGCGAGGACGACCACGCCGCCGCCGACCAGCGCCAGCTTGCTGCGGCCCTTCTTCTTCGGCGGGCGGGAGGACGAGGCGTTCGACGTGGACGGCTCGGGCAGGTTCGGGGGCGTGTGCGGCCCGGGCGTATCGCTGCCGCCGCCCGGCCCGAAGGGGCCGCTCTGGGCCCCGGAGGGCACCACCGGGATGCCGCTGGTGACGGTGTGGCTGGAGACGTTGTCGGCGACGCCGCCGTAGTTCGGGTTGCCGGGCTCGGGGGCCGGCTTCTGCGGCGTGAGGATCGCGGTGTCGTCGCTCATGCCACCGCCGGGGCCGTGGCCCGGGGTGTGGAACGCGGAACCGGGACCGCCGGAGGCGCCGGGACCACCGGGGCCGACGGGGCCGTTCGGGCCGTTGCCGGGGGCACCCGGACCTGCCGGACCGTTCGGGCCGTTGCCCGGACCGCCCGAGCGGCCGGACCGCGCCGGGCCGACGTTGATACCGGGCGCACCGGGACCGCCGGGGCCACCGGATCCGGCAGTACCGCCAGGCGCACCGGAGCCACCGAGCCCACCGGGGCCGCCAGGCACACCAGGGCCGCCGGATCCGCCAGGCACACCGGATCCGCTCGGACCACCGGGACCGCCGGGACCACCAGAGCCGCCGGGCCTACCGGGACCGCCAGGGCCCCCGGATCCATGCGCACCGCCGAGCCCGGCCGTACCGCCGCCCGCGACCGGCGGTACGGCCGGGCCGTCGCCGGTGACCGGACCGGTCGTCGGGCCGGCGGGACCCTGTGCGCCGCCTCGCCCGCCACGGCCGCTCGGGCCGTTGAAGTCGCTGGAGCCGCCGAAGTCGCCCGGGCCGCCGAAGTCGCTGGAGTCGTCGAAGTCCCCCGGGGCGTTGAAGTCGGCGGACGGGTCGAAGCCGCCCGGGCCGCCTTGGGCGCCGTAGCCGCCCGAACCGTTCGAACTCCCCTGGCCACCCTGGGCGCCGTAGCCACCAGGACCGCTCGGGCCGCCGCTCCCGCTCCCGTTCCCGTTCTCCGAGAAGTACGGCAGGTCGTCGCGGCGGGCCTCGCCGCCGGGGCGTGTGCCGTTGGCGCCGCCCAGCGGGCCCGCCGCCAGGGCCTCGGTGACGTCGAAGGAACCGGTGCCGCCGCCGTGTCCCGGGGCCACAGGGCCGCCGGTCGCGCCGGGGAGGCCCGTGCCGTTGGTACCGCCCGGACGGGACCCGCCGGGCACGCTCATGGAGCCGACGACACCGCCGGGCCGCCCGCCACCGCCACCCGGACGCCCACCACCGGGCACACCAGCGCCATTGGCACCGGCACCCGGACGCGCACCACCGGGCGCACCGGCGCCGTTGGCCCCCGCGCCGGGACCCGAACCGCCGGGCAGACCGGCCCCGTTGGTGGCACCGCTGCCCTGACCGCCCTTGCCCGCCGCGGACTTGCGCGGAGCGAACCAGTCGCTCGTCTTCTCCTCCGCCTGCGCCGTGGGCTCGGCCGGAGGCTCGACGCTGCCCGTGGCCGTGGACGTGACGCCGGACGGCGCCGGGGCCTCGGGCTCCGCGCTCTCGCCGGCGGTGTTCTCCGCCTCGGCGACGGGCTTGCGCACGACGACCGGCGGAATGGGCCGCGATCCGGGGATGTTGATCCGGATCCGGGTCGTCAGCGTGGTCTCGGTCTTGCGTTCCTCCGGCTGCGCGCCCGAACGGCCCGCGTCCGCACCGCTGTCGGAAGCCATGGGGGTCCCGTACGGCGGCGTGCCCGAGGGGTATGCGGCTCCGCCGCGCCCGTTGGGCCCGGAGGACGGAGTGTCAGTTTCACGACTCAAGGCAGGTTCTCCCGGTTGGCTCCACCGCCCGTTTCGACCTCATTGCTGGGGGCGACTCGGCGGCGCGCACCACCATACTGGCCACTTCTGGCCCGTATCCCACGACCGCCTGGGAAACCCACACGGGACTCGCACGAGTGCGGTGCGGAGAAGTGGTACGTCACTTGCCAAGTCGGACGCCGTCGCCACCCGGTTGCCGCAATGGCACGAGGGTGGCGCAGATCACAGCGAGCGCCATACCGCCGAGCAGGAAGAGATAGGAGGAGGCTCCCACGCCGAAGACGAGGTCGCCCTCGGGGCGCCTGAAGGTGAGCAGGACGACGGAGATCATCCAGCCGCCGGCCGGCGCCACGGCCCCGCCCCGGCTGCCCGCCGCCCGTCCGGCGCCCAGCAGCAGCCCGGCCTCGCCGGCGAGCGCGAGCAGCAGCCCGCCCGGGAACCAGGCCGCCTGCACCAGCGCCCCGGCCACGCCGACCACCGCGCCGAGCACGAAGAGGCCGATGTAGGCGAGGACGCGCAGCGCGGAGGGCCGCTTCAGTGGCTGGGCGAGCATCGAGCTCATGACGCCTCCTGGGGGGCGAGACCGGCGAACAGGTCGGACTCCGGGCGCCCCGTCTGCCGCCCGTGCACCAACTCGTAGTACTCGGTGGTGAACAGGGGCTGCGCGAGTTCGTTGGAGAGCGCGAAGTACGGCTCGGCCACGTCGATCTGGGTGGCGTGCGCGCGCATCGCGGCGGCCTTGGCGGCGCCGTGCGCGGTGCCGTCGATCACGGTGGTGATCCGCTCGTCCTCGACGACGCCCGGCACGTCGGCGACGGTGGCGGCCTTGCCGAAGGGCAGGGTGGGCAGATCCACCTGAAGCCGGGCGAAGGCCTGCTCGGCGGCCGTGCGCGGGACACGGTTCCAGTAGATCTTGGGGATCTCCCACCCGGCGCCGGCGGCCAGCTCGGCCGCGCGCATGGCGATGCGGTGGGCCTGGATGTGGTCCGGGTGGCCGTATCCGCCGTCGGGGTCGTAGGTGACCAGGACCTGGGGGCGTACCTCCAGGATCACCTCGACGAGAGCGCGGGCCGCGTCGTCGACGTCCGCCTGCCACAGGGACGCGGGGTCGTCGTTGTCGGCGATGCCCATCATCCCGGAGTCCTCGTAGCGGCCCCTGCCGCCGAGGAGACGGAAGTCCTCGACGCCGAGTTCGCGCATCGCGGCGGTGAGCTCGGCCAGGCGGTGTGCGCCCAGGGCGGCGCCGGTCAGGTGCTGGAGCTGCGGGGGGATGACCTCGCCGTGCTCGCCGAGGGTGCAGGTGACCAGGGTCACCCGAGCGCCCTCGGCCGCGTACCTGGCCATGGTCGCGCCGTTGTTGATCGACTCGTCGTCCGGGTGCGCGTGCACCAGGAGGAGACGTCGAGCAGGCTGTTCCGTCATGGCCTCCACCCTACGAGGAGACCAGGAGGCTCAGAACTTGATGCTGCCGATCATGCCTGCGATGTTCGTCGTCAGCTCACTGATGGTGGGCGCGACGGTCGAGGACGCCAGGTAGAAGCCGAGCAGCATGCAGACCACCGCATGACCGGCCTTCAGTCCTGATTTCTTGATCAGCAGGAAGACGATGATCGCCAGCAGCACCACCGCCGAAATCGAGAGTGCCACGGCGGCTCACCTCCAAGAATCCCGGGCGCGGGGGTGGATTGTGGGGGCAGATAAATCCATGCAGCAGCCAGCAGGTTCATACCCACTATGCGCCAGTGATCATAACTATCCGTACGTGCGCATCGATCGGCGCACAGCCGCACAAGGGGGCGCACTGGCCAATATGGTCGAGGCATGACGACCGAGCCTGTGTCCTTCCCCCGACGGCACGCCCGCACCCAGAGGTTCACCTTCGGCGCGCCGCGCGCGTTCGCGGTTGCGCCCGACGGCAGCCGTGTCGCGTTCCTGCGCTCCACCTCCGGCACCGACCCGGCGAGTTCGCTGTGGGTGCTCGACACGGAGGGCGGCGAGGAGCGCGTGGCCGCCGACCCGCGCGCCCTGCTGGGCGGCGCCTCGGAAGACCTCTCACCCGAGGAGCGGGCGCGGCGCGAGCGCAGCCGTGAGGCCGGCGCCGGCATCGTCGCCCACGCCACCGACACGGCCGTCGAGTTGGCGTCTTTCGCCTTGTCAGGGCGGCTTTTCACGGCCGAGCTGCGGGCCGGTACGGCACGTGAACTCCCGGTCCCCGGGCCGGTGATCGACCCGCGCCCCTCCCCCGACGGACGGCACATCGCGTACGTCGCGCAGGGTGCCCTGAGGGTGGTGGGCGCCGAGGGCGAGGGCGACCGTGCGCTCGCCGAGCCGGAGTCGGACGGGGTGACGTACGGCCTGGCCGAGTTCATCGCGGCCGAGGAGATGGGCCGCCACCGGGGCTTTTGGTGGGGTCCGGAGTCGGACCGGCTGCTGGTGGCGCGGGCGGACGACACGCCGGTGAGCCGGTGGTGGATCTCCGATCCTGCGCGTCCGGAGCGCGAGCCTCGGCGGGTGCCGTATCCGGCGGCGGGGACGGCGAACGCGGACGTACGGCTGTTCGTGATCGGTCTCGACGGGGCGCGCACGGAAATCTCCTGGGACCGGGCCCGCTACCCGTATCTGGCGCGAGTGCACTGGTCAGAGGCGGGTGCGCCGCTGCTGCTCGTACAGGCGCGCGACCAGCGCAGCCAGCTCTTCCTGGCGGTGGACCCGGCGACCGGGTCGACCCGGATGGTGCATGCCGACGAAGATCCACAATGGCTGGATCTTTTCCCTGGGGTGCCCTGCTGGAGCCCGTCGGGGAACCTCGTGCGCATCGCCGACGAGGGCGGCGCGCGGGTGCTCACGGTGGGCGAACGTCCGCTGACGGGACCGCAGTTGCATGTCCGCGCGGTGCTGGACGTCTCCGCGGACGACGTGCTGATCTCGGCGTCGGCGGGCGAGGCCGCGACCGCCGCGGAGATCGGCGAAGTGCATGTGTACCGGGTGAACGAGCTGGGCGTGGAGCGGGTGTCGCAGGAGCCCGGGGTGCACTCGGCGGTGCGCTCCGGGAGCGTGACGGTGCTGGTGTCCCACGCCCTCGACCGGCCCGGTGCTCAGGTCCAGGTGCTGCGCGACGGGAAGCGGATGGCGACCGTCCGATCCTGTGCCGAAGATCCCGGTCTGACCCCGCGCGTGACCCTCACCGAGGGGGGCGCACGCCGCGTCCCGTGCGCCGTGCTTATGCCTCGGGACTACGCCGGTGACACCCCGCTCCCGGTTTTGCTCGACCCCTACGGAGGTCCGCACAGCTCACGGGTGGTCGCCGCGCACAACGCCTTCCTCACCTCGCAGTGGTTCGCCGACCAGGGGTTCGCGGTGGTCGTCGCGGACGGGCGGGGCACGCCGGGGCGGTCGCCGGCCTGGGAGAAGGCGATCAAGGACGACATCGCGGCGGTCGTGGTGCAGGACCAGGTCGACGCCCTGCAGTCGCTCGCCGAGCGGTTCCCGCTCGATCTGACCCGGGTCGCGATCCGCGGCTGGTCCTTCGGCGGCTATCTGGCGGGGCTCGCGGTGCTGCGCCGTCCGGACGTCTTCCACGCGGCCGTGGTCGGCGCCCCCGTCACCGATCTGCGGTTGTACGACACCCACTACCAGGAGCGCTACGTCGGACACCCCGGGGAACAGCCGGAGGTCTACCGGCGCAACTCGCTGATCGACGACGCGGGCCTGGTGGACCCGGCCGAGCCGCACCGCCCGATGATGATCGTCCACGGGCTGGCGGACGACAACGTGGTCGTCGCCCACTCCCTGCGGCTGTCCTCGGCCCTGCTCGCCGCCGGCCGCCCGCACGAGGTGCTGCCGCTGTCCGGGGTGACCCACATGACCCCGCAGGAGGAGGTCGCGGAGAACCTGTTGCTGCTCCAGCTCGACTTCATCCGGCGCGCTCTCGGGCCGGCCTGAGGGAAACACTCCACAGAGCACCGCAACCATTAATTGAGGAACCACGACGAAGCACCAGCCAGGTCCGCGAGAGCGGCGCCGGTTTAGGCGCAAAGAACAGCAACGGACCGGGGTGACATGGCGCACCCCGGTCCGTTTACGGCACCCGCACGGCCGTACGCTGTTCAGACTCGCGCGTCCGTATATCGGGATCGGGTCGGCTGAGTTGCCTGTGTGTTAACGCAGTTGGTGGGCGTTTGTACGGCTATGGCCCTGCCTCTACGGGAACCACATCCATCTCCTGCGCGAAGTGACACGCCGAATCGTGCGCCGCCGGCCCGCCCGGCCCCCGGAACTCCGCCGGCACCGCGAGCGGCGGCACCTCCCGGGCGCAGCGCTCCTCGGCCTTCCAGCAGCGGGTGCGGAAGCGGCAGCCGGAGGGGACGTGCGTCGGGGACGGGACGTCGCCGGCCAGGATGATGCGCTCGCGGTGTTCACGGGCCTCCGGGTCGGGGACGGGGACCGCGGAGAGCAGGGCCTGGGTGTAGGGGTGCGTGGGGTGGTCGTAGATCTCGGCGTCCCTGCCGACCTCCACGATCCGGCCGAGGTACATCACCCCGACCCGGTCGGAGATGTGCCGGACGATGGACAGGTCGTGGGCGATGAAGACGTAGGAGAGCCCGAACTCGTTCTGGAGACGGTCCATCAGGTTGATGACCTGGGCCTGGACGGAGACGTCGAGCGCGGAGACGGGCTCGTCGGCGACGATGATCTCGGGGCGCAGCGCCAGCCCCCTCGCGATGCCGATGCGTTGGCGCTGGCCGCCGGAGAACTGGTGCGGATAGCGGTTGATGTACTCGGGGTTGAGGCCGACCACGTCCAGCAGCTCGCGCACCCGGCGCCGCCGGTCGCCCTTCGGGGCGACCTCGGGGTGGATGTCGTAGGGCTCCCCGATGATGTCGCCCACCGTCATCCGGGGGTTGAGGGAGGTGTACGGGTCCTGGAAGACCATCTGGATGTTGCGGCGTACGGCCTTCAGGGCGCGGCCGGAGAGCCTGGTGATGTCCTCGCCCTTGTAGCGGATCTCCCCGGCCGTCGGTCTCTCCAGGTTGACCAGCATCCTGGCGACCGTGGACTTGCCGCAGCCGGATTCGCCGACGATGCCGAGGGTTTCTCCGGAGCCGAGTTCGAAGTCGACGCCGTCGACGGCCTTCACGGCGCCGATCTGTTTTCTGAAGAGGATGCCCTGGGTGAGCGGGTAGTGCTTGACGAGTCCGCGCACTTCGAGGATCGGCTCAGGCATGTCAGCCATGCAGGCACTCCCTCCAGAAGTGACAGGCGCTGCCGCGTTGTTCGGAGACCTCGTGGAGCGGGGGCTCGTCGGTGCGGCAGACGTCCCGGGCCAGGGGGCAGCGGGGGTGGAAGGCGCAGCCGGGTGGGATGTCCATGAGGTTGGGGGGCAGGCCCTTGATGGCGTAGAGCTCCCGGCCCTTCTGGTCGAGCCGGGGGATGGAGTCGAGCAGGCCCCGGGTGTACGGGTGGGCGGGTGCCTTGTAGATGTCGTGGACCGGCGCCGACTCGACGATCCGGCCCGCGTACATCACCGCGATCCGGTCGGCGACGTCCGCGACCACGCCGAGGTCGTGGGTGATCAGGACGAGGCCCATGCGGTACTCGCGCCGCAGCTCGGCGAGCAGGTCCATCACCTGGGCCTGGACGGTGACGTCGAGTGCGGTGGTCGGCTCGTCGGCGATGACGAGCGCCGGTTCGAGGGCGAGGGCCATCGCGATCATGATGCGCTGGCGCATACCGCCGGAGAACTGGTGGGGGTACTGCTTGACGCGCTCCTCGGCGGCCGGGATGCGCACGCGGTCCATCAGCTCCACGGCCTTCGCCCGCGCGTCCTTCTTCGACATGCCCCGGTGGACGATGAACATCTCGCCGAGCTGGTCGCCGACGCTCAGCACGGGGTTGAGGGACGACAGCGCGTCCTGGAAGATCATCGCCATCTCGGCGCCACGGATCTTGCGCCGCTCCTCCTCCTTCAGCCCCAGCAGGTCCCGCCCCTGGAAGCGGATCTCGCCGCCGGTGATCCGCCCCGGCGGCTGATCGAGAATCCCCATCACCGCCTGCGCGGTCACCGACTTCCCGGACCCCGACTCCCCGAGCACGGCGAGCGTCTCCCCCGCGTCCACGCCGTAGTCGACGCCGTTGACGGCCCGGGCGACGCCGTCCCGGGTCTCGAACTGCACATGCAGGTCCCGCACTTCCAGCAGCATGCGGCGGCTCACCTCGATTCCGGATCGGGAGCGTGGCGTCCGGCGTCGCGGAGCGGTTGAAGGCCGGGTCCGTGATCGCCGGAGCGGCCGAGGGCGACCACTCGGGCCAGAGAACCACCGCGACCCCCGAGGCAGCCGACGGCCACCGCTCGGACCAGGGAACCGCCCCGCACATCTCGCACCACCGATGCCATGACGCCCCTCACCTCAGCTTCGGGTCGAGGGCGTCCCGTACCGCGTCGCCCAGCATGATGAAGGCCAGGACGGTGATGGCCAGGGCGCCGGACGGCCACAGGAGGGCGTGGGGGGCGTTGCGGACGTAGGGGGAGGCCGCCGAGATGTCGATGCCCCAGGAGACGCTCGGGGGTTTGAGGCCCACGCCGAGGTACGACAGCGTCGCCTCCAGGGCGATGTACGTGCCCAGCGCGATGGTCGCCACCACGATCACGGGGGCCACCGCGTTCGGGGCGATGTGGCGCAGCAGGACACGGGAGTGGGAGGCGCCCAGGGCTCGGGCGGCCTGGACGTAGTCGTTCTGTTGGGCGGTGATGACCGCGCCGCGGGCGATGCGGGAGATCTGGGGCCAGCCGAGCAGCACGATGAAGCCGATGACCGGCCAGACGCTGTTGCTCGTCACCACCGACAGCAGGACCAGGCCGCCCAGGACGACCGGGATCGCGAAGAAGATGTCGGTGATCCGGGACAGCAGCGCGTCCCACAGGCCCCCGAAGAACCCGGCCAGCGCGCCCAGCACCGAGCCGAGGAGGGCGACCCCGAGCGTGGCGCAGACGCCGACGGTGACGGACGTACGAGCGCCGTGGACGGTGCGGGTGTAGACGTCGCAGCCCTGTCCGTCGTAGCCGAAGGGATGGCCGGGCCCGGCGCCCTGCTGGGCCTTGGCGAGGTCGCACTCGAGGGGGTTGCCGGAGGCGATCGCCGAGGGCCACAGGGCGATCACGAGCAGAAAGAGGATGATCAAGGACGAGACGATGAAGACCGGGTTGCGGCGCAGGTCCCGCCAGGCGTCGGACCACAGGCTGCGGGCCCGTTCGGGGGCGGTGGCCGAGCCGTCGGCCGGCCCCGCACTCGGAGATCCCCCGGGCGCGGCGGGCGGACGGTGCTCCGGCGCCGCCACCTCGGTCGCGGCCACGCCCGCCGCACCGACCGGGCCGGCCCCCGGGGTCGCCCCCTCGGGCGGGAACGGCTGGTCAGGCATAGCGGATCCTCGGGTCGAGTACGGCGTACAGGAGGTCGACGACGAGGTTGCACAGGAGGAAGACGAGGACCAGGACGGTCACGAAGCCGACGACGGTCTGGGTGTTCTGGCGCAGGATGCCCTGGTAGAGCTGGAAGCCGACGCCGTGGATGTTGAAGATCCGCTCGGTGACGATCGCGCCGCCCATGAGGAAGCCGATGTCGGCGCCGATGAAGGTGACGACGGGGATGAGGGAGTTGCGGAGGAGATGCCGGGTGATGACCCGGCGTCTGGGCAGGCCCTTGGCGACGGCCGTACGGACGTAGTCGGAGCGCCGGTTCTCCGCGATGGAGGTGCGGGTCAGGCGGGTGACGTACGCGAGGGAGACCGAGGCGAGGACGAGGCCCGGGACGATCAGCTCGCCGAAGGGGGCCGCCGGGGAGACGGAAGGTCTGATCCAGCCCCATTCGACGCCCAGCAGCAACTGGAGCAGCAGGCCGGTGACGAAGGTGGGGACGGAGATCACGACGAGGGTGGCGAGGAGGACGCCGGTGTCGACGGGGCGGCCGCGGCGCAGTCCGGTGACGACGCCCAGGGTGATCCCGATGAGGATCTCGAAGACGATCGCCACGATGGTGAGCCGGATGGTGACCGGGAAGGCCGTCGCCATCAGCTCGGTGACTTCCTGGCCGTTGAACGCCGTACCGAAGTCCCCGGTGAAGACGTTCCCCATGTAGGTCAGGTACTGCTGCCACACGGGCTTGTCGAGGCCGAACTCCCTGCGCAGTTGGGCCGCCGTCGCCGGGTCGCACTGCCGGTCGCCGCACAGGCCGGCGACGGGGTCGCCCATCACGTTGACCATGAGGAAGATCAGCAGTGTGGACCCGATGAACACCGGGACCATCTGCAGCAGGCGCCGGACGACGTACTGCCCCATGGCGGGCTCAGCCGACCTTGATCTGCTCGTAGACCGGGACGCTGAACGGGTTGAGGGTCACGTTCGACAGCCGCTGCGACCAGCCGGCGCTGCCGTTCTGGTACCAGAGCGGGATGGCCGCCATATGGTCCCGGACGACCTTCTCGGCCTTCTGGAAGGTCTCGACGGCCTTGGCGACGTCGGTCTCGGCGTTGGCCCGGTCGACGAGCCTGTCGAACTCCTCGTTGGACCACTTGCCGTCGTTGGAGGAGGCGTTCGTGTAGTAGAGCGGCTGGAGGAAGTTCTGCGGCAGCGGGTAGTCCATCTGCCAGCCCGCCCGGAAGGGACCGGAGAGCTTCTGGGTGGTGGACTTGGCCCGGAAGTCGGCGAAGGTGCCGATCGGGTTGCCGACGCAGGCCCGGTCGTTGTCCAGGGCGTTGTTGATGGAGTTGCAGACGGCGTCCACCCACAGCTTGTGGGAGCCGGTGTCCGCGTTGTACGTGATCTTGACCTGGCCGCCGGGCAGCCCGCCGCCCTCCTCGATCAGCTTGCGCGCGGCGGCGGGGTCGTAGTCGCACCACTGGCCGCACAGCCCCTCCTGGTAGCCGCCCTCGGCGCCGAGCACGGGTGAGGTCCAGTCGGTGGCCGGGGTGCGGGTCCGCTGGAAGATGGTCTCGGTGATCTGCTTGCGGTCGATCGCCCGGGACAGCCCCTTGCGGACCTTGTCGGAGCCCGGCCGGTTCCACTCCTTGTCGTAGAAGGGGAACGCCAGCGTCTGGATGATGCCGGCCGGGGTGTTCAGATACCGGTCGCCGAGGTCGGCCCGGACATTCTTCAACTGCTGGGCCGGCACGTCGTCGACGAGGTCGAGGTTGCCGGCCATCAGGTCGGTGTAGGCCGTGTTGTTGTCCGTGTAGACCTTGAGGGTGACGCCGTCGTTGCGGGCCGCGTCCTCGCCCGGGTAGGCGTCCCACCGCGCCAGCCGCATCTCGGAGCCCCTGGTGTACGACTGAACCGTGTAGGGGCCGTTGCCGACGGGCTTGGCCAGCCAGGCGGCGTGGTCGTCGAAGAACGCGCGGGGCAGCGGGACGAAGGCGTTGTAGCCGAGGGTGTCGGGGAAGCTGGAGAACTTCTGGCTGAGCCGGACGGTGAAGGTCCGCTCGCCGGTGACCTTCAGCCCGGACATCGTCTCGGCTCGCTGCTCGCCCTTCGCCGGGTGGACCTCGTCGTAGCCGTCGATGTAGCCGAAGAAGTAGGCGTTCTTCTGGTTGTTCTTCAGACTCGCCCCGTAGTTCCAGGCGTCCACGAAGGATCTGGCGGTCACCTTCTCACCGTTGCTGAAGGTCCAGCCGTCCTTCACGGTGATCGTGTAGTTCTGCGAGTCGGTGGTCTCGATCTTCTCGGCGAGCACGTCCTCGGCCTCGCCGGTCCTCGGGTCGTACTGCTTCAGTCCCCGGAAGATCATGTTCAGCACCTTGCCGCCCTGCACCTCGTTGGTGTTGGCCGGCTCCAGCGGGTTCTGCGGATCGGTCCACGAGGCGCTCAGCACCGCACCGCCCGCGCCGGCGCCGTCACCCCCGCCTCCACAGGCGCTCGCCGCGAGCGCGACCGCCATCGCGCATGCGGCCCGTCGGACGTGCGTCGCTGCACGCATGGGTGCCTCCTCCTGACCGCGCCGCCCGGGTTCGCCGCGCCTTGGCAGCAAATATCGGCACAGGCGCGAGGACGCGCATGCGCACGGCATCCATCCGAGGCGCCGTTGGTCCGTTCGGCCGTAACCGTCCGAAGGCCGACTGCCAGGCCGCCACCAGGGACGCTTCACCGGTGTGGACCACTGGCTGTCTCAATCTCATCACTTCGTTGTTTCCGCAGGCCACATGGTGTTTCATGCGCTGTTCACCCGTGCAGAAAAGCGCTGACAGCCCAACGAGCCGTCCCTGTGCAAGCGATGACGCGAGGTCACGAACATGAGAACTCATGAGCAGCACAGCAGAGCACGGCGGCTTCTCGCCGCCGCCGGAGCCGTCGCCCTGACACTGCCGGCCGGCCTGGTACCGCATCAGGCGGTTGCGGCGGACGGCGACAAGGTCCTCACGGTGGCGGTCGCACAGAGCGTCGACTCACTGAGCCCGTTCCTGGCGCAGCGGCTCCTCAGCACCAGCGTCCACCGGCTGATGTACGAGTACCTCACCAACTACGACCCGGGGGACGCCCACGCCGTCCCGGCCCTGGCCACCAAGTGGGAGTCGTCGCCGGACAAGCTGACCTGGACGTACACCATCCGCTCCGGCTCGAAGTGGACGGACGGGGAGCGGGTGACCGCCGAGGACGCGGCGTGGACGTTCAACAAGATGATGACCGACGAAGGCGCGGCCACCGCCAACGGCAGCTTCGTCGGCAACTTCAAGAAGGTGACGACCCCGAACCCTACCGAGCTGGTCATAGAGCTGAAGAAGCCGCAGGCCACGATGACGGCGCTGGACGTGCCCATCGTCCCGAAGCACGTCTGGGAGAAGGTCGGCGACTTCTCGAAATTCAACAACGACAAGGACTTCCCCATCGTCGGGAACGGGCCGTTCATCCTCACCGACTACAAGCCCGACAGCTACGTCCGTCTCAAGGCCAACAAGGACTTCTGGCGTGGGGCGCCGAAGTTCGACGAGCTGGTCTTCCGCTACTACAAGGACCAGGACGCCGCGGTCGCCGCCCTGCGCAAGGGCGAGGTCTCCTTCGTGGCCGGGTCACCCTCCCTGACGCCCGCCCAGGCCGCCTCCCTCAAGGGCGAGAAGAACATCCACGTCAACGACGCGCCCGGCCGCCGCTTCTACGCCCTTGCCACCAACCCGGGAGCACAGGCCAAAAACGGCCAGAAGTTCGGTGACGGCCATTCCTCCCTGCTGGACGAACGGGTGCGGCACGCCCTGTTCATGGCGGTCGACCGCAAGACCATCATCGACAAGGTGTTCCAGGGGCACGCGGTGCGGGGCGAGGGCTACATCCCGCCGCGCTTCTCCACGTACTTCTGGAAGCCGGCGGACGGGCAGGAACTCGCCCATGACCCCGCCCAGGCCGCCCGGCTCCTCGACGAGGCGGGCTACAGGAAGAGCGGCGACGGCAAGCGTCTCGGCAAGGACGGCAAGCCCATCGACTACCGCGTGCTGTGCCATGCAACCGACCCGAACGACAAGGCGATCGGTCAGTACCTGCAGGAGTGGTGGGGCGAGCTGGGCATCGGCGTGACCCTCAACTGTGTGGACAACGTCACCGACCCCTGGCTCGCGGGCACCTACGACCTCGCCTTCGACGGATGGTCCGTCAACCCCGACCCGGACTTCGTGCTGTCGATCCACACCTGCGCGGCACTGCCCGCGACTCCGAAGGACACGGGTGCGACCGACAACTTCATCTGCGACAAGCAGTACGACGACCTGTACGCGAAGCAGCTCGCCGAGTACGACCCGGCCAAGCGGGCGGACATCGTCAAGCAGATGCAGTCACGGCTGTACGACCTCGGGTACATGAACGTCATGGCGTATCCGAACGCGGTCGAGGCCTACCGAACGGACCAGATCGAGTCGATCACGACGATGCCCGCGAAGGCCGGCAACATCTACGGACAGGACGGCTACTGGAGCTGGTGGTCGGCGACCCCGGCGGACTCCGACGGCTCCTCCTCGGACTCCGGCTCGACGGGCGTCGTCATCGGGGTCGTCGCCGGTGCCGTCGTCCTCGTCGGCGCGGGGGCGTTCTTCGCGCTGCGCCGTCGGGCGACCGCCGAGGACCGCGAGTAGCCGCCGATGACCGCCGACGCTCCATCCACCACGGCCGTCAAGGCCGCCGCGCCCGCGGTCCGGGGACAGCGGGCGCCCACCACCACACGCTATCTGCGCTACGGCGCCGGCAAGGTGGGCGGCGCTGTCGTCTCCCTGCTCGCCGTCCTCGTCACCGGGTTCTTCCTGTTCCGGCTGATTCCCGGCGATCCCGTGAAGACGATGACGGGCGGCCGCCCCGTCTCCGCCGAGCAACTGGCCGCCTACCGCAAGGAGTTCGGGCTCGACCTACCGCTGTGGGAGCAGTTCACCGACTACTGCGGCAAGGTGCTCACCGGAGACCTCGGAACGTCGTACCAGTTCCGGGCGCCCGTCATCGACAAGATCTCCGAGGCGCTGCCCAACACGCTGCTGCTCACCGGCACCGCCTTCGTTCTGTACACCCTGCTCGGCATCGTCCTCGGCACTCGCTCGGCCTGGCGTCACGGCGGCCTCGGCGACCGGCTGAACACCGGTCTGGCACTGACCCTCTACTCGATCCCGTCCTTCTGGCTGGGCCTGCTGCTGATCATCGTGTTCTCGGTGGGGATGGGCCCGATTCCCGGGCTATTCCCGACCGGCGGCATGGAGTCGGGCGGTGAGGAGGGCTTCACGTACGTCCTCGATGTCGCCCACCATCTGATCCTGCCCGTCGTCACCCTGGTCGCGGTCGAGTACGGCCAGACCCTGCTGGTGGCCCGCTCCGCGCTGCTGGACGAGATGGGCAGCGACTATCTGATGACCGCCCGAGCCAAGGGCCTCAGGGACGACCTGGTCCGACGCCGGCATGCCGTGCCGAACGCGCTGCTGCCGACGGTGACACTGGTGTTCGTCAATCTGGGCCGGACGGTCGCGGGCGTGATCCTGGTCGAGACGGTGTTCTCCTGGCCGGGGCTCGGCGGACTGTTCTACCAGGCGCTCAGCGTCCCCGATCTGCCACTGGTACAGGGCCTGTTCCTCTTCTTCGCAGCGGCGGTGATCGTCATGAACACCCTGGCCGACCTGGTCTACCCGCTGCTCGACCCCCGGGTAGGCCGATGACGACCGAGACCGAGACGCAGGCGGCCGGTCCGCGCGCGCTCGCATGGCAGCGGCGGCGCCGGTCCGCCGCACGCTTCTGGAAGCAGTACCGCACCCACCGCGCGGGGACGGTGGGTCTGATCGCGCTCGCCCTGTTCGCGCTGGTCGCGCTGGCCGCCCCGGTCACGGTCGGCTCCGACGTGTCCAGTGTGACCGGGGCGCCGGGCCAGCCGCTGGAGAAGCCGAGCGGTGAGTTCCCGCTGGGCACCGACCGGTTCGGGCGGGATCTGCTGGGTCTGCTGGTCTGGGGCTCGCGGGTGTCACTGCTGGTCGGGCTGCTCGCGGCCGCGTTGTCGGTGGCGATCGGCACACTGGTGGGGATCACCGCGGGGCACTTCAAGGGGCCGTACGCCACCGTGCTGATGCGGATCACCGACTGGTTCCTGGTGATGCCGACCCTGGTCCTCGCCATCGCCCTGGCCACCGTGATGTCCCGCTCGCTGGGCACGGTCGTGCTGGCGATCGGCGTGACCTCCTGGCCGACCACGGCACGGCTGGTGCGGGCACAGACGCTGGCGGTGGAGTCACGGCCGTACATCGAACGGGCGACGGCGCTCGGCGGCGGGCACTGGCACATCATGAGCCGTCATGTCCTGCCCAATGTGATGCCGCTGGTGCTCGCCCAGACGACCCTGATGATCTCGTCCTCCATCCTCGCCGAGGCGACGCTCGCCTTCCTGGGGCTGGGCGATCCGACGGTCGTGTCGTGGGGCGGGCTGCTCCAGGACGCCCGGGAGGCGGGGGCGGTCAGCTCCGGACACTGGTGGTACCTGGTACCGCCGGGCATCGCGATCGCAGTGGTGGCACTGACGTTCACGCTGTGCGGACGTGCGGTGGAGTCCGTCCTCAACCCCAGGCTGGGGGTGGCCCGTTGACGCTGCTGGAGGTCCGGAACCTGGAGGTGACCTACCCGGGCGGGGCGGCCGCCGTACGGGGCGTCGACCTGACCCTTGCGGCCGGGCAGAAGCTCGGTGTCGCGGGCGAGTCGGGCTGCGGCAAGTCCACCCTCGCCCTCGCCCTGCTACGGCTGCTGCCGGCCGGGACGCAGATCGGCGGGGAGGTCCTGCTGGACGGCGAGGACGTCCTCACCATGAGGTGGGGCCGGGTACGGGCGGTGCGCTGGGCCGGGGCCTCCATCGTCTTCCAGGGGGCGATGCACTCGCTCAACGCCGTCCACCGCGTCGGCGACCAGATCGCCGAGCCGATCCTGCTGCACAGGAAGGCGACGCGGGCGGGCGCGAAGAGGAAAGCCGGCGAACTTCTGGAGCATGTGGGACTCCCGGCGGCACGGGCCTCGGCGTATCCGCACGAACTCTCCGGCGGCCAGCGCCAGCGCGTCATGATCGCCATGGCGCTCGCCTGCGATCCGCGTCTGGTGATCGCCGACGAGCCGACCACCGCCCTGGACGTGATGATCCAGGCACAGATCCTCCGCCTGATCGAACAGCTCGTGGCCGAACAGGACTTGGGCCTGATCGCGATCAGTCACGACCTGGCGGTCCTCGCCGACACCTGCGACCGGCTGGCGGTGATGTACGCGGGCCGGGTGATCGAGGAGGGCCCGGCCCGCGAGGTCTACGAGGACGCCCGCCACCCCTACGGCAAGGCGCTGTCGGAAGCGTTCCCGAGGATCGGCGACCCGGCGTCACGGTTCGCGCCGCGCGGCCTGCCGGGCGATCCGCCGGACCCGTCCGCCGTGCCCTCCGGGTGCACGTTCCACCCGCGCTGTCCGGTGGCTCTGGAGTCCTGCGCGGTGGACGACCAGGAGTTGCGTGAGGCCGACCAGGACCGGTGGGCGGCCTGCGTCCATGTGCCGGCGACACCGGACGCGAGGAGCGGAACATGACTCTCCTGAGCGCACAGGGCGTGCACATCACCTACCCGGGCCGACAGGGCGCCCCGCCCGCCCGCGCGGTGGACGGAGTCGAACTCGACATCGGCGCCGGAGAGATCGTGGCTCTTGTGGGCGAGTCGGGCTGCGGCAAGACGACGCTGGCGCGCGCCCTGCTCGGCCTGGTGCCGCCGACGCGAGGGCGAGTCGTCTTCGACGGCGAGCAACTGCGCTACACCTCCCGGGCTCTGAAGGCGTACCGGCGGCGCGTCCAGCTGGTCCTTCAAGACCCGACGGGATCGCTCAACCCACGGCACACGGTGTACGACGCGGTGGCGGAGGGCCTGCGGATTCACGGCCACGACGGCGACGAGCGTACGGCGGTGGCTCAGGCCCTGTCCCGGGCGGGGCTGCGGCCCCCGGAACGCTTCTTCCTGCGCTACCCGCACGAACTGTCCGGCGGCCAGCGTCAACGTGTGGTGATCGCCGGTGCACTGGTCCTCGCGCCCGAACTCCTCGTCGCCGACGAGCCGGTGGCGTCCCTTGACGCGTCCGTACGCGGCGAGATCCTCGCCCTGTTGCTGCGGCTGCGCACCGACCTCGGCCTGTCGGCGCTGGTGGTGACGCACGACCTGGGACTGGCATGGAACATCGCGGACCGGGTGGCGGTGATGTATCTGGGCAGGATCGTGGAGACGGGAGAGGTGGAGCAGGTGCTCACGGCGCCCCGGCATCCGTACACCCAGGCGCTGTTGTCGGTCCTGCCGGAGGCACCGGGCGATCCGGTGGTCCTGACCGGCGAACCTCCGGACCCGACCCGCGTTCCCTCCGGTTGCCGTTTCCACGCCCGCTGCCAGGTGCTGGCGAGCGGGGAGGCGGACCGGGCCGGAGTGGCCGACGCCTGCAGGAACGAGGACCCCGAGGTGCTCGGCGGGGGCGCGCAGGCGCAGGTGGCCTGTCACTGGGCGCGGACCACCGCGGACCCACGGCCACCGGCTTCGCCTCGAAGTCGTCCGAGTTCGTGAGGTGGGCAGCGGGAGCGGTATCAGGCACTGCCGTCCAAGTAGAGGCAGAAGGGATGACCGGCCGGGTCGAGCATCACTCGGACGTTGTCCTGCGGCTGGTGCTCGGTTTCTCGTGCGCCGAGTTCGAGCGCGTGCGCCACGGCCGCCTGCAGATCGACGACTTCGAAGTCGAGGTGCATCGTGATCCGTTGAGCGCCTTCCCGGGCGGGCCAGACCGGGGGAACATACCCCTCCGAGAGCTGGAAGGCGATGTAGGCCACGCCCTCAGTCGGCGCGATGGCCGCCCCGTCCGGGTCCTCCTTGGCGATCTCCCAGCCCAGCAGCTCCGCATAGAAGCGTGCCAGCGCCTGTGGATCGGGCGCCTCAAGCACGATGCCCCACCAGTCGTGTCTCGACATGCGAGGAGTGCTGGGGTCGTGGCTGGGGCGTCCGCGCATGTCTACGAGTATCCCGGAAGTGAGCGGACCGGGGCGGCAGAATCGGCTCCCGCCCCGGTCCCACGGTGGCCCGGCATGACTCGGTCCGACCCGTGCGGGCAGACCCCGCCGGTCAGCCCTCAGAGACCGCCGCGTCGTCGGCGGCTTCGCCCTCCAGAGCCTTCAAGCCCTTGTCCAGCACCACGTCCTCGCCCCTGTCCGCGGTCGTGGGCGCCTCCGGGAAGTGGCACGCCGTCAGGTGCCCCGGCAGATTGCCGTCGATGCGGACCAGCGGCGGCTCCTGCGTCGCGCACTTGTCCTGTGCCTTCCAGCAGCGCGTGCGGAACCGGCAGCCGGACGGCGGCATGATCGGCGACGGCACGTCACCCTCGAGACGGATACGCTCCCGCTTGGCCGCGTCGATGTCCGCATCCGGCACCGCCGACAGCAGGGCGTGCGTGTACGGGTGACGGGGCCGGTTGTAGAGCGAGTCACGGTCCGCGATCTCCACGACCTTCCCGAGGTACATCACCGCGACACGCTGCGAGAAGTGCCGCACGATCGCCAGGTCATGGGCGATGAAGACGAAGGCGATGCCCATCTCCCGCTGCACCTCCTGCAGCAGGTTCACCACCTGGGCCTGGATCGACACGTCGAGGGCCGAGACCGGCTCGTCGGCGACGATGAGCTTCGGCTCCAGCGCGACGGCGCGCGCGACGCCGATACGCTGCCGCTGACCGCCGGAGAACTCGTGCGGGAAGCGGTTGTAGTGCTCCGGGTTGAGACCGACGATCTCCAGAAGCTCACGGACGCGCTTCTCGCGGCCGCCGGGCGGGTTGATCCCGTTGATCTCCATCGGGCCGGAGATGATCTTGCCGACCGTCTGCCGCGGGTTCAGCGACGCGTACGGGTCCTGGAAGATCATCTGGATCTCGGACCTGATCGGCGCCATCTTCGAGCGGCTGGCGTGACTGATGTCCCGCCCCTTGTACTCGATGGTGCCCTGAGTCGGCTCGTACAGCCGGGTCAGCAGCCGACCGGTCGTCGACTTGCCGCAGCCGGACTCGCCGACCAGGCCGAGGCTCTCGCCCGGGAAGACCTCCAGGTCGACGCCGTCGACGGCCTTGACGTGGCCGACGGTGCGCCGGATCGGGAATCCGCCCTTGATCGGGAAGTACTTCTTCAGGCCGCTGACCCGCAGGAGCGGCGTGGTGTCGCCGTCCCGCTGCTGCGGGATCGAGTCGGCGACCGCCGTGTTCGTGTTGTTGTTGTCGCTCATGGTGATGCCCCAGTCGCCGGTTTGGCTCAGCCCAGCCGGGGCTGAATCGTCTCGATGAACACCTGCTGCCGCTGTTCCATCGTCAGGTGACAGGCGGCAGCACGCCCCTGCGCGAGCGACGGACGCTCACCGGAGCAACGGCTCCCGGAAACCTTGTCGGTGAACCCACACCGCGGGTGAAAGGAGCATCCCGACGGCGGAGCGAGCAGCGAGGGCGGTGATCCGGGGATCGGCACCAGCGGCTCATCGACGTCGGAGGTGAGCCTCGGCATCGACCCCAGCAGACCCCACGTGTACGGGTGCTGAGGCGACTTGAGCACCTCGCGCACCGAGCCCCGCTCGACCGCACGGCCCGCGTACATCACGAGGATGTCGTCGGCCATATTGGCGACCACTCCGAGGTCGTGGGTGATCATGATGATGGCGGAGCCGAACTCCTGCTGCAGGTCCTTGAGCAGGTCGAGGATCTGCGCCTGCACCGTCACGTCCAGCGCCGTGGTGGGCTCGTCGGCGATGAGCAGGTCCGGGTCGCAGGCGAGTGCCATCGCGATCATGGCGCGCTGCCGCATACCGCCGGAGAACTGGTGGGGGTAGTCGTCGACCCGCTGCTGCGGATGCGGGATGCCGACCTTCTCCAGCAGGTCGATGGCGCGCACCCGGGCGTCCTTCTTCGAGGCCCCGGTGTGCTTCATGAACGGCTCGCCGATCTGACGGCCGATCGTGTAGTACGGCGACAGCGCGGTCAGCGCGTCCTGGAAGATCATCGCCATCTTCTTGCCACGCAGCGTCTCGAGCTGCTTCTCGCCGGCGTCGGTCAGCTCCTGGCCGTCCAGCGTGATCGACCCGTCGATGGCGGTGTTCTTGCGATTGTGCAGGCCGAGGACCGCGAGGTTGGTCACCGACTTGCCGGAGCCGGACTCGCCCACGATGCCGAGGGTCCTGCCGCGTTCCAGGTCGAAGGAGAGCCCGTCCACCGCCTTGACGACGCCGTCCTCGGTGGAGAAGTGGACCTTGAGGTCGCGCACCGAGAGAAAGGCTCGCTCCGCGGCGGTGGCCGCGGCCTCTTCGGGCTTGGTCTGAGTGGTCAAGGTGGTTCTCCTAGGACAGACGCACGCGCGGGTCGATGACGGCGTACAGGGCGTCCACGATCAGGTTGAAGACGATGATGAGCGCGGCGCTGACCAGCATGACGCCCATCAGCATCGGCAGGTCCTTGTTGACGACGGAGTCCAGCGCGAGCCGGCCGAGACCGGCCAGACCGAACGTGAACTCCGTCACCATGCCACCGGCCAGCAGTGAGGACAGGTCGATGCCGAGGATGGTGATGATGGGGATGAGGGAGCCCCGCCATGCGTAGCGGAAGAACACGTAATTGCCCGCCATGCCCTTGGCGCGGGCGGCCTTCACATGCTCTTCCTGCAACTGCTCGATCATCGAGGAGCGGCTCATACGCGTGTAGTTGGCGGTGAAGATGGTTGCCAGAACGACCCAGGGGATCAACAGGCCCATGAACCAGCCGCCGAAGCTCTCGGTGATCGGCACGTACTTCGGCTTGTCGAGCCAGCCGGTGCTGTAGACCAGGGCGAGCAACACGAGCGGGCCGAGGAAGTAGATCTGCATGGAGCTGATGACCAGCGAACCCGAGCTGAACGCCTTGTCCATCCAGGTACCGCGGTACTTGGCGGCCAGCAGACCGGCGCCGAGGCCGACGGTGAGGAAGACCAGCAGACTGCCGACGGTCAGCGAGATGGTCAGCGGGAAGCGGTCGAGGATCGTGTCCCAGACGTTCTGGTTGTTGGCGAAGGAGACACCGAAGCAGGGAGCGTCGCAGTGGCCGACGGCGAAGTCCCGGCCGACGAAGATGCCGACGAGGAAGTTCCAGTACTGCACGGGGACGGGCTCGTCGAGGCCGAGGTTTTTGTGGATGATCGCCAGCGCGTCCGGAGTGCAGTTCTTGCCGCAGGCCAGCGTGGCCGGGTCCTGCGGGATGGCGAAGAACATGAAGAACGTGAACGCACTGATCAACACTAGGATCAGCGCCGCGCCGAACGTCCGGCGAATGAGGAATTGAAGCATGGCAGGCAGCTGCTCTCAGGACGGCGGCAGTCGATTGGGAAGGTCTGGGGATCCGGGCCCGGTGGTGGGCGCTCCGCCACGCGCCCACCACCGGTTCACCGACGAACCGGGGTTACTTCTTCAGGTACACCCGGGTGACGTCCACGTAGCTCGAGTCGGAGCTGTAGCGGAGGCCGCCGATGTTCGAACCGAAGATCTGGAAGATCTTGACGTAGTAGATCGGCGCGGCCGGGTTGACCTTCTCGGTGATGTACTTGTTCAGCTCGCCCCACGCCTTGGTGGCCTCGTCGGTGTCGGTGATCTTCAGGATGCGGGCGATCTCCGAGTTGACGTGGTCGTCGTTGATGTGCGAGTAGTTCGACGCACCGTCCTGGATCTGGGTCCCGTCGTACAGCGGCGGGAAGACCGTCGACGCGGACGGCCAGTCCTGGCCCCAACCGGTCATGTACAGGTCGTAGCCGTTGTTGACCTTGCCGACCTGCTCGTACCAGGTGGCGGAGTCGATCTCCTTCTTCTGGATGTCGAGGCCGATCTTCTCCAGCGCGTCGGCAATCAGGACGGCCTGCTGCTGACGGACCGGCGAGTTGCCGTAGGCGTAGACGAGCTTCTTGCCCTCGAAGCCGCCTTCCTTGATCAGCTTCTTGGCGGCCTCGATGTCACCGTTGGGCTTCTTGGCCCGGTTGAACGGGTCGTACTTCTCGTCGTAGCCCGGAGTGGTGGGCGACATCAGCGAGTTGGCGACCTCACCGCCGTAGGCACCACCGTCGGCCTTGAAGACCGAGGCGGACGGCATCGCCAGCGTGATGGCGTCACGGAGCTTCTTGTCCTTGACGCGGTCCATGTTGAAGTTGAGCTGCCACACGTAGGGCGCGTAGCCCTCGATCGTGCGCTTGCCCATGACAGCCTTGTTGCCCACGACGTTCTGCAGCTGCGTGGTGGCGACCTGGCCCGTGAACATCATCGCGTTCTTGGCCTCGCCCTGGTCGGCGAGGAGGGTCTTGGTCTGGTCCTCGTCGTCGTGGTTCATCTCGATGTTGAAGCCGTCGAGGTACTGGTGACGCACCGAGTCGGACTTCGGGTCCCACTGGGTGTTCTTGACGAGCTTCATCGACTTGCCGGGCTTGAACTCGGAGATCTTGTACGGGCCGAGGGCGACCGGCGCGGAGTCGTACTTCTCCTTGGTGTCCGTCTCCTCCGGGACGACGCTGTAACCGGGCATGGTCAGCATCTGCGGGAGGTCGGGCTGCGCGTCCTTGAAGTGGAAGACGATCGTCTTGTCGTCCGGCGTCTCCAGGACGCTGTCCGGCAGGTGCTTGCCCTTGTCCGGGCCCTGGTAGGCCTTGCGGTAGGTGGTGCCGGAACCGGACAGCCACTGCTGCAGGTACGACGGGCCGTCGGTGATGAACGTCGAGTACAGGCGCTCGATCGTGTGGCGGACGTCCGCCGAGTTGATCGGGTTGCCGTTCGCGTCCTTCAGGTCGTCCTTCAAGGTGTAGGTCCAGGTCTTGCCCCCGTCGGAGACCTTGCCCGCGTCGGTGGCGAGGTCGCCCACGACGGTCAGGTTGCCCTGGTCGTCCTCGGCGTACTGCGTCAGACCACGGAAGATGAGGCGGCTGAGCAGCTTGCCGTCCGAGACGTAGATCTGGCCCGGGTCCAGGTGCGAGAAGTCCGACTCCTGGTACACGATCGCGGTGCCGCCCGGCTTGGCACCGGGGACCTCGGGGGCAGGGCCGGTGGACGCCTGGGCATCACCGATCTGCACCGGCTTGGACTGCGTCTTGGCGTCCTCTTTCTGCTTGCTGTTGTCCTTCGCCGAGTCGTCGCTGCTGCCGCCGCCGCAGGCGGTGAGGGTCAGGGCGCCGGCTGCCACCGCGACGATCGCGGCCTTGGCGGTGCGGTTACGGAAGATGCTCATGGAATGGAATCCACCTGCCTGTGTGTAGTGAGCGCTGCTGATAGATGGCCGGAACCGGGCCGAGGGGAACCGAACCGGCCTGGGCAAGCGCACGGCGTGCCCGTGGGGGGCTGGGGCTCTCAGCGGCCCGTCTTGGGATCGAAGGCGTCCCGGACCGAGTCGCCGAGGAGGTTGAAGGCCACGACGAAGACCACCATGGCCACGCCGGGGAAGAGCATGTAGTACGGGTCCTGCTCGATGATGTTCGCGCCGATGGCGAACATCCGCCCCCAGTCCGGGGTGGGTTCGACGTACCCCACGCCCACGAAGGAGAGGAAGGCGATGCTCAGAATGGTGCTCGGCAGCGTGAGTGTCGCCTGCACCAGCACCGGTGTGACGATGTTGGGCAGCAGTTCCTTGCGGATGATCCGCCAGGACGAGGCCCCGGAGATCCGGGCCGCCTCGATGAACTCCCGGTCACGCAGTGACAGGGTGGCTGCCCGGATCAGTCGCGCCATGCTCATCCAGCCCAGGAAGGAGAGGACGATGATGATCGCGCAGGTGCGCACATAGGTGGGCGTCTCCTCGTCCGGAGCGACGAACACCGTGGTGATGACGGGCATCGCGGCGACGAAGAAGAGCTGGTTGGGCAGAGCCATGAAGAAGTCGGTCATCCGGCCGAGCCAGTAGTCGCCCTTCCCTCCGAAGTAGCCTCCCGTAAGTCCGATCAGCACACCGAGCAGGGTCATCAGCACCGTCGCGGCCAGCGCCGTGAACATCGAGGTCCGCATGCCGTACAGGAGCTGGGTGAAGACGTCCCGGCCCAAGCCCGGTTCGATACCGAACCAGAACTCCCCGTCGATGCCGCCAAAGGGCTTCGCCGGCATGGTGAACATGTCCAGTAGTTCCGGATTGTCCTGCCCGTAGAGCGTGTACGGGTCCTTGCCGTACAGCTTCGAGATCAGCGGCGCCGCCGCCGCGATCGCGAAGAAGAACAGGACGATGACGGCGGAGATCACACCGGTCCGGTCGCGCTTGAAGCGCCCCCACATCAACTGCCCGGGGCTGCGTCCCTCAAGCGTCTTCGACTCCTTGGCGTCGCCCTGCGGCGCGCTCTCCTTGTCCACGAGGGAAGGGGTTTCAGCACCCTCGAGCTCGATTGGACTCGTCATGATTCGTCCATTTCACAGATGTTGGAGGTCGTCTGGACTTCACGGTGCCCGACGGCCTTCGCGCGGCGCACGCTCTCTCGCAGCGCGCGAGGAGAACAACAACGGCTGCCCCCGGGGGGGACCCTGGCTCGCGACCGGAGCCGAGGCCGACGGAACGGACCGTCAGGGAAGTTCGCGGGACCTTGCACCCGCAACCGCCGAGACAGAACTCAACGCACCCGCGAGGCCTGAATCTGTCATCCAGGACGACGCGACCCATATGGCGCTTATGGCACCTCGCATGGGTTCCTCCTCATAAATCCGCTGGTTTCACCGCAAAGGGGAGCACACGACACATCCGGCCCCGTCGCCGGTGCCCGAGTCCGCCAGGTGCCCCCACGCTCGCGAGCCGGCGCCCCGTCAGCGCACAACCCGTTCATACGAGCTCTACGCGCCTAACTATCTGCCATCGGCCAGGGAGCGAACCACACTCTCGAGGTCTCGGTTCGATCACAGATAGAGGCCAGGCCTTCCAAAATCCGGACAAAGGGTTTGGTGAGAGATCGCTGCGAAACGGACTTGTTACACATCTACCGGGAGGTAGCGTCCGTATACCGGACGCCCTGTCTTGGAAAAGCGGTTGCGGGTTGCACACTGACCATGCAAGGTCCACACAGGCCGTGTTGCGCTCATCACCCCGGCTCGGAATCGCCGGTCGCGCGGGCCCATCGCTTCCGGGGCAGGGTAATGGAACCCGACCCGCTCAAGGGCTTCTCACAACGAATTCTAGGGTTTTCCCTACATCGCCCCGTGGGGCACCTTCTCGGCAGGCGTGATACCCGCCATACCGCAGCAACTCACCCGCCTCACCCTCGCGTTGGACTGCGTTGTGGCACACTTCCGCGAGTGGTCGATCGTTCGTTCGCGGATCTCTCGCTCGCCGCGTTGTACGACACCCTGAACCCCTGGGGGGCGGGTGACGACTTCTACCTCGGGTTCGTGATGGATGCCGATGCCGTGCTCGATGTCGGCTGCGGTACGGGGCATCTGCTGCGGCGTGCGCATGCCGATGGGCATCGGGGGCGGCTCGTGGGCCTCGACCCGGCCGCCGCGATGCTCGTGCAGGCCCGGCGGCTCGGCAGCGGTGTCGAGTGGGTGCTCGGTGATCTGCGGACGCGGGAGTGGCGCGCGGAGTTCGAGCTGGTGGTGATGACCGGGCACGCCTTCCAGGTGCTCGTGGGCGACGAGGAGCTGCGCGCCGCGCTGCGGGCCGTGCGCCGGGCTCTGCGTCCCGCTGGGCGGTTCGTGTTCGAGACGCGCAATCCCGGGGCGCGGGCGTGGGAGACCTGGACTCCCGGGCGGGTGCGGGAGGTGACCGGCCCGGACGGGGGCGCCGTACGGGTGTGGCACGAGCTGGAGCGGCCCCTGCGCGGGGATCGCGTGACGTTCACGGAGACCTACGACAGCGACACCTGGCAACGCCCCCGCGTCAGCCGCACCACCCTCCGCTTCCTCGGCCCCGACGCCCTGTCCGCCGTCCTGCGCGAAGTCGGCCTCACGGTCGTCGAGCAGTACGGCGACTGGGACCGAGCCCCGCTCACCCCCACGTGCCCCGAGATCATCACTGTGACAGAGGCCAAGTCCTAGTTTTGTCCTCCGGCCTGCAAAAAGCCCGGGCTCCCCCTCGCAGGGGGAGCCCGGGCTCAACCGTCCGATGCTCAGCCGTGCTTGGCGCGGCTCGCGGCGCGGGCCCGCTCGCGGGCGTCCAGGCTCACCTTGCGGATGCGGACCGCCTCCGGGGTCACCTCGACGCACTCGTCGTCGCGGCAGAACTCCAGGGACTGCTCCAGCGACAGCTTGCGCGGCGGGACGATCGACTCGGCCACATCGGCCGTGGACGACCGCATGTTGGTGAGCTTCTTCTCCTTGGTGATGTTGACGTCCATGTCGTCGGAGCGCGAGTTCTCGCCGACGATCATGCCCTCGTACACCTCGGTGCCCGGCTCGACGAACAGCACGCCGCGCTCCTGAAGGTTCGTCATCGCGAAGGCGGTGACGGCACCGGAGCGGTCGGCGACCAGCGAGCCGTTGTTACGGGTCTGCAGCGCACCGAACCAGGGCTCGTGGCCCTCGTGGATGGAGTGCCCGATGCCGGTGCCGCGGGTCTGGGTCAGGAACTCGGTCCGGAACCCGATGAGACCACGGGAGGGGACCACGAACTCCATGCGGACCCAACCCGAGCCGTGGTTGGACATGTTGTCCATACGGCCCTTGCGCACCCCCATCAACTGCGTGACGGCGCCCATGTGTTCCTCGGGGACGTCGATCGTCATGCGCTCGACGGGCTCGTAGACCTTGCCGTCGACGTCCTTGGTGACGACCTGGGGCTTGCCGATGGTCAGCTCGAAGCCCTCACGGCGCATCTGCTCGACCAGGATGGCCAGCGCCAGCTCACCGCGGCCCTGCACCTCCCAGGCGTCCGGGCGTTCGGTGTCCAGCACCCGGAGGCTGACGTTACCGATCAGCTCGCGGTCGAGGCGGTCCTTCACCTGGCGGGCGGTGACCTTGCGGTCCTTGACAGCCGCCTTGTTGTCGGCGCCCTTGCCGGTGCCGCCGCGGCCCACCAGCGGGGAGGTGTTGGTGCCGATGACCATGGAGATCGCGGGCTCGTCGACCGTGATCAGGGGCAGCGGGACGGGGTTCTCGGTGTCGGCCAGGGTCTCGCCGATCATGATGTCCGGGATACCGGCGACGGCGCAGATGTCACCGGGGCCGGCCTTGTCGGCGGGCTTGCGGGTCAGCGCCTCGGTCATCATCAGCTCGGAGATGCGCACGTTCGTGACCGAGCCGTCGCGCTTCATCCAGGCGACGGTCTGCCCCTTCTGGAGCTCGCCCTGGTGGACGCGCAGCAGTGCGATACGGCCGAGGAAGTTGTCGGCGTCCAGGTTGGTGACATGGGCCTGGAGCGGGGCGCCCTCGTCGTAGGTCGGGGCCGGGATGTGCTCGAGGATGGTCGAGAAGAACGGCTCCAGGCTGGTCGAGTCGGTCGGAACCGTCCCGTCGTCCGGCTTGGTCAGCGACGCGATGCCGTCACGGCCGCAGGCGTAGACGATCGGGAACTCGATCTGCTCCTCATCGGCGTCGAGGTCGAGGAAGAGGTCGTAGGTCTCGTTGACGACCTCGTCGATACGGGCGTCGGGCCGGTCGGTCTTGTTGATGCACAGGATGATCGGCAGCCGGGCCTGGAGCGCCTTGCGCAGCACGAACCGGGTCTGCGGCAGCGGCCCCTCGGAGGCGTCGACGAGCAGCACCACGCCGTCGACCATCGACAGACCGCGCTCGACCTCGCCGCCGAAGTCGGCGTGGCCGGGGGTGTCGATGATGTTGATCGTGATCGGGTCCCCGCCGTCCTTGGGGTGGTACTTCACCGCCGTGTTCTTGGCGAGGATCGTGATGCCCTTCTCACGCTCCAGGTCGTTCGAGTCCATCATGCGGTCGTCGACGGAGTCGAGCTGGTGGGCGGCGAAGGCACCGGCCTGCTTCAGCATGCCGTCCACGATGGTGGTCTTGCCGTGGTCGACGTGGGCGACGATGGCGACGTTACGGATGTCGTGACGCGTCGAAAACGCAGTCATGGTGTGGCGTACTCCCGGAGTGGTGAGGACGGCTCTCGCGTACGTCTGTGTTACGCGGGCCCTGCCGGGCTGGACACGCCACGGCCTCACCCCATGGTACGGGGCCGCTGCTGATGGGGCTGGGCGGGATAGGTCGGTGCAGGTCAGGGGAGGGATTCAGTTCGTTGATGCGGCCGGTGCCGGCTTCAGGCCCTTCTTCAGGAAGCCCATGTCCTCGTACACCGGCGTGCCGAAGCCGAAGGCGCCCGCGTTGGCCACGCTCGACCTCGCCGCGATGAGCTGGGGGCGCTGGAACAGCGGGAGCGAGCCGGCCGCCGCCCAGATGCGGGAGTCGGCCTTGCGGATCAGTGACCGGGACTCGGACTCGTCCAGCGTGGCGACGGCCTGGTCGAAGAGCTGGTCGACCTGGTCGGTGCCGACCCGCGTGTAGTTCTGCTCGACGTTCAGCGAGCCGTCCGCCGCCGGGACCGGCTTGGCGTAGATGGGCCGGGCGTCGGTCGCGGGGTAGGCCGAGGCCGGCCAGGAGTACAGCGCGAGGTCGTACTGGCCGGAGGCGATGTGGTCCTTGAAGTAGCTCTCGTCCGAGACCTTGGTGATCACGGTACGGATCCCGACCCGCTCCAGCATGATCCCGATCCGGTCCGCGACCGTGCGCAGCGTCTGCGAACCCTCACCCGACGGCACCACGAAGCGCAGCGTCAGCGGCTTGCCGTCCTTGGCCAGCGGCCGCATCGCCGCGCCGCCCGCCGGAGCCGCCGTGCCCCGCGGAGCGTAGGCGCCGGGCGCCCCGCCCTGCTGCTTGCTCTCCTGGGCGAGCTGCTCCCCCGTGCGCCCCTCACGCCCCTCGTCGCCGTTGCCCTTGTCGTCCTCTCCGACGATGTACGTCCCGTCGTCCCCGCCCTCGGACTTCTTGCCCTTCTCGGTCTCCTTGGCCTCCTTCTCCCCCTTCTCCCCCTTCTCCTTCTCTTTCTCGCCCTTCTCGGCCTCGCTCCCCGCCGCCTTCTCCCCCTTTTTCTTCTTCTCCTCGATCGGCCCGCCCGGCACCCACCCGGCATCCGCGAGCAGCGCCTGTGCCTCCTTCCGGTCCTGGCCGCCGATCGCGCCGCTGTTGTCGGCGTACGCGGCCTGCCCGGCCAGCGCGAGGTGGCTGCCGACCGGCTCGGCGGGCAGCCCCAGCGGGGAGAGCACCAGCTTCGCCAGTTCCTCGCGGTCGAGTGCGCGCGCCACCGCCCGCCGTACCCGCTCGTCGGCGAGCGGACCGCCCCCGCCGTTGAGGGCGAGCTGTGTGTACGACGGCTCCAGCGACTTGCGTACCTCGAAGCCCCGGAACCGCGCCCGGTCCCGCTTCTGCGCGGGGGTCAGGGTGCGCCGCTGCGGGCCCATCAGGGGTGTGCCGGAGGCGCTGCTGGAGGCGCCGGCCGACGGCGTCCTCGGACGTGGCGGGGCGGCGAGCGCGATGCGCTTGGCCGCGGTGGCGTCGACCTCGGCCAGGTCCAGCTTCCCGGCGGCCAGCTCGGCGGCCCGCTCGGCGCGCGGCACGGCCCGCAGCACGATCTCGTTCAGCTTGGCCCGCTCCCCCCACCAGCGCGGGTTGCGGGTCAGCAGGACCTGATCGCCCTTGCGGTCGATCTTCTTCACGGTGAACGGCCCCGCGCTGACCTTGAGCCCCCGCCGCGCCCCGTCGTTGAACGAGTCCGGCGTGCCCATGACCTCCTTCGGGTACAGCGGCGTGAAGAGGGAGCGCCAGTCCGCGTACGGCCGCCCGAAGGTGACCCGCACCTCCAGGTCGTTGTCGCCGCGCTCGATCTTCTCGATGCGGTCGTAGCCGGCGTTGCGGGCGGTCCAGTAGGCGCTGTCCTTTCCGGACAGGGCCCGCCACTGGGCGGAGAAGTCGGCGGCGCCGATCTCGCGGCCGTCGCTCCAGACGGCCTGCTGGTCGAGCTTGTAGAGGACGACCTGCTTGGGCTCGGTCTCGACGATCTTGGCGGACTCGAGGTAGGCCGGGTTGCGCTCCGGCCGCCCGCCGGCGTCGAGCCGGAACATCGAGGGCAGCGTGGCCTGCGCGATCCGGGTCGTGGTGGCGTCGGCGTCCGACTGGAAGGTGTTGAGCGTCTCGGGTACGGAGTCCACGGCCCACCGCAGCGTGCCGCCGTCGGCGATCTCGGCCCGCCCCGCCGGGGCGATGTCCTGCCCGGCGAGCGGCTTGCCGGCCGGGTCGGGGTCGCTGCAACCGGCGAGCAGGGGCACCGCGAGCACACCCGCGGTCAGGAAGGCGACCGAGCGCGTGACCGCGCTAGGGGGTGTTGTGAAAGCCCCGTGCGGTGCCCGCGGTGTTCGGTGCGTGCCCTCGGCGTGCCGGACGAAGGCCCTCGTAGCGGAGCTACTTGGGCCTTTGGCCGGTGCGGCGAGGGTGCGTGCCGGGCGCCGCGGGTGCTGTGCGGGGCCTTCACAACACCCCCTAGGGCCGGGCCTGGGTCCGACGGCGATGTGGGACATCTCAGGTACCTCCGGGGGCGACTCGCGCCGCAGACGATTAGTGCGTTCTGATCACATTTGGCGGTATTTTGGAGTTGATCAGATCCACGGGCCCCCACTGAAGAGGAAAGGGTTCGCCAGGCGGAGCAGACACGGCGGCGGGGGTGGGCAAGGCCACCCGTCCGGAGTAACGCACTTCCCTTGCACTCCCTCGCGTTCGTTTCGCTCCCCCGGCGTACACAGAGCGCGTGCGAGCGCGCGTCTCAGGCGTGCAATCCGCCAATCGCTGCACATGCCTTCACAGCGACAGGTGTGACGCGCAACACTCGCAGGCGCATGAACGTTGCCACCAAGGGCCGAAGGGCCCACGGAAGTGAGGTCACGTCATGTCCGTGCAAGACGACCTGACAGCTGTCCAGCGCTGCCTCGACGACCTGGCCCGGTCCGTGGGCCGCCTGGAGAAGCAGCTCGGTACCGGCGGAATCGAGATGCGCCGCGTCCGTACCGACGCCAACCACCTGCGCGAAAGCGTCGCGCTGCTGCGCGAGACAGCCACGAGCCCCACCCCGCAGCGCAAACCGGAGCTCGTCACCATCCCCGACACGCCGTACGACGACTCTCTGTGGATCGACACGGATGACGAGGGTCTCGGCGCCCGGGACCGCCACGCTCCCTGAACCCAGCCCCTGACCCGACCGGAGTCATCCATTGGCCACTGGTACGGAACCCCATCTGAACAGCGACGGCGTACGAACGGGTACGCGCGCCGCGATCGCCGCCCCGCACCTGCGGACCGACCGCTGGTGGCTGGCCCCCGCCGCCACCGCGGCCGGTCTGCTCGCCTTCATCGTGTACTCGACCTGGCGGGCCTTCGCAGGCGCGGACTACTACGCGGCGCCGTACGTCTCCCCGTTCTACTCGCCCTGCCTTGCCGAGAACTGCGAGCCCATGCGCGCCGGGCCGAACTGGGATCTGTTCGGAAGCTGGTGGGGCCTCTCCCCCGCGATCATCATCCTGATCTTCCCGCTCGGCTTCCGGCTGACCTGCTACTACTACCGCAAGGCCTACTACCGCGGCTTCTGGATGTCGCCCCCGGCCTGCGCGGTGGCCGAGCCGCACAAGAAGTACACCGGTGAGACCCGTTTCCCGCTGATCCTGCAGAACATCCACCGGTACTTCTTCTACGCCGCTCTCCTGGTCGCCGGGATCCTGACCTACGACACGGTGCTCGCCTTCCGCGACGAGAACTACGAGTGGGGCCACATGGGCCTCGGCACCCTCGTCTTCCTCGTCAACATCGTGCTGATCTGGGCGTACACCATCTCCTGTCACTCCTGCCGGCACATCGTCGGCGGCCAGCTCAAGCACTTCTCCAAACACCCCGTGCGCTACCGCATGTGGCAGTGGGTCGGGAAGCTCAACGCCCGCCACATGCTGCTCGCCTGGACGTCGCTGGTGAGCGTGGCGCTCGCCGACTTCTACGTCTATCTCGTCGCGTCCGGGGTCTTCGACGATCCGCGCTTCTTCTAGATTGGGTGGGGACTGAAAACAATGTCCGTGGTCGAACGGCAGGAGTGGGACGTCGTCGTGGTCGGCGCCGGGGGCGCGGGCCTCCGTGCGGCGATCGAGGCGCGCGAGCGAGGCGCCCGTACGGCGGTGATCTGCAAGTCGCTGTTCGGCAAGGCGCACACGGTGATGGCCGAGGGCGGCATCGCGGCCGCCATGGCCAACGTCAACGAGAACGACAACTGGCAGGTCCACTTCCGCGACACCATGCGCGGCGGCAAGTTCCTCAACCAGTGGCGGATGTCCGAGCTGCACGCGCGCGAGGCACCGGACCGGGTGTGGGAGCTGGAGACCTGGGGCGCGCTCTTCGACCGCACGAAGGACGGCAAGATCTCCCAGCGCAACTTCGGCGGCCACGAGTACCCGCGCCTGGCGCACGTCGGCGACCGCACCGGCCTGGAGCTGATCCGCACCCTTCAGCAGAAGATCGTCTCGCTGCAGCAGCAGGACAAAAAGGAGACCGGGGACTACGAGTCCCGGCTGAAGGTCTACCAGGAGTGCACGGTCACCAGGGTCCTCAAAGACGGCAATCGGGTCTCCGGGGTCTTCGCGTACGACCGTGAGACCGGCCGCTTCTTCGTCCTGGAGGCTCCCGCCGTCGTCATCGCGACGGGCGGTATCGGCAAGTCGTTCAAGGTGACCTCGAACTCGTGGGAGTACACGGGCGACGGCCACGCGCTGGCCCTGCTCGCCGGGGCGCCCCTGCTCAACATGGAGTTCGTGCAGTTCCACCCGACGGGCATGGTCTGGCCGCCGTCGGTGAAGGGGATCCTGGTCACGGAGTCGGTGCGCGGCGACGGCGGGGTGCTGCGCAACTCCGAGGGCAAGCGGTTCATGTTCGACTACATCCCCGACGTCTTCAAGGAGAAGTACGCCCAGTCGGAGGAGGAGGGCGACCGCTGGTACGACGACCCGGACAACAACCGGCGGCCCCCTGAGCTGCTCCCGCGCGACGAGGTGGCGCGCGCGATCAACGCCGAGGTGAAGGCGGGCCGGGGCTCCCCGCACGGCGGGGTCTTCCTGGACGTGTCCACCCGGATGCCGGCGGAGGTCATCCGCCGTCGCCTGCCCTCCATGTACCACCAGTTCAAGGAGCTGGCGGACGTGGACATCACCGCGGAGGCGATGGAGGTCGGCCCGACCTGCCACTACGTCATGGGCGGCATCGCGGTCGAGTCGGACACGGCGGCGGCGCGGGGCGTGCCGGGCCTGTACGCGGCCGGTGAGGTGGCCGGCGGCATGCACGGCTCCAACCGGCTCGGCGGAAACTCGCTCTCCGACCTGCTGGTGTTCGGCCGCCGCGCGGGCTGGCACGCCGCCGAGTACGCGGCGGCGCAGGCCTTCGAGCGCCCCGAGGTCAGCGATGTGCAGGTCGACACGGCGGCCGCGGAGGCGCTGCGGCCGTTCTCGGCGGAGGGACCGTCCGGGGGCGCGGACGACGGGCGCCCGCCGGAGAACCCGTACACCCTCCACCAGGAGCTCCAGCAGGCCATGAACGACCTGGTCGGCATCATCCGCCGGGAGGCCGAGATGGAGCGGGCGCTGGAGAAACTCGCGGACCTGCGGGTACGGGCGCGAAGGGCCGGCGTCGAGGGCCACCGCCAGTTCAACCCGGGCTGGCACCTCGCGCTCGACCTGCGCAACATGCTGCTGGTCAGCGAGTGCGTGGCGCGGGCGGCGCTGGAGCGCACCGAGTCGCGCGGCGGCCACACCCGCGAGGACCATCCGACGATGGACCGCAAGTGGCGCAACATCAATCTGCTGTGCCATCTCGCCGACCCGACGGGCGGCCTCGCGGCCACCGACCCGGAGCGCGGCCAGATCAATCTCGTACGGGAGACCACCGAACCCGTCCGCCAGGACCTGCTGGCTCTGTTCGACAAGGAGGAGCTGGTCAAGTACCTCGCCGAGGAGGAGCTCTACCAGTGAGCAGCTACGAGGCCCGCTTCAAGGTGTGGCGGGGCGATGTCCAGGGCGGGGGCCTGGAGGACTTCAAGGTCGAGGTGAACGAGGGCGAGGTGGTCCTGGACATCATCCACCGCCTCCAGGCCACGCAGGCCCCTGACCTGGCCGTCCGCTGGAACTGCAAGGCGGGCAAGTGCGGTTCGTGTTCCGCCGAGATCAACGGGCGGCCGCGGCTGATGTGCATGACCCGGATGTCGGTGTTCACCCGGGAGGAGACGATCACCGTCACCCCGCTGCGGGCGTTCCCGGTCGTCCGGGACCTGGTCACGGACGTCGGCTTCAACTACACGAAGGCCCGTGAGGTCCCCTCCTTCGTACCGCCTTCCGGCCTGGGCCTCGGCGAGTACCGCATGATGCAGGAGGACGTGGACCGCTCGCAGGAGTTCCGCAAGTGCATCGAGTGCTTCCTGTGCCAGGACACCTGCCATGTGGTCCGTGACCACGAGGAGAACAAGCCGGCGTTCGCGGGCCCGCGCTTCCTGATGCGGGTCGCGGAACTCGACATGCACCCGCTGGACGCCGCCGCCGACACGGGCCTGGACCGCAAGAGCACCGCCCAGGACGAACACGGCCTCGGCTACTGCAACATCACCAAGTGCTGCACGGAGGTCTGCCCCGAGGGCATCAAGATCACGGACAACGCCCTGATCCCCTTGAAGGAACGGGCCGTGGATCGCAAGTACGACCCGTTGGTGTGGCTGGGCTCGAAGATCAGGAGGCGGTCCGCGGGAAGCTGAGAGCCCGCTCGAGGTTGTGCTCAGGACGGCCGCCGCCCGGGGTTCCCGTACGGCGATCTCCTCGACGATGTCGCGGGGGAGGCGCGCCGTCGCAGGCCGGGGTGGTCGCCCGCGTGTGCTGTGCGGCGGCGGGGCGCTCGCATGTGGTTTGCGTCGGCCCGAGCGGCCGGGCCGGGCGCATCCCGGTCGCGTGGCGGCTTTGATGCTCATACGCTCCGAAATGTGACGTCGTCCTTGAGCCGGGTCCGGGCGCGGCCCGCGCGCCCGCAGATATCGGTGCGGGTGGTGCAGGCGCCGGTGGGCGGGCTGGTCGGGGTGGCGTGGCTGGTGCTGCCCGGGATGACGGTCGCGGCGAACGGCACAAGCTCCGTCGTCGACTTCGTCATGCCGGTGGCGGCTCTGGTCACGGCGGTGGCGCTCGCGGGATTCGGGTTCCTGCGGCGCAGACGGCGGGCCCGGGGGCGTACGACTCCCGGTGGGGCGCCGGGGCCGGTCGCCGAGCCGCCCCTCGGGGAGCTGGACGAGCGGGCGCGGGCGGCGCTCGTGGACGCCGACGACTGGGTGCGGGTCAGTGCGGAGGAGCTGGGGTTCGTCGCGGAGCGGTTCGGGGCGGGGGACGTCGAGCGGGTCGAGCCCTTCGCTCGGGCTCTGCGGAGCGCCCGGGCCGAGTTGGCGGTCGCGTTCCGGATGCGGTGGCAGTACGAGGGCGGGGTTCCGCGGGAGGCCGCGGCCCGGCGGCATGCGCTGGCGGGGATCGTCGGCCGGTGCGAGGAGGTGGGGCGGCTGCTGGACGGACAGGCCGCCGCGTTCGATCAGGTACGGGGCCTGGAGGCGGGGCTGGGCGACGGGCTGGGGCAGGCCCTGGTCGTCGCCGAGGGCCGCTTCCGGGAGCTGACCGGGCGGGCCGGGGCCGCCGGTACGACCCTCGCCGATCTCGGCCGGCGGTACGGCACCTCCGCGACCGCCGCCGTCACGGGTCACGCCGAGCAGGCCAAGGACCGCCTGGTGTTCGCCACGACCCGCCTCAA
Organism: Streptomyces sp. UG1; assembly: GCF_049974585.1. Taxonomy (NCBI): domain Bacteria; kingdom Bacillati; phylum Actinomycetota; class Actinomycetes; order Kitasatosporales; family Streptomycetaceae; genus Streptomyces; species Streptomyces sp. UG1. The sequence continues at coordinate 413,362 of NZ_JBNGGG010000001.1, read as the reverse complement.
CCACGCCCGCCAGTCGGCCGACCTGGGCGAGAACGACCGGGCCGCCGCCCGGCTGCGCGCCGCCGAGGGCGCCATCGCCCAGGCCGCCACCTTCATCGACGGCATCGAACGCCTCGCCGGTGACCTCGCGAGGGCCACGGCGATGGTTCCGGCCGCGCTGACGGGCGGCGAGGTGGAGATCGCCGGGGCACGGGAATCCCTGGTGAAGCCGGGATCGCCGTACGCGGACGCCCTGCCTGGCGAGCTGCGGGCCCGGGCCGTCCGCGCCGACATGCCCCCGGCCGACGTACGCGAAGAGCCGGGATCGCCGTACCCCGACATCCCACCCGGCAAGGTACGGGCACGGCCGGTCCGCGCCGACACGCCCCCGGCCGACGTACGCGAAGAACCAGAATCGCCGTACCCCAACATCCCACCCGGCGAGCCACGCGCCCGATCCGACCGCGCCGACACGCCCCCGGCCGACATACGCGAAGAGCCAGGATCGCCGTACGCCGACATCCCACCCGGCGAGCTGCGCGCCCGCGTCGTCCGTGCCGACATCGTGCTGGCCGGTGTGCGCGAAGAGCTGGTCTCGGGGCGGCCGTATGACCCCCTCGAGTTGCTGCGGCGGATCGTGCGGGCCCTCGCTCCGGTCGTCGCGGGGCGGGGCGGGGTGATTCCGGTCGCCGCGGTGGTCTGCGCGCGGGGTGCCGTCGCCGGTGCGGACGACGTCGTCGCAACGCACCGGGCGGCGGTGGGCGGCGAGGCCCGCACCCGGCTGGCGGAGGCGCGGCGCCTGCTCGCGTCACCGGCGCCCGGACCGCGTCAGGGGCTCGCCGATCTCGTCACCGCCGACACCCTGGCCCGAGAGGCCCGCGACCTGGCCGAGCAGGACATCCGCGTGCACGGCCACCCCATCGAGGCCCCCGCCCCCGACGTCAGCGGCCTCACCGGCGCGGTCCTTGGCGGCATCCTGCTGGGCGGCGGGCTGAAGGGCGGCGGCCCACCTGCCTGCTTCGGTGGGCCCCGCACACGGGGACGGCGCGCAGACGGAGACCCGGTGGCGGGCGACTGAGCCGGTTTCAGAACAGGCTCAGCAGCGCCTCCGCCGGATCCGCCACCCCGTGCTCCCCGTCGGGCAACGGCAGTTCGAACCACACCGTCTTCCCTCGTGGCGTACGCCGCGAACCCCACGCCGCGCTGAGCAGGCCGACCAGTTGCAGGCCCCGGCCGCCCTCGTCGGTGTCGCGGGCGCGGCGGCGGCGGGGCTGGACCAGGCCGGAGTCCCAGACCTCGCAGACCAGGGTGCGGTCCAGCAGCAGGCGGAGTCTGATCTCGCCCTCGCCGTAGCGCAGTGCGTTGGTGACCAGTTCGCTGACCAGGAGTTCCGTGGTGTCGACGAGGGGTTCGAGGTCCCAGGACAGCAGTTGCCCGCGCGCGTACTCACGGGCACGGCCCACGCTGCGCGGCTCGCGCGGCAGGGTCCAGTCGCCGACCGACTCGGCGGGCAGTCCCTGGACACGTGCCATCAGCAACGCGATGTCGTCCTCGCCGTGGTGGCTGTCGAGGGTGTGGAGGACGTGGTCGCAGACGTCCTCCAGCGGACGCGTGGGGTCCGTGAGCGTGCCCACGAAGGCCTGCAGGCCCTCGTCCAGGGGGTGGTCGCGGGACTCGACCAGTCCATCCGTGTAGAGCGCCAGCAGCGCGCCCTCCGGCAGTTCGACCTCCACCTCCTCGAAGGGTTCGCCGCCGACGCCCAGCGGCATCCCGGGCGGCACGTCGAGCATCAGCGCCGACTCGCCGGGTTCGACCAGGACCGGCGGGAGGTGGCCGGCGTTGGCGAAGGTGCAGCGGCGGGTGACGGAGTCGTAGACCGCGTACACGCACGTCGCCAGGTACACCTCGGACAGGTCCGCCTCGCGGGGCCGGCGGGCCGCGCGGGTGGCCTGCTGGACGCCGCCGGGGGCGCCGAGGCCGCGCGCGATCTCGTCCAGCGCCGAGAGGACCTCGGCCGGTTCGAGGTCCAGCAGCGCCAGCGTGCGTACGGCGGAGCGCAGTTCGCCCATCGCCACCGCCGCGCGCAGCCCGCGGCCCATGACGTCCCCGACGACCAACGCGGTGCGGTGACCGGGCAGTTCGATGACGTCGAACCAGTCACCGCCCACCTCGCTCGGCCGGTCCGACGAGGCGTTGCCCGGCAGATAGCGGCAGGCGATGTCGAGGCCGGACGCGACCGGGTCCCCCGGCGGCAGCAGGGACCGTTGCAGTATCAGCGCCCGCTCGTGCTCGCGGCGGTAGAGGCGGGCGTTGTCGATGCAGACCGCCGCCCGCGCGGCGAGTTCGACCGCCAGGTCCCGGTCCCGTTCCCCGAACGGCTCGCTGCCCTTGGTCCGGGCGAACTGCGCCAGTCCTACGACCGTGTCGTGGGCGACCATCGGCACGGCGAGCGTGGACTGCACGAGGCCGCCCTCCTCGCCGGGCACATGCTGCGGCCGGGCGGTGCGCAGGGCGTCCGCGCCGGGCGAGTTGAAGGGGTAGTGGTGGACGGCGCCGACCGCGACGGGGGGACCGGAGCCGATGAAGGGTGCGTCGGAGACCGCGCTGGCGAAGGCGACCCGGCGCAGCTCCGCGCTGCCGTCGGCGAGGCCGGGCGGGGTCTCGTCGCCGGCCAGCAGGCCCTGGTAGAGGTCGACCGTGGCCAGGTCGCAGAAGCCGGGGACGACGACGTCGAGGAGTTCGCGGGCCGTGGTCTCCAGGTCCAGGGAGTTGCCGATCCGGGCACCGGCCTCGTTCAGCAGGGCGAGATTGCGCCGGGCGGCGGCGGCCTCGCGGGCGGCCGCGCGGCGGGCGGTGATGTCGATTCCGAGCCAGGCGATGCCGATGACGCGGCCGCTGCCGCTGTGCACCCGGTAGAGGTTGACGGACCAGTGGCGGCGCTCGTCGGAGCCCGGCAGAAAACCGGTCACATGCATGTCCGTGATGGAGTCGCCGCTCTCCAGGACGCGCCGCAGGGTGGCGGCGACCCGTTCGGCCTCGGGTCGCGCCAGATAGTCGTGGACGTTCTTGCCGCGATGGTCGTCGGGGGTGCCGCCGAACAGCGAGGCGAACCGCTGGTTGGCGCGCCGCACCCGCAGATCGGGGTCGATCAGCAGGAAGCCGAAGGGAGATTGACCGAAAATGGACTGCGAGGCGGCGAGGTCGGTCTCCATCCGGCGCAGCGTGCGCACGTCCACGACGATGCACACGGCGGCCTTCTCGCCGTCCTCGGTGCGCGTCGGCATGACGTACACCTCGGCGAGCCCCTCCGGACCGGGCCGCCCCGCGGCATCCTGCGGCGTCCGGAAGGGGACCACGCCGGTCCACTCCCGCCCGTCGAGGATCTCCGCCATCTTGCGCTGGCCGTGCTCGCGCAGGTCCGGGTCGACGAACGCCTCGATGGGGTCCATGCCGACGGCGCGCTCGGCCGGGATGCCGAAGAGCTGCTCGGCGCGCAGGCTCCACTGGTCGACCAGGCCGTCGGGGCCGATGGAGAAGGACGCGACCTTGATGTAGTCGTAGATGGAGCCGGGCGGGCTGCTCTGCCAGACGGGGTCGCCGGGGCGGGGCTCGTCGAACGGGATGGGGCCTTGTGCGCCCTGAGGGGTTTCTGCGCCCTGAGAGGCTGAGGCTCCTGTGTCCTGAGAGGTCTGTGAGACTTGCGCGGCCTGTGTGTCGTCGGCCCGCTCCCCCGCGGTCCTCGTCCTCGCGCCGTCCGACGGGTCCTCGGACTCCGTGGCCTTCGCTGGTATCTCGCTCACGCGAACCGTCCCCTCCAGCTCACCGCGCCCGGCACCGGTCACCGGCGGCGGCTGCCCGCAGTATCCAGCACTACGGCTCCGCACAACACGGTGTTCACGATCACAGCACGTTCCCGATGGTTTTCGGTCCCGGCTGCGGAAACACTCCCAGACTTCTAACCAGCGGACACGCAGTCGAATCACGCGGTTGCACAACCGCCACTGGCCTGAACCATCCGTTCGACAGGGCGGGGGTCGCCGTACAGGAGTCAGTCCGGCACCGCGAGTTCGAACCACACCGTCTTGCCGGTGTCGCGGCCCGGCCTGGTCCCCCAGCGGCGCGAGGAGTGCGCCACGAGCTGGAGTCCGCGGCCGCTCTCGTCCTCCAGGTGGGGGACGCGTTCGCGGGGCGGGTCCGGGAGCGGGTCGGAGACCTCGACGAGGAGGACGTCACCGATGCGCGCGGGGCGTACCAGGCATACGCCGATGGGGCCGGTGGCATGCCGCAGGGAGTTGGTCACCAGTTCGCTGACCAGCAGGGCCGCGATATCGGCGAGGCTGGCCAGCCCCCAGTCGCACAGCCTGCCCCGAACGGCGGCACGGGCCGCGCGCACGGCACCCGGCTCCGCGGGAAAGCTCCAGTCGGCGCGGTCGTCTTCGGTGTCGATCACGCCGATCACTTCCCAGGCCAGCAGGTTCGCCCATGTCCGGTTTCGCGGGGTTAATGAGCACATACCCGATATTCGGGGGGCGGTACCGCGTGGAAGGTGTGGGAAGGGTGGGGGGTCGGCGTGCGGCAGGTATGGGGTGGGAGTCCGCCGGGGAGGCGCGGGCCGGTGCGCGCCGGCGCGCTTCGCATCAGTCCCGCGGTCGCAGCCGCGCCGCCACCTCTCGGACCGCCGGCACGTCCTGGTCCAGCCAGTCCACGTCCCACAGCTCGCCGGGGCCCAGCCAGCGCAGCGCGTCATGGTCCTGGAGGGGCTTGGGCCCGCCCGTTCCGGGGACGAGCCGCGCGGTCCACACATGCAGGACGTACGGGGCTCTCAGCGGCCACGCCCCCGGCACGCGCTCGACCACCTCGGCGTCCACGCCGAGTTCCTCCCGCAGCTCACGCACGAGCGCCGCGTCGGGCGTCTCGCCGGGCTCGACCTTGCCCCCGGGCAGCTCCCAGCGCCCGGCCAGCTCCACCGGCGCGCTGCGGCGCGCGGCGAGCAGGCGCCCTGAGTCCAGCAACGCGGCGCCGACCACGATCCGTTCCGTCATGCGCCGGAGCCTACGGGAGCGCAGGGAGGGTCAGTTGTCCGCGCCGCTCCCGTTCTGCGCGATCCGTTCGACCCAGTACAGCTGCTGGTGCCCCCGGTCGTCGAGGCTGTCCGCGATCTTCTGGGCCTCGGCCCGTGTCGCATAGCGCCCCACCCGGTAGCGATTGCCGTTGTCGTCCTGCCGCACGACGAGCCAGGGCAGAGTGATCGTGCTGTCGTTCATCGCCCCCCACCGCTCCTTCCCGCCCACGACCGGCTGCTGGCTAAGGAAACCGCACTCCGCATATGCCCGAGCCTACGCCTAACCTTTACGCAGCGAATACGGCTTTTCACAAAGAGGTACGCAACCAGCCAAGTCCCAGGGGGCGCACGGCATCAAGTGCGCCGTGCGCAGAGGTCGATGCATCCGGTCACAGGCATACTGCGCACGCCCGCGTCGACCTGCGAAAACGGCCAGATTCCAACGGCGCTGAAAGAGGCGGGAGTTGTGATTCTGCCGGGGGCAACTGCCGTGAGGTGTGCGCTACCTCACCTACGAGTGCGCTACTTCACCGGGAGGTGGTAAGCGACGCGGTAGCGGTCCGCGGGGATCACCACGTCCGCCGTTTCCACCGGGCGGCCCGACGCGTAGTACGTGCGCTGGATGACCAGGACCACATGGCCGGGCACGCCGCCGAGCGCCAGCAGTTCCTCCGCCAGGCCGGGGCGGGCGCCCACCTCCTCCGTGACGTTGTCCACGACGACGTCGATGGCCGCCATGCGCTCGACGACCCCCATGCCGCCCAGCGGGCCCTCCTCGGGCAGCATCACGGGGGTGCGGCCGGTGAGGGCCAGGGGTTCCCAGGAGGTGGACAGCATCATCGCCTCGCCGGCCTCCCGGAAGAGGTACCGCGTGCACATCACGCGCTCGCCGGGCCGGATGCCGAGCCGCTCGGCGATGGCGCCGCCGGCCTCGGCCTGCTCGCTGCTGGACTCCCAGGTGCCGCGTGTCTCGCCGTTGGCCTGCTCCTGGCGGAAGGGCGTGGCGCCGCTCGGCGGGCGGAAGCCGGAGCGGGAGATCCTGCGGGGTACGGGGCGCTCACGGACGTAGGTCCCGGAGCCGGAGCGGCCCTCGACCAGGCCCTCCGCCATCAGCACCTTGCGGGCCTCCAGCGCGACGGTGTCCGAGACGCCGTACTCCTCGCGGATCCTCGCCTGGGACGGGAGGCGGGTGTGCGGGGGGAGCGAGCCGTCGACGATCTTCTTGCGGAGATCGCCCGCGACGCGCAGATACGCCGGCTGCTCACCGAAAGTCACTGGCCGCTCCCATCAGGTTGTACAGACAGCAACAGCGTGGCAACCATGAGTTGTGCCTTGCAAGCAAAGGCCAGAGAATCACTCGATGTGATGACTTGTGCCTGCGGAGGGCTTTACGCAGGCACTTTCTCCCCGCTATAGCCGCGCTCACACATCGAGTTCACCTGTGTCACCGCTCTCGCCGCCGCTCTCGGGCTCTTCGCCGTATGTCGGTGCGGTGGTGTCCAGGCCCAGAGCCTTGCGGGCGGTGACGGTCGTGGGGCCGTCCACATAGTCGTAGCCGTTGTCGTAGTGCGCGTAGTACGTGTCCACGTCCTTCGCGGTGGACGCGCGTGACCACTCCTTGTGGGCCGCCTTCATCTCCTTGATCAGGTCGGCGACCGGCTGCCTGGTTTCCGGTCCCCAGTTGTGCGCGCGCAGTTGTTGTATCTGCTTGCCCAGCACGGCGTGGACGTCCTTCGCCCAGGCCTTGTTGGCCGCGAGGTCCTCCTCGGGGTATTCCTCGGGCTCCTGGTAGAGGGCCGCGTCGACGGCGTTGGACGCGGAGAGGAACGCGGTCTGGTCGGGGTCGAGGGTCGTCGGGTCCTTGCGCAGCGAGCCGGTGAGCTTGCCGTTCTCCTTCGCGCTGCCGAACAGGCAGGTGATCTCGCGGTCGCCGAAGCGCCAGCTCCGCCGGGACGGGATGAAGTAGTACACGTCGGCGTCGTCCGGGATGGCCCAGGCGTCCATGGCGTAGCCGCCCCTGAGCGCGTAACACTTTTCGTCGGCGGCTCTGGTGACCTCGTCGTCGCCCGGGAAGGCGCCGCCGGGCAGGGTGACGACGGCGAAGACCTCGCCGTCGTGCGGGCGGGCGCAGGTCACCTTGTCGATGTCGTACGCCTCGCCCTCCAGGTTGCCGGTCGGCGAGTCGAAGCAGTCGCCCTTGGCGAGCGCGTAGGCGGTGCCCTCGCCGTTCGCGGCGTCCTTGAAGCCGTTCCAGGCGTCGGAGGCGGTGCCCGTGCTCAGCGCGAGTGTCCACAGGGCCAGGCCGACGGAGGACAGGACGGAGCCGGCGATCGCCATGCCCTTGCCGCGTTCGCCTCTCTTCTTGATCTGCGCCAGGGCGATCAGGCCCAGGGCCAGGCCGATGGCGGGCACGAAGCAGAGGATGCCGAGGACCAGGGCGGCGATGGCTACGCCGTTGACGGGGGCGGGGTGGGTGTACGGCGGGTACGGGTACGGCGGTGGGGGAGCGTACTGGCCCGGCGTGGGTCCGGGTGGCGGAGGTATGGACACGAGGGCCGGGCTCCTGGTTCGGGCGGGGGAACGGGTGTGCGACTGGGCGAATGGTATGCGTTGTTTGCCTCCGGTGGGTGGGGTCGCGCTGATGGGCGGCACCCGTCCCACAGAGAGGCGGCACCCCGTCGCGCCGGGCTGCGCGCCCACCCCCCTCCGCCCAGCCCCACGCAGCTCGCCCTCGCGGCGAGCCGAGCTGCCGCGAGGGCGAGGGGAGTTACCGGGGTGGGACTAGAACTGGAGCGCCCAGGCGTCGATTCGGCCGGTGTCCAGGTTCGCGTTGTCGCTCACGCGTAGTTTCCACGTGCCGTTGGCGGCCTCCGAGGAGGCGTTCACGGAGTACGTGGTGTCGATGTTGTCCGAACTGCCGCCCGTTCCGTACGACTTGAGGGTGTACGCCGTGCCGTCGGGTGCGATCAGCTGGACCTGGAGGTCGCCGATGTACGTGTGGACGATGTGGACCTCGACGGCGAGGGCCGAGGGCGCGTTGCCGGAGACGCCGGAGACCGTCACCGGGGACTCGACCGTGGAGTTGTCGGCGATGGCGTAGTCACCGGTGTTCTCGAAGCGGGGGCCGGGCGGGGTCGTCGTGCCGCCGCCGACGTACAGCAGGCGGTTGGGTGAACCGGAGCCGGGGCTGCCGACGACGCCGGTCGTGGCGGCGGACGTCAGGGCCGAGGCGACCTGGGCCGGGGTCGACGTGGGGTTGTCGGCCAGATACAGCGCGGCCGCGCCCGCGACGTGCGGGCTCGCCATCGACGTACCGGAGATGGTGTTGGTCGCCGAGTCGCTGGAGTTCCAGGTCGAGGTGATGGACGAGCCCGGCGCGAAGAGGTCGAGGACCGAGCCGTAGTTGGAGTAGCTGGCCTTGGCGTCGGACGATGTCGTCGCGCCCACCGTGATGGCCTCGGTGACGCGGGCGGGGGACTTGGTGGAGGCGTTGGTCGACTCGTTGCCGGCCGCGACGGCGAAGGTGACGCCGGAGGCTATGGCGTTGCGTACGGCCGTGTCGAGGGCGGAGTCGGCGCCGCCGCCCAGGGACATGTTGGCGACGGCCGGCTTGACCGCGTTCCGGGCGACCCAGTCGATGCCGGCGACGACCTGGGCGGTCGTACCGGAGCCGGAGTTGTTGAGGACGCGGACGCCGACGATCTTGGCCTTCTTGGCCACGCCGTAGGCGCTTCCGGCCACCGTGCCGGCCACGTGAGTGCCGTGGCCGTGGCCGTCCTGGGCGGTGTTGTCGTTGTCGATGGCGTCGTAGCCGTAGGAGGCGCGGCCGCCGAAGTCGCTGTGGGTGATGCGTACGCCGGTGTCGATGACGTACGTGGTCACGCCCTGCCCGCCCGAGTCCGGGTAGGTGTAGGAGCTGTCGCGCGGGAGGTTGCGCTGGTCGATGCGGTCCAGGCCCCAGGAGGGCGGGTTGGTCTGGGTCGTGTTGATACTGAAGGTGCGGTTCTGCACGACGGAGGCGACCGCCGGGTCCGCGGCGAGCCGCTTCGCCTCGGTCGCGGACGCCTCGACCGCGTAGCCGTTCAGGGCCTTCTGGTACGTCCGCTCGATGTCGGCGCCGTGCCGCTCGACGACGGCCCGCGCCGCGTTGGAGCCCGAGCGGGCCCGGTCCGCCTTGAGGGTCACGATGTAGCTGTCGGCGACGGCGTTGGCCGCGCCCTCGTACTGGATACGGCCCTCGGGTGCGGCCGCGGCGGGGAGTGCGGAGACGAGGCTCGCGGTGAGGGCCGCGGTGGCCGCCGCGCTGAGTACCGCCAGTCTTCGTCGGGTGTGACGCATCACTGCCATCTGAGGGGTCCTCCTCAATCGGTGGTGCGCTTGTGGGGGTGACACCCGGAGTCGACAGGCACATGTCAATTCACTCTGCCGCTCCTGTGTGTCAGCCGAAAGATTGAGGCCTCCACAGGAATTGCACAAGAGCCCCGCACGGCGAACTCGGCCCAGACGACTTTGCCGGGCGTTCGCTCACCCACGCCCCACTTGTCGGCCAGCGCGCCGACCAGGACCAGACCGCGGCCGCCTTCGTCGGGGTCGTCGGGGGTTCGGGGTACGCCGGTTCCGCTGTCGTGGACCTCGACGCGGAGGACGTCGCCGTCGTAGCGGACGCGAAGGAGGAAACCGCGGCCGGGTGGGACGCCGTGGAGGAGGGCGTTGGTGGTCAACTCGCTTACGCAGAGGAGTACGTCGTCGGCACGGTCCCAGTCGGTCAGGCCCCAGTACTTGAGGGACCAGGAGGTCAAGTTGCGGGCGGCCGGGATGGATCGGCGGTCGCGGGCGTAGAACTGGTCGCGCTGGTAGGGGAGTTCGGTTGCGTCATTCACGGGACGAATGTCGCGCAGCGTGACTAGCTTTTGTCAGTGCGTGCACCCGTACTCGGATTTTGTACGGGCTGGCACAGGGTCCTTATGGGTGCGTGTGGGGAGTTAGGCCAGCATGAACTCCAAGAAGCTGCCGCAGAAGAAGAACCTGTCGACCATGCGGATGCTGGGCAAGCAGATGCAGGCCGCCCGCAAGGGGGCGGGCTACACCCAGGCTTCCCTCGCCAAGGCGGTTCTCGCCGACGAGGAGACCATCGCGTCGATCGAGCAAGGGAGGAGGCCGCTGCTGATCGACCTCGCCAGGACGGTGGACAAACTCTGCGACACGAAGGGGATGTTGGAAGCCGGGGTCGAGAACATGCCGGAGATCGACCAGTTCCCGTTGTACGCGGAGCAGTACATGGTGCATGAGCGGGAGGCGATCTCGCTGTGCTGGTACGACGCGCTGGTCGTCCCCGGCCTGCTCCAGACCGAGCCGTACGCTCGCGCGGTGATGCGGGAGCGCGTACCGGCGTATGACGAGGACGAGATCGCGACCAAGGTCACGGCTCGCATCGAGCGGCAGGAGATCTTGCAGCGCAAGTGCCCGCCGACGATGAGCTTCATCGTGTGGGAGCCGGTGCTGTACCTCGGCATCGGCGGCGACAAGGTGCGCCGCGATCAGCTTCGCCGACTGCGCGAGTGCGCCGAACTACCGGGGCTGTCCTTGCAGTTCCTGCCGATGCGTACGTCCTCGCACGCTGGCGTGGATGGTTCCTTCACCCTCCTGGAGACGCCCGACCACCAGCATCTGGCCTACACCGAGGGCCAGCGCGGCAGCCAGTGGGTTTCTGACCCGGATGAGGTGTCCATCCTGGCGCGCAAGTATGCGATGCTGCGGTCACAGGCCCTGTCTCCTCACGAGGCAAAGAGCCTGCTCGACCGTCTGCTAGGAGATAAATGAGCACCGCACTTGAGTGGTTCAAGTCGAGCTACAGCGGCAGCGAGGGCGGCCAGTGCGTCGAGGTCGCCCTCTGCCCCCACGCCATCCACATCCGCGACTCCAAGAACGACGCGGAAGACGGCCCCACCCTCCAGATCAGCCCCACCGCCTGGACGGCGTTCACGGCCACCAGGTAACCGTCAGTCGCCGAAAGCAGTCGCCCGCGCGCTCTTCTCCCACGCGGCGACGTCCTCGCGCACCTGGTCCAGGTGACCGAGCACTGCCGTAACCCCGTCGTCGCCCAGCGGCAGCCGCAGCGGGGTGCGGTCGGCCTCCAGCGCTGCCAGGATCAGCGCCGCCGCCTTCGCCGGGTCCCCCGGTTGCGTGCCGTCGCCGCCGGAGACGAAGTCGCGGGTCTGGCTCACCTTGGGGTACAGGCCGCTGTCCGTGCTGGCTCCGGCGCGCCCGGTCTCGAACAGTGAGGTGCGGAAGGAGCCCGGCTCCACGATCAGCACCTTGATGCCGAACTCGGCGACCTCGTCCGCGAGCCCCTCGGACAGGCCCTCCAGCGCGAACTTCGTTCCGCTGTACGCCGAGAAGCCCGCGAAGGACATCTGCCCGCCCATGCTGCTCATCTGCACGATCGCCCCGGAGCGGCGCTCGCGCAGGTGCGGCAGCACGGCGCGGGTGAGGGCGGCCGGTCCGAAGACATGCACCTCGAACAGCTCGCGCAGCTCCTGCTCGGTGGTCTCCTCGAACGCCCCCACATGGGTGCGGCCCGCGTTGTTGACCAGGACGTCGATACGTCCGTGCCGGGCGATCACATCCCGTACGGCGGCCTCGGCGGCGCCCGTCTCGGACACGTCCAGGCGCAGCGCCTCCATCTGGTCGGGATGGGCGGCCACGAGATCGTCCAGCCCCTCGGGTCGCCGTACCGCACCCACCACCACGTCACCTTCGGCCAGCGCCGCCTCCGCGATGGCCCGCCCGAAACCGCTGCTCGCACCTGTGATCAGCCACACCTTTGTCATGACTCAAGCCTGCCGCCGGGGCCGGTTGCCCGTCCAAGACCCATGCTGATAACCGATGGTTATGGCGATCGACGTTCATGTACGGGACCTGCGCTACTTCGTGACCGTGGCCGAGGAACTGCACTTCACCCGCGCGGCCGAACGGCTGTACGTCTCCCAGCCCGCGCTCAGCAAGCAGGTGCGCGCGCTGGAGCGGCAGGTGGGCGCGGAGCTGTTCCGGCGCGAAGCGCGGGGCGTGGTGCTGACCGAGGCGGGCGCGGCGCTGCTGCCGCATGCCCGGCGGGTGCTGGACGCCTGGTCGGAGGGGGTGGGAGCGCTGGCGGCGGTGCGCGGGACGTTGGTGGTGGGCATGAGCACCAGTCCGGGGCGTGGTGGGCTGCTCCCGGCGATCCGCTCCCGCTTCACGGCCGCCCATCCGGACTCCGTCCTGCGGCTGCGCCAGGTGAGCTGGGAGGATCCCACGGCTGGCCTCGCGGACGGTGCGGCCGACGTGGCCTTCGTGTGGCTGCCGCTGCCGGAGGCCGACCGTTACGGCTGGACGGTGGTCGCGGAGGAGGCGCGGCTGGTCGCCCTTCCGGAGGGGCACCCTCTCGCGTCCCGGCCGGAGGTCGACTTCGCCGAGCTGCTGGACGAGCCCTTCCTCGCGCTGCCCGCGAGTGCGGGGCCGTTGCGTGACTACTGGCTGGCCCTGGAGGAGCGGGGTGGGCGGCCGCCGCGGATCGGGGCGGAGATCGCCGGCACCGAGGAGACGTACGAGGCTCTGGTCGCGGGGCTGGGGGTGTGTCTGGTGGCCGGCGGCAACGCTCCGCTGATCAGCCTGGGGGGTGTGGTGACCCGGCCGGTGGGCGGGCTATCGCCGAGCCGTTACGCGCTGGCGTGGCGGCGCGAGGACGGGCGGCGGCCTCTCGTACGGGCGTATGCGGAGGCGTGTCGCCGGGCGACGGGGCGGGGGTGAACGGGGGTGAACAGGGACGGTCGGGTGGGTGGACCGGACCGTGCCGGTGTCGTCGCGGGGCCTGGCGTGCCCTCCCCCACGGCGTTGTCGTCGCTCGCGACGGCCTCGCTCACGCCCGTTCCCGTTCCGTCGCGGGCTCGGTCGGCGTCATGCCGAGGCGGGCCTGTTCCTCCTCGACGATGAGGCGGGCCAGGCCGAGGTCCGAGATGTCGACGGCGTCCGGGGTCGACTCGGCGACCGAGCTGCGGCGGGCGTACGCGTCGAACAGGCGGGACTTGTTCTCCAGCAGCCGCACCAGCCGTTCGTCGACGCCGCCCGTGCACAGCAGGCGGTGCACACGGACCGAGCGGACCTGGCCCATGCGGTGGGCGCGGGCGACCGCCTGGTGTTCTACGGTCGGCTTGAGCTGGGGCTCGCAGAGGATGACGACGGAGGCGGCCTGCATGTTGAGGCCCACCCCGCCCGCCTCGATCTGCGCGAGCAGCACCGCGTGGCCGGGCGCGGCGGCGAAGTCGTCGACGAGCTGCTGTCGGCGGGCCGGCGGCACGCTGCCGGAGATCGGGCCGAAGACCCGGTCCTGGGGCTCGTCCGACGCGGTGGTCGCCTTGCGGGCCGGGACGTCCGCCAGCGCCTCGCCCACCGCCCGCAGAACGTCGCGGAAGGCCGAGAACACCACGACCTTGAGGCCGTTCTCCGCGGCCTCCGCGGCGATCTCGCGCAGCCGGTCCAGCTTCGCCGACCGCTCGGGGCGGGCGTAGGCGGCCCGGCGCATGGCCATGAAGTTGCCGGCGGCCACGGCCTCCCGGTAGGCCTCCTCGTCCGCGGCGCTGGGCTCCTCCCACTCGTCGGTGTGCTGGAGCGCGGGGAGTTCGGTGAGGACGTCCTGCTGGTTGCGGCGCAGATAGACCGGTGCGACCGCCTTGCGGAACGCCTTGGAGCCCGCCACGCCGTCGTGGTCGTCGACGGTGTCGGCGAGGTCGGGCCGGAGGATGCGCACCAGGCTGCGGAACTCCTCGACCCGGTTCTCCATCGGCGTACCGGTCAGGAACAGCACGCGCTCGCAGTGCTCCGCCCACTCGGAGACGACCATCGAGCGGCGGGTCTGCGGGTTCTTCACGAAGTGCGCCTCGTCGACGACGAGCATGCCCAGCTCGCCGCCACCGGGCGCCGGGAAGCCGCGCAGCGCGTCGAAGGTGGTGACCCCGACGCCGCCGCGCCCCTTCCAGTCGGCGAACGCCTCCTGCCGGTCGGGGCCGTGCAGCGGGGTCACGCGCAGCGCGCTGCGTCTGTCGATCTCCCGGGTCCAGTTGATGAGGACGCTGGCCGGGCAGACCACCAGGAAGTGGCTCTGTCCCTCGCCGGCGAGGTGCGCCAGCGCGGCGATGGCCTGGATCGTCTTGCCGAGCCCCATCTCGTCGCCGAGGATCACCCGGCGCTGGGCGAGGGCGAAGCGGGTGCCGAAGGCCTGGTAGCCGCGCAGCGAGACCCGGCGGTGGGTGTCGTCGAGGGTCTGGGTCCTGACCCGTTCGGCCACCTCGTCCGGCAGAAACCCCTCGGCCGCCGCCGGGTCGGGGGCGCGGCCCGAGAGCTCGGCGATCAGGCCGTAGTACTCGGCGGAGCGGAGCTCGAAGTCGACCAGGGCGGCCACGTCGGACTCCGGGCGGCGCAGCAGGTCGACGGAGGCCTGGGCGAGCGACTGCGGCAGTTCGTCCTGGTCCGCCTGGTCGGTCAGGGTGCGGACCTCGGCCAGGGCCGCCAGCGCCCGTTCCCTCTTGTCCCGGCCCGCGAGCAGCATGCGCAGCCGTCCGGCCGTCGGTGCGGCGTCGTCGAGCGGCGGGCCGAGGCGCCTGGTGAGGGTGCCGGCCGCGTCGACGGTCCGGCGCGCCTCGGGGCCCGCCTCCACCAGGACGTTGAGCGCGGCGACCAGTGCGGTGGTGCGCGGCTCCGGCCGGTCCACGTCGATGTGTACGGCGATGGTGTCGCGTACGGCGTCGGCGATGCGCCGGGCGGCGGCCACGGTCTGGTCGGCCGTCTGCCGGCCCACTCCCGGCAGTTGGCGCAGTCGGTACGGCCCGGCGTCCAGGACCTGCCCGACCGTGCGGAACCCGCCCTTCTCCACCTCCCCCAGGCGCAGCCTGCCCTCGGTGAGGTCCCTCAGCCGGGCCACCGGGATGGCGTCCAGTTCGTGGCGGGCCAGCTCGTCGTGGATCGGCTCCAGGGCCGCGCGTACGGCCTCGACGGCGCGCGCATGATCGTCGACCACCGCCTGCGCCGCCTCGTACAGCCGCCTCCCTCTGGCCACCGCCTCCCGCTCGCTCCGGCCCATCGCGCCCCCCTCTGGCCCCTCTCACCGCGTCCCCGCATCCTCCCACCCCTCGACCGAACGGCCAGGCCTCAGGTGGCCGACCGTGGCCGTTCGGCTGAGGTGGACGGGCATCTGCGGACGTAAGAGTGGGGGAACGGCTTCCAGCCCGGCAGGCCCGGCAGGACCACCCGCACATGGAGGTGTCGAA
Organism: Streptomyces sp. UG1; assembly: GCF_049974585.1. Lineage (NCBI taxonomy): Bacteria > Bacillati > Actinomycetota > Actinomycetes > Kitasatosporales > Streptomycetaceae > Streptomyces > Streptomyces sp. UG1. Next base: position 398,023 of record NZ_JBNGGG010000001.1, on the reverse strand, counting down.
CATGGCACGGCAGACGAAGAGTTCGGCGGCGAACCGTCCCGGTGGGCAGGCCCTCGGTCCACGTCTGAGCAGTCATCTGGCCCGCGTCACCGCGCTGGCCGCGGTCGCGCTGGTGGCCGCGTTGTGTCTGCCCGAGGTCGAGTCACATCCGGAGGCGGTCAAACCGCAGGAGACCTCGTCGGCGGCACACGCCGACCCGTCGGGCACCCGCTCGGCCGACTGACGGACGACACGGTGTTCAGGCACGCTGAAGGGCTCGGAACGCAGCGTCGAAGTCCTCAGCCATGGAACGAATCCGCACGCCGGCGTATGTGGCCACGGCCAGGTCTTGCGGGGTTCCGGATCGCTTCGGCGATCACCTGCCGGACCTGAGGCGCGGCAGGACGTGGTCGAGGAACCTTCTCACCGAACTGTCGCTTGGCGCACCATGTCACGGCCGCGATCCCATGCGGCGGGCGGTGGCCACTGCTGGTGGCGGTCGGTCCATGGCTCCCGCCGTATCGGGGTACGGCGGGCGGACCAGCCCGGGGCCGGGGACGGGGCCTCCTGGGGTCCGGTGCTGTCGTGCCGGGCGGCCGCGGACAGGGCGTGCAGGGCCAGCAGGAGGGCCGCCAGTTCCTCGGGTTCCGGTGTCCCGCGGGTGATCCGCAGGAGGCCGGTGGTGTCGGTCGTGTCGCTCACTGTGGTTGGTTTCCGTGCTTGCGGCTGGGGAGGGGGGCATGCTTGGTGCGGAGCATCTCCAGGGCCCCGATGAGCCGGATCCGGGTCTCGGCCGGGTCGATCACGCTGTCCACGAGACCGCGCTCGGCCGCGTAGTACGGGTGCATCAGCTCCGTGCGGTACTCCTTGACCAGGCGCGCGCGGGTCGCCTCCGGGTCGGGTGCGTTCACGATCTCCCGCCGGAAGACGACGTTCGCGGCTCCCTCGGCCCCCATCACGGCGATCTCGTTGCTGGGCCAGGCCAGGGAGATGTCGGCGCCGATGGAGCGGGAGTCCATGACGATGTAGGCACCGCCGTACGCCTTGCGCAGGATCAGCTGGACGCGCGGCACCGTGGCGTTGCAGTAGGCGTAGAGCAGCTTGGCGCCGTGGCGGATGATGCCGCCGTGCTCCTGGTCGATGCCGGGCAGGAAGCCGGGGACGTCCACAAGGGTGACGAGCGGGATGTTGAAGGAGTCGCAGGTCTGGACGAAGCGGGCGGCCTTCTCCGACGCGTGGATGTTCAGCACGCCCGCGTACGAGGCGGGCTGGTTGGCGACGATTCCGACCACCTGGCCGTCCAGGCGGGCCAGGGCGCAGACGACGTTGGTCGCCCAGGCCTCCTGGATCTCGAGGAAGTCGCCGTCGTCGACGATCTCCGCGATCACCGGCCGCATGTCGTACGCCCGGCCGGGGTCGGCCGGGACCAGGTCGAGCAGCGCCTCGGTGCGGCGGTCCGCCGGGTCGGTGGCGGGCTCGGCCGGGGCGAGCTCGCGGTTGTTGGACGGCAGCAGGGACAGCAGGTGGCGGACGTCCTCGAGGCAGGACTCCTCGTCGTCGTACGCGAAGTGGGCCACGCCGGAGAGCGTCGCGTGGGTGTCGGCGCCGCCGAGCGCGTCGTGCGAGATGACCTCGCCGGTCACCGCCTGCACCACGTCGGGTCCGGTGATGAACATCTGCGCGATGCCCCGCACCATGAAGACGAAGTCGGTCAGTGCCGGGGAGTAGGCGGCGCCGCCGGCACACGGCCCGAGGATCACGCTGATCTGCGGGATGACCCCGGAGTTGCGGACGTTGCGGGAGAAGATGCCGCCGTAGCCGGCGAGCGCGGTGACGCCTTCCTGGATCCTGGCGCCGGCTCCGTCGCACAGGCCGACGACCGGACAACCGGCGGCCTCCGCCAGGTCCATCAGCTTGTGGATCTTCTCCGCGTGAGCCTCCCCCAGGGCACCGCCGAAGATCCGGAAATCGTGGGCGTACGCGAACACGGTACGGCCCAGGACCCGTCCCCAGCCGGTGACGACGCCGTCCGTGTGCGGACGGCGGTCCTCCAGGCCGAAGCCGGTGGCCCGGTGCCGCCGCAGCTCTTCGACCTCGGTGAACGTACCGTCGTCGAAGAGCAGCGCGATGCGCTCGCGCGCGGTCAGCTTCCCCTTGGCGTGCTGCGCCTCGGTCGCCCGGTCGCTCGGGCCCCGGCGCACGCTCTCGTGCAGCTCGGCGAGCTCGGCGGCACGGTCACGCAGGTGCCCGTCCTCGACAGCCGCGGCTGTAGTCGGCTCTTTCTCGACAACGCTCATGGCTCCCAGCGTGCGCGCGCCCGCTCAAGGCAGCCTCAACGGCCTCTGTACACCCGGGTGGAGTCCGGCTCGACCCGGGCCGTCCAGCCTTGAGCCATGACAGACCTTCACCGGCGCTCGATCGTCCTCATGTTCCCGGGAACGGGTGCGCAGCACGCGCGCATGGCAGCCGGACTCTACGGTCACGAACCGGTCTTCACCGACGGTGTCGATACGGTCCTGGCCCTGCTGGGCGCGGAGGGCGACGCCGTACGGTCCGACTGGCTGGCCGACGAGCCTGCCGTGCCGATGGACGCCGACACGCGCTCCGCTCCCCTGCTGTTCGCCGTGAACTACGCCTTGGGACGCCTGGTCGAGAGCTGGGGCGTCCGCCCGGACGCCTATCTCGGGCACAGCATGGGCGAGTTCACGGCCGCCGTGCTCGCCGGGGTGTTCGGGCTGGAGGACGCGGTCCGGCTGCTGTGGGAACGCGTCCTGATGCAGCGTGAGACCCCGGTGGGCGGGATGCTCGCGGTGGCGGCGGCACCGGAGGAACTGACCGGATACCTGCGGGACGGTGTGGTGGTGGGCGCGGTGAACGCCCCGCGGCACACGGTGCTCTCCGGCCCGGAGGAGCCGCTGCGCGCGGTGGCGCGCCGCCTGGCGGCGGACGGCAGGACGTGCCGGCGGCTCGCCACGCGCAGTCCGTACCACAGTCCCGCGCTGGCGCCGGTCGTGGCGAAGACCGAGGCGCTGATCCGCCGAATGCGCCTGTGCCCGCCGCGGGTACCCGTCTACTCCGCCTACACCGCGCGGCCGCTCAGCCCTGAGGAAGCGGTCAGCCCCGCGTTCTGGGCGGTGCAGCCGACGGCCGCGGTGATGTTCTGGCCGACGCTGGAGCGGGTGGTGCGGGACGACGACCGGCTGCTGGTCGAGGCGGGCCCCGCGCAGACCCTGGCCGTGCTGGCCCGGGGGCATGAGGCCGTGCGTTCGGGCCGCAGCGCGGTCGTCACCTCGCTGCCGCCCCGCGCCCGGGGGCCCGAGGCGGACCGGCGGAGCGTGCGCGCGGCGCGGGAGCGGCTGCTGGCGGAGGTGGGAGCGGCCCCCCGGGAGACCGGACGGCCCCGGGACCTCCGGGACGGTCACTCCGGAAGGTTGCCGGTGGATCTGCCCGCCTCGTAGGGGGTGCGCACGCCGTCGTAGGCCAGGTGCAGCACCATTCCGTCGCGGGCGTGGTCGAGGTTGTGGCAGTGATCCATCCACAGACCGGGGTTGCCGGCCGTGAACGCGACCTCGTACCGCTCGCCGGGCGCCACGTTCAGCGTGTCGGTCCACCACGGGCTGCCGGTCGCGCGCTCGCCGTCGCGGGAGAGGACGAGCATGCGGTGACCGTGCAGATGCATGGGATGGTCGTCGAGGCTCCGGTTGACGAACGTGGTGCGCACCCGGTCCCCCTCCCGTACCAGCAGGGCGGGGATGTCGGGGTAGACGGCGTTGTTGACCGTCCACAGCACCATCGGGCTGCCGTCGAAGAACCCGAAGCTGTTGCCGAGCACCAGGTGGAAGTCCCGGTCGTACGCCGTCCCGGGGCCGAACGGAGTGCCCGCGCGGGCGCCGTAGTGGAGCGGGTCGAAGAGCGGGCCGGTGACGGCGGGCGGGGGCTCCGCGGCGCCGGTGGGATCGAGCAGCAGGGACGCCGTTTCCGTCCTTCCCTCCCCGTACGCCCCGTCCTCGCCGCAGCCCTCGAAGCCGCCCGAGGCGCCCACGGCGTTGGCGTCACCGACCACGGTCAGCTGTACGGGCCCGGCCGGCTGGCGGAAGGTGACGTCGTAGCGGCCGCCGCCCGCGACGCGCAGCCGCCGGTCCCTGACGTCCGTGGGGCCCAAGACGTCGTTGCCGTCGATCGCGACGACCTTGAAGGCGGTTCCGGCGAGCGAGTAGGTACGGGGGCAGTTGTCGGCGTTGACCAGACGCAGCCGGACCGGGGTGCCGACGGGCACCTTCTCGCGCTGCGCCCGGGTGTCGTCGCCGAACGCGGTGCGCAGCGGGCCGCCGAGCTGCCCGTTGCGGCCGCTGAGTGCGCCGCCGCCGGCGCCCCGGGGCGGTCCGGCCTGCCCTTTCACGCCGTCGACGGCCCAGGCGTGCGCGACGACGGTCCGGTCCAGGCCCGGTGGCCGCGCGTCCGGCTCCTCCACGATCAGCGCGCCGAACAGGCCGCGCGCCACCGCCGTACTGGACTGCTGGTGCGAGTGGTACCAGAAGGTGCCCGCACGGTCCGGCCGGAAGCGGTACACATGGCGTCCGCCCGGCCGTACCGCGTCCTGGGTGACCCCGGCCACGCCGTCCTCGGCGTTGGGTACGTCCACGCCGTGCCAGTGCAGCGTGACTCCGTCCGGGACGTTCCGGTTGACCAGCACCACCTCCACCAGTTCGCCCCGGCGCACCCGGAGTTCGGGGCCGGGGAGCCGGTCGTTGAAGGCGAGAGCGGCCACCTTCTCGCCCGAGGCGAGGCGCCGGGTGCGCTCGGTCGCGGTGAGTGTGAAGCGCCGGTCCGGCTCGCCGGTCCGTGGCCCGGTGAGGGTGGTGAGGTCGCGCACGGGCACCTGTCCGGCCGCCGGGCCGCCGCCCGCGTCGTACGTGTGCAGGTGGTGGGACTCGTCCATGCGGCCCGGCACCCGGCTCTGCTGCGCCATGAGCGTGCAGCCGCCGACGGACAGCACGGCGACGCAGGTCACCGCGGCGGTGGACCGCAGCAGCCGCCTGGCCCGGCCGGGCAGCCGCCAGTCGGGGGCCGCCATGGCGGTCCGGCGGGACTGCTGGAGCAGGAGCAGCCCGCCCGCGATCACGGCCAGCACCGCTGTCTGAAGGACGAAGACGCCCGCGTACGGCGGGGCGGGCGGATGCAGGGTGAACAGCGCACCGGCGAGGACGGTGACGAAGCAGGCCCGGACCGGGACGACCAGCCGGGCCTGAGCGGCGGCGCGGCGCAGCGCGGTCTCCTCTGTGTCCGTCTCCCGTGTGGTGCGGGCCAGTCGCCAGTAGGCGGGCACCGCGAGCGCGGCGACCGCGACGGCGGCCAGTACGGGCGGCACGGCCGCGAAGAGCACGAAGTCGTCGGCCGCCCGCCACCCCGCGGCCCCGGCGAGCGCGAGGGCGAGGGCGACCCGCAGCGCGAGCACCAGCAGGCATATGCCCAGCAGGACCAGGCCGAGCCGGGCCCTGCGCCGGATCGAGCGCGCGGTGCCGCGGAGCGCCAGGAGCCGCGCGCCGCGGGCCGCGAAGCCCCAGAAGACGGCGGCCAGCACGGCCCACAGCACGTTCTGTTCGAAGAGGTTCTCCACCATGCGGTCAGCGTGGACCGCGTCCGTCGAGCCTCCCTCGAGGCGGCTCGACCATGCTCGCCTGGGCCGTGGCAGCCGCCCGGCCCAAGTGAGCGACAGAGAGGGCCAGATGATGCAGGAGAGGCGTTGTGCGCTGGTCACGGGCGGGTCGCGGGGCATCGGCCGCGCGATCGCGGTCCGGCTGGCGCGGGAGGGCTACGACATCGGATTCTGCTCGCGGTCCGCCGACGAGGCGGCGCTGGAGACGGCCCGCCTGGTCACCGAGGCCGGGGCCGCGGTCCACCACGCCGTCTGCGATGTCACCGACGCCGAGGCCGTGCGCGCGTTCGTCGGCGCGACGGAGGAGAAGCTGGGCGCGCCGTACGCCGTCGTCAACTCGGCCGGTGTGCTGCGGGACCGCCCGATGGCGCTGATGTCGGCGCAGGACTGGGCCGCCGTGGTCGGCACCAGCCTGGACGGGACGTTCAACGTCAGCCGCTCGGTGCTGCGCGGGCTGATCACCCGCAGGTCCGGTGCGATCGTGAACGTGTCGTCGGTCATCGGTGTCTACGGCAACCCGGGGCAGACCAACTACGCGACGGCCAAGGCCGGGCTGAACGGCCTCACGCGGGCGCTCGCGAAGGAGGTCGCGCCCTACGGGGTGCGGGTCAACGCGGTGGCGCCCGGGTTCATCGAGACCGACATGCTGGACGGCATGACGGCCAAGGCCCGCGAGGCCGCCGCGGGGAAGGTCGCCATGGGCCGGTTCGGCACCGCGGAGTCCGTCGCCGCGCTGGTCGCGTTCCTGCTGTCCGACGACGCCGACTACATCACGGGGCAAGTGGTGCAGATCGACGGCGGGATAGCGCTGTGAGGGGGCCGCGATGACCTCGGACAGCGTGGCACCCGCGACCCATGCCCCGGCGCCGGCGACAGGTTCCACCCGGCCGGTGCGGGCGATGTTCCGCGAGCGTTGGTTCAGCACTCTGTTCATGACGGACATGTGGGAGCGGTTCAGCTTCTACGGCATGCAGGCTCTGCTGTTCCTCTACGCGACAGCGCCCGCCGCTCAGGGCGGCCTGGGGCTGTCAGACGGCACGGCAGGGGCGCTGTTCGGCCTCTACATCTCGGCGTCGTTCCTGGCCGCCATGCCCGGTGGCTGGCTCGGCGACCGGGTGCTGGGCACCCACCGGGCGATGCTGAGCGGGGCCCTGGTCATCGCGGCCGGCCACGTCTGCATGGCCGTACCGGCGCACACCACCTTCTATCTCGGGCTGCTGCTGGTCGCCTGCGGCACGGGGCTGCTCAAGCCCAACCTGCCCGTGATGTTCGACCAGATGAACCCGGGTGCCAGCAGCTCGCAGCGCCAGGCGGCCTTCTCCCTCTTCTACATGAGCATCCAGGTCAGTGCCCTCATCGGCCCGCTGGTCACCGGGGCGCTGGGCGAGCGCGTCAATTGGCATCTGGGGTTCGGTGCCGCGGCGGTCGGCATGGCCTTCGGCGTGCTCCAGTACCTGCACGGCGCCCCGTCGCTGCGCGGGGCCCGGACGGGGCCCAGCCGTCCGCTGCCGCCGGCCGCGCTGCGCCGGCTGGTCCGGGGCGCCTGGGTGGCACTGGCGGGCGCGGTGCTGCTCGTCGCCGGGGTCGCGGCGGCGGGTGGGCTTCCGTTGCGCCCCGTGCTCGCGGTCTGCGGGCTTGCCGCGCTCGTCGCGCCCGTCTGGTACTTCCAGCGGCTGATGCGCGGCCGGGACGTCGACGAGGCGGAACGGGCCCGGGTCCGCGCCTTCAGGCGGATCTTCGTGCCGTCCGTGCTGTTCTGGGCGATGTACAGCCAACTCGGGTCGGTCTTCAGCCTGTTCGCCCGGGAGCACACGGACCGGGACATCGCGGGGTTCACGGTTCCCGCGAGCTGGTTCCAGTCCGCCCACCCGTTGTTCCTGCTGCTGCTCGCGCCGCTGTTCGCCTGGCTGTGGGTGCGGCTCGGGACCAGGGTCGGTGTCGTACGGAAGTTCGCCGTGGGCCTGTTCTGCGCGGCGGGGGGCTTCGCCGTCCTCTCGGTCGGCGCCTGGCTCACGGGCGACGGGGACGCACGCGTGTCCGCCCTGTGGCTGCTCGCCGCGTTCCTGTGCATGACGTGCGGTGAGCTGGTCTTCGGCCCGGTCGGACTGAGTACCACCGCGGAGTCGACCCCGAAGGGCCACAACAGCCGGATGATGGGCCTCTTCTACCTGGGCGCGGCACTCGGCGGCGGCACGGGTGGCCAGTTGTCGCATCTCGTGGGTGTCCTGCCGCTGTGGGTCTACCTGGGAGGTTTCGCCGCAGCCGCCGCCGTCACGGCCGTGCTCCTCGCCCGCAGAACGGCTCAAATCTGACGTCGAGTTCTTTTGGACACCGTCTCAAGTCTCCCCGTACAGCCTGGACTCCACCGGCCCGACCGCTCCGGGCACCGACCGAAGGAGTCTCATGGCTCATCGCACGCTCATCGTCGCGCGGATGCATCACGACGACGCGGACAAGGTGGCCGCTCTGTTCGCCGAGTCCGACGCGACCGACCTGCCGCACATGATCGGCGTCCAGCGGCGCACGCTGTTCCGCTTCCACGGCCTGTACTTCCACCTCGTGGAGGCCGAGGAGGCCATCAACGACAGCCTCTACAAGGCCCGCAGCCACCCGCTGTACCAGGACATCAACACCCGCCTCCAGCAGTACATGACGCCGTACGACCCGTCATGGCGCGAGCCCAAGGACTCCATGGCCGAGCCCTTCTACAGCTGGACGCCCTGAGTCCACCACCGCCGCACTCCCGTCCCGGCTCCCGGGACGTCCGTCCCCACTCCCCCTATGTGGAGCACCCATGCAGACCACAGACCTGACGAAGGTCGCCATCGACGACGTGCCGCCCAACCGCAAGCGGGGCGGCGATCTGCGTGTCCTGCTCAGCCCCAAGACCTGTGGAGCCACCTCGGGGTTCATGGGCGTAGGCACGCTGGAGCCGGGCGAGTTCGTCTCTGAGCACTACCATCCGCACTCCGAGGAGTTCTTCCACACCATCCGCGGCCGGATCCTGCTCCGCATCGAGGGGCGGGAGCTGACGCTGGAGCCGGGCGAGTCCTTCATGGTCCCGATCGGCGTCCGGCACCGCATCGAGAACCCGTACGACGAGCAGGCCTTCGTCGCCTTCTTCCTCAGTCCGCTCGCCCCGCGCCCGGAACTCGGCCACGTCGACTGCGAGCCGCTGCCCGGCGAGGGCACCCTGCCGGAAGTGGGGGACGTGCGATGACCCGACGTGCGGTGATCACCGGCATCGGTGTCGTCGCCCCGGGCCGGCCGGGCCGGCAGGCGTTCTGGGAGATGATCGTCAAGGGCCGTACGGCCACCCGCCGTATCACCCTGTTCGACCCGACGCCGTTCCGCAGCCGCATCGGAGCGGAGTGCGACTTCGACCCCGAGCAGGCCGGGCTGTCCTTCCAGGAGATCCGGCGCACCGACCGGGCGGGCCAGTTCGCGCTGGTCGCGGCCCGGGAGGCGATGGGCGACAGCGGCCTCGACGTCGAGGCGGAGGACCCGCACCGGATCGGCGTGAGCGTCGGCAACGGCGTCGGCAACGCCATCTCCATGGAGCAGGAGTACCGCACGGTCAGTGACAACGGCCGTGAGTGGCTCGTCGACCCGGCGTACATGGTGCCGCACCTGTACTCGTACGTGATGTCCAGCTCGCTGGCGACCGAGGTGGCCTGGGCCTCCGGGGCCGAGGGTCCGGCGACCGTGGTCAGCTCCGGCTGCTGCGCGGGCATCGACGCCGTCGGGTACGCCGTCGACCTGATCCGTGAGGGCTCCGCCGACGTGATGGTGGCGGGGGCCACGGACGCGCCGATCTACCCGATCACGGTGTCCTGCTTCGACACCCTGCGCGCCTCCTCCACCAGCAACGACGACCCGGAGCACGCGTGCCGCCCGTTCGACCGGCGGCGCAACGGCCTGGTCCTGGGCGAGGGCTCCGCCGTGTTCGTGATCGAGGAGCTGGAGCACGCCCGCCGCCGCGGTGCCCGGATCTACTGCGAGGTGGCCGGCTACGCGGCGCGGGCCAACGGCTACCACATGACGGGCCTGCGTCCCGACGGCCGCGAGATGGGCGAGGCGATCACCGCCGCGCTCGACGAGGCCAGGATCAACCCCGACGAGATCGACTACGCCAACGCGCACGGTTCCGGCACCAAGCAGAACGACCGGCACGAGACCGCCGCGTACAAGCGCAGCCTGGGCGACCACGCGTACAACATCCCAGTCAGCTCGATCAAGTCGATGGTCGGGCACTCGCTCGGCTCGATCGGCTCGATCGAGATCGCGGCCAGCGCGCTGGCCATCGACCGGGGCACCGTGCCGCCGACCGCCAACTACGAGGAACCGGACCCCGAGTGCGATCTGGACTATGTGCCGGGCATCGCGCGCGAGGCGGAGCTGGACGTCGTCCTCAGCGTGGGCAGCGGGTTCGGCGGATTCCAGAGCGCCGTGGTGCTCACCTCGCCGAGGAGGATCGCATGAGCGGGCCCGTCATCACCGGGGTGGGCGTGGTCGCCCCCAACGGCCTGGACCGCGAGGCGTGGTGGCAGGCGACCCTGGACGGAAAGTCGGGCCTCGGCCGGATCTCCCGGTTCGACCCGGACCGCTATCCGGTGCAGGTCGCCGGCGAGGCCATCGGGTTCGACCCGGCGGACCACGCGCCGCAGCGGCTGGTCAGCGAGACCGACGCCATGACGCAGTACGCCTTCGCCGCGACCAACGAGGCGCTGGCCGACGCGGCGGTGGACCCGGGCTCCCTCGCCGACCTGGACATGGCCGTCATCACCGCCAACTCCTCGGGCGGTGTCGAGTTCGGCCAGCGCGAACTCCAGAAGCTGTACTCGGAGGGCCCGCAGGCGGTGGGCGCGTACATGTCCATCGCCTGGTTCTACGCGGCGACGACCGGTCAGCTGTCCATCCGGCACGGCATGCGGGGCCCCTCGGGCGTGGTCTGCTCGGAGCAGGCGGGCGGGCTGGATGCGCTGGGCCAGTCCCGCCGGGTCCTGGCCAAGGGCACGCGGCTGGTGGTCTCCGGCGGCACGGACGCCTCGCTGTCCCCGTACGGGCTGGTCTGCCAGATGGCGAACGGCAGAGTCAGCCAGGAGCGGCGGCCCGACCGTGCGTATGTGCCCTTCGACGACGAGGCGAGCGGCTACGTGCCCGGCGAGGGCGGCGCGATCCTGGTCCTGGAGAGCGGGGACGACGCGCGGGCCCGGGGTGCGCGGCGCAGCTACGCCGAACTCGCCGGCTATGCGGCGACCTTCGATCCACAGCCGGGCTCCGGCCGCCCGCCCGGGCTGCGTCGCGCGGCCGAACTCGCCCTGGCCGACGCCCAGGTGGCGGCCCCGGACATCGACGTCGTCTTCGCCGACGGTTACGGCGTGCCGGAACTCGACCGGCAGGAGGCCGAGGCCCTCACCGCGGTCTTCGGACCGGAAGGGGTCCCGGTCACGGTTCCCAAGACCATGACGGGCCGCCTCTACGCGGGTGGCGCGGCGCTCGACAGCGCAGCCGCCGTCCTGGCACTGCGCGACCAGGTGATCCCGCCGTCGGTCAATTCCCGGCCGTGCGCGGCGCACCGCCTCGACCTGGTCACCGGGCAGCCGCGGGAGGCCCGCCTGCGGACCGCGCTGGTCCTGGCCCGTGGCTACGGGGGCTTCAACGCGGCCGTGGTCCTGCGGTCCGTGTGACACCCGAACCACGCGTCGTCGACCACACCACCCATTCAGCCACCGACCCTGACGCACCCTGCAGGAGGAACAGATGAGCAGCACCATGACCTTCGAGGACCTCAAGACCATCGTAAGCCGTTGCGTCGACGAACTCGAACTCACCGAGGCCGACCTCGGCACGGCCTTCACCGAGATCGGCTACGACTCCCTCGCGGTGCTGGAGATCGCCAGCCAGATCCAGCGGGAGTACGGCCTTCAGATACCGGACGAGGCCATCGAGACCATGGACACCCCGAAGGCCGTGATCGACTACGTCAACACCAGCCTCGCGGCGGCCTGACATGGCACTCACCGACAACAGCATCGTCATCGACGCACCCATGGAGCTGGTGTGGGAGATGACCAACGACGTCGCCTCCTGGCCGGAGCTGTTCTCCGAGTACGCCGCCGCCGAGATCCTCGAACGCGACGGTGACACGATCCGATTCCGGCTCACGCTGCACCCCGACGAGAACGGCAAGGTCTGGAGCTGGGTCTCCGAGCGCACGCCCGACCCGGTCACCCGTACCGTGCGGGCACGGCGGATCGAGACGGGCCCCTTCGAGTTCATGAACCTCCACTGGACCTACACCGAGACCGTCGGTGGCGTGGAGATGCGCTGGCGGCAGGAGTTCGAGGTCCGGCCGGGCCTGCCGTTCGGGAACGCGGAGATGGCCGAGCGGCTGAACACCAACACCCGCCGGGAGATGGCGCGGATCAAGGGGCTGGTGGAGAAGGCCGCCGCGGAGCGCGCGACGGTGGGCCGATGACGCCCGGACTGCGGGTGCTGCTGCGGATCCGGATCGTGCCCGGTCGCGAGGCGGAGTTCGAGCAGCTGTGGCGCACCCATGCGCAGACCGTCCGCCGGTTCCCGGACAACCACGGCCAGCAGCTGCTGCGGCTGAGCGGGGAGAGCGGCCACTACACGGTGCTGACCGACTGGACCGACGAGCCGTCCTTCCGGGCCTTCGAGCGCAGCTCCGAGCAGCAGGCGTATCTGCAGCGGCTGTGGCCCATGCGGGCGGACGGCGACATGCAGCTGCTCGAACCACTCCAGGAACTGTCACCGGCCACCGCGGCCGAAGCCTGAAGGAAACGGGAGGAACCGATGAGTCCACAGCAGGAACAGGTCGCCGAGCTGATCGAGCTGGTCGAGTCGACGCCCGCCAAGGAGCTGGAAGCCGCCGTGGCGCGGCGCGAGGGCGGCCTGGACGCCGCGCTGACGCTGATATTCGACCTGCTCGTCTCCGAGTTCAACCCGGAGAAGGCGAAGGGGCAAAAGGGCGTCTTCCAGTTCGACATCGCCTCCGGTGAGGGCCAGAAGCTGCACTATGTGCACGTCGAGGCCGACACCTGCCGGACCGACAAGGGCCTGCACGAGGCTCCCGACATCACCATCGGGATCAAGTTCCCCGACATGCTGGCCATGGGTGTCGGCAAGCTGCCCGGAGCCAAGGCGTTCCTGACCGGGAAGCTGAAGCTGCGCGGCAGCCCGCTCATGGGCACCAAGCTGGGCGAGTGGTTCGACCACCCCGAGGTGTGACGACGGGCGGGACAGCATGAACAGGAAACCGCCGCCGTGCCCTGGGCACGGCGGCGGTTTCGCCGTTCGGCGGCGCGGCCGGTCAGTCCACGCCCAGCACCGACATGTGCGCGATCGACAGCATGGCCTGCTCGTGGACGAGCGCCAGATAGGCGTCCGGGTGGGAGGGCCACTCCGGGTTTCGCAGATACGGCTCCAGCCACCGGTCGGCGTCCTGGCCGAAGCAACGGTCCGTCAGGAAGCTGACCACGTCGTACGGGTGGCCGTCGTACTGCACGACCCGAACCAGGGTGTCCTCGTGCAGGAACAGCGCCGTGCGGACGATCGTCGGGTGCTCGTCGGACAGCGGCAGGGACGCCCTGCGGTTCGCGGTCGCACGGGCGGCGGCCAGCTCGTCCCCCGCGCCCGGGCGCAGCGGATACCGTACGGCGACGGTGCCGGCCGCGGGCCGCTCATCGGGGCTGTGCTGTTCCAGTACGGTCATCAGGCTACGGTGGAAGTGCTCCCGGAAGCCCTCCGGCGTCTCGGTGTCACGCGGCTCGGCGAGATAGGGCAGGATCGCCCGCTCGGCCTCGTGGACGCCCTTCTGCACCGACATGTGCCGGGCGATCTGGGCGGCGCCCACACCGTCGTGGTGGATCACCCTGACCAGGGTGTCCCCCTGGACGAAGAGGCCGGTTCCGAGCAGCATTCCGATGGTCTCGCCCGAGGTGTCCTTGATGACGGGCGAGTCGACCCGGGTGAAGTTGTGCGGCGCGAAGACCTCGGCGAGTTCGTCCTCGTGACCGGGACGGACACGGTATGTGATCGCGTCCAGTGGCATGGCGGTTTCTCCTCCTCTTGCGGAGCTTCAGCGGGTGGCGAGCACCGCGACGGTGCCGACGAGCAGGGCGAGCGCGGCCAGCGCCGTGCGCAGCCGGTGCCAGGCGCGCCACAGCGGCCTCGGGTCCTGCCAGGGGCCGTCGGCGGCGAGCCGGCTCAGCGAACGGTTGATCGGGACATTGCCGAGGTGCGAGACGGCCTGCACCCCGATGAGCAGCACGGACGCCACCGGGAACAGCACCTGGCCGGGCGCCTCGGCGAGAAAGCCGAGGGCGAAGCCGCTGAGCGTCACGACGTTGACCAGAATCGGCATCAGCGGGTGGTAGCCCTTGCCCAGCAGGGCATGCGCCTGGAGATAGTCGGCACGTCCCATGGCCGACATTGCGGGGGCCACGCTGACGAGTACCGCCACGAAAATGCCCGTGACGGTCCCCGTCCCGGTGAGTACGACCCCGGTCAGCACTTCCTCAAGCATCACGACTCCCAGTCCTGACGGTGTGTGTCCGCCACCGTGCCCTCACCTGCTCGATTCGCTGTGGAGGAGGGCTCGACGGCAGGGCTTCGCGCGGGAGGCGGTCCGGCCGCCGATGATCGTCGAGCCGTCTTCGAGTCCGCTTCGACCCGCTGCTCCGACAGTCGAGGCAGCAGCCCACCGCACCGGGCGGTGGCCCGGTCGGGAGGTGACTCGTGGTCGAGGTCGTCCAGGTACTGATGCCCGTGGCTCTGCTCGCCGGTGGCCTCGCGGCCGGTGGCCTGTCCATCTCGGTCCTCGCGGCGCCGCTGTTCACGACCCTGCCCACCGGTATGTACGTCCCGGTGCACAAGGGCCTCGTCACCCGGTTCGACCCCTTCATGCCGATCTCGCTGCTCAGCTGCCTGCTGTGCGACGTGGCCCTGGCGATCACCGCGCCTGAGCTCTCCGTACGGCTGCTCGCCGCCGTGGGCGCGCTGCTGCTGCTCGCCGCCATGACGGTGTCACTCACCAAGAACGTGCCGATCAACCGCTGGCTGTCGACGCTCGATCCGCAGAACCTGCCGGCCGACTTCGACCGCCTCGACCCCCGTGAGCGCTGGATCCGCTGGAACCGCGTGCGGGGCGCGCTCGCCGTGGCGGCGCTGCTGGCCAACGTGAGCGCCGCCGCCGTACTCATCTGACGCCCCTCACCTGACGCACCATCACCCAACCCCCTCGGCCTAGGAGTAGGTGTGGACACCATGACCGGTGTGGTCGGCCCGGCGATGACCGCCGCCCTGCCGCCTCACGTACGGCTTCTGCTGCTGACGGACGGCAAACGGATCTCCCGTGTGCTGCACGTGGTCGCCGAGCTCGGCATCGCCGACGAGCTGGCCGGCGGCCCGCTCACGGTCGCGGAGCTGGCCGCGCGCACCAGCACCCACGCGGACTCCCTGGGCCGCGTACTGCGGGTCGCCGCCGCTTTCGGCGTGTTCGCCGAGCAGCCGGACGGGCGGTACGCGCTCACCGACATGAGCGAGGCCCTGCGCTCCGATGTGCCGGGCAGCCAGCGGGACATGGTCCTCTACAACGGCGACGAGATGCTGTGGCGCTCGTACGGCCGGCTGATGCACACCGTGCGGACGGGTGAGCCCGCCTTCGAGGCCGCCTACGGTCACGGCTTCTTCGCGCACCTGGAGCAGAACCCGCAGGCGGGCGCGCTGTTCGACCGCGCGATGACGGGCATGAGCCGGGCCACCACCCGGATGCTGCTCGACAGCTTCGACTTCGGCCGCTTCGCCCGGATCGCGGACATCGGCGGCGGGCGCGGCTGGTTCCTCGCGGAGCTGCTCAAGGACCATGCGCAGGTGCGCGGCACGCTCGTCGACCGCCCGGCCGTGGTCGAGGAGGCGCCCAAGCTCTTCGAGGAGGCGGGGGTCGCGGACCGCGTCGAGGTGGTCCCGGGCGACTTCTTCGCGGAGCTGCCCACGGGCCAGGACGCGTATGTGCTCAAGGCCGTCCTGCACGACTGGGACGACGAGCGGGCGGCGGCCATCCTCGGCCGGATCCGCGCCGCGCTCCGGGACAGCCCCGAAGGGCGGCTGCTGATCTGCGAGTTCCTGGTGGGGCCCGCCAACCAGTGGGACCGCGGCAAGCTCCTCGACCTCGACATGCTCATCCGCTTCGGCGGGCGGGAGCGCAGTGAGGACCAGTGGCGGGCCCTGCTCGCGACCGCGGGCTTCGAGCTGGTGAACGAGCCGGTGGCCGGGCGCTGGGCGGTCCTGGAGTGCCGCCCCGTCCCGGCCGGCCGGTGAACGGACCGATCCGACGCGGCGCAGGCCGCACAACGACGGAGGTTGGCATGGAACTTCGACTGGTGGGCAAGAACGCGCTGGTCACCGGCGGCAGCCGGGGCATCGGGCGGGCCGTCGTCCTGGCACTGGCCAAGGCCGGCGCCACGGTGGTCACCTGCTACCGGCAGGAGGGCGAGGCGGTGGACAGCCTGGCCCGCGAGCTGAAAGAGATCGGCGGCGACCACGTGCTGGTCCGGGCCGACGTCGGCACCGCCGAGGGGGTCGAGCTGCTGCTGCAGGAGTGCCGCAGCCGGTTCGAGACGCTGGACGTCCTGGTCAACAACGCGGGTGTGATCAGCCAGGTCCCGTTCGCCGAGCTGCCGTTCGAGGAGTGGGAGCGGGTCGTCACCACCAACCTCACCGGCCCCTTCATGGTGATCAGCAAGGCGCTGCCGCTGCTGCGCGAGGGCTCCTCGGTGATCAACATCGGCTCCCGCGGCGCCATGGCGGGCATCCCGCTGCGCGGCCACTACACCGCCTCCAAGGCGGGCCTCGTCGGGCTCACCCGCTCGCTGTGCAAGGAACTCGGTGGCAAGGGCATCCGGTTCAACGTCGTGGCACCGGGCGTCATCGACACCTCTGAGCCGGACGAGCTGACCGAAGAGCAGCGCGCCGCGTACAACGAGCGGTACCTGCGCATGATGGCGCTGGGCCGCTTCGGGCGCCCGGACGAGATCGCCGGCGCCGTGCTGTTCCTCGCGAGCGAGCTGTCCACGTACGTCAACGGCGAGACGCTGCATGTCGACGGGGGTGTCTGAGATGGCGGGGCAGGTCGGCTCCTTCCGGGTGCTGCTGACCGTCCAGGTCAAGCCGGGCCTGGAGGCGGAGTTCGAGAAGGTCTGGGCGCAGGGCAGCAAGGAGGTCACGGCGCAGCCCGCGAACCTGGGCCACACCCTGGCGCGCAGCGCGCAGGAGGAGTCCGTGTACTACGTGGTGAGCGACTGGACGGACCGCGAGTCGTTCCTCTCCTTCGAGAGCAGTCCGGAGCATGTCCGCCACCGCGAGAAGCTGCATCCGTACCGGACCGGCGGCTCGCTGGCGATGATGCACCTGGTGGAGGTCGCCGGATGAGCGGGGCCGCGCCGACCACTGCCGGCCGGGTGCGGATCCTGCTGTACCTGCGGGCTGCCGAGGCGGACGTGCCCTCGGTGGCGGAGGCGTACCACCGGATCAGCAAGGACCTGGCGGGTACGCCGGGACTGCTGGGCAACGAGTTGCTGCGCGAGGTCACGGACCCGGGTGCGTACGCGGTGCTCAGCGAGTGGGAGAGCATGGCCGCGTTCCACGACTGGGAGGCGGGCTCCTCCCACCGCGGCACGACCTCGCCGCTGCGCCCGTACCAGGACGGCGAACGCCCGAGCCCGTTCGCGCTGTTCGAGGTGACCGCCGCGTACTGACCGTCCGGCGGTCCGCCGTGCCGTGTGCTGTGTGCCGTGGGGAGTGCCCGCTCCCCACGGCACATCCGTATGCCCGCCGCATCGCCGCCGTCGGCCCGTCGTCACCTCGGTGACCACCGGCATCGGCGCGTCTCCGAGTGCGGCACCGGTGCCTCGGGCGGCTCCGCCAGGGCTCCCTGGCCGCTCTCCCCGGCCGGTGGCTCGGCCTTGTGGGCAGCGGCCCCTGCACTCGTCCGCACGGACAACGGCGACTGACGGCGCCGGGTCCCTGGCGGCCGTACGCCCAGCGCCGTATTCGCCCCACGGCACGGCCCGCCGTGGTGGACCCCTCCTTGTGGACATGAAGCGGGCACCCGGCCCATTCCGGAACCGGATGCCCGCGTTGTGCTGGGGGCGGCCTGTGCCGCGGGGTCAGGGCAGGCGCACCACCTGGCCCGCGTAGACCAGTCCCGCGCCGAAGCCGACCAGGAGGGCGAGGCCCCCGCTGGGGGCCTGCCCGGAAGCCAGGAGTTCCTCCATGGCCAGCGGTATCGACGCGGCCGAGCTGTTGCCGCTGGTGACGATGTCACGGGCGACGGCCGTCCGTTCGGTGAGGCCCAGCTGCTCCACGACGAAGTCGGTGATGAGCATGTTGGCCTGGTGCGGAATGAAGGCGTCCAGATGGTCCGCGGTCACGCCGGCCAGCTCCAGCATCCGCTGAGTGGCGGGGACCAGTTCGTTGGTGGCCCAGCGGTAGACCTTCCAGCCCGACATGGTGATGGCGGGCCTGTCGTCGGGACGCTCCCCGGTCCCGTCGTGCCAGGGGGCGGTCATCTTCAGCGCGGCGTTGCGCGAGCCGTCGGCACGCCAGACCACCGGGCCGATCCCCGGTTCCTCCGACGGGCCGACGACCACCGCGCCGGCGCCGTCGGCGAACAGGAACGCGGTGTCGCGGTCGGAGTGGTCGAGGATGTCGGTCATCCGCTCGGCCCCGATGACCAGCACGTAGTCGGAGCGCCCCATGCGGACCAGGTCGCTCGCGAGCGCGACGGCGTGGCAGAAGCCCGCGCAGGCCGCCGAGATGTCGAAGGCCGCGGCCTGTTCGGCGCGCAGCCGGTGCGCGACCTCCACGGCCACGGCGGGCATCTGCTCCATGGAGGTGATGGTGGCCAGAATGACCGTGCCGACCTGGTCGGCTCCGATGCCGGCCGCGGCGAGCGCCTTCTCGGCGGCGGCGGTCGCCATCATGGGCAGGGTCTCGTCGGCGGAGGCGTAGCGACGGGAGCGTATGCCCGAACGTCGCTCGATCCAGTCCGGGTCGAGTCCGGTCCGCTCGGCGATCTCGGTGTTGGGGACGGAACGCTCGGGGCGGTACACACCGACTCCCAGGAGCCGGCTGTGACGCAGGACTTGAATGTCCTGAATCGGCGTCATGGTGATCCTTTCAAGGCGTACGGGCAGACCGGACGGCGGATGGAGCGGGAGGGGACGGTGGTCAGCGGGCCGCGGCCCGTGGGGAGTGCCGGCGTCCCCGGCGCGTGGGACCCCACGGCTTGTACGTGGACACGGCCGTCATGAAGACCAACGAGAGCAGGGCGATCGCCGCCGCCGCGGTCATGGACCAGCCGACGGTGTCCAGTTCGCCGCCGCGCACCGGGGCCCCCTGGTCGACCAGTTCGTTGGCGCGCAGGATCAGCTGGTGGATCACGGAGAAGCCGAGCACCATCACCCCCATCGTGGTGAAGAACTTGACGGCCACCCACCTGCGCTGAAGCAGCCCCCACTTGGTGCCGGCGCCCACGACGATCCCGGTGATCAGCGCGAACATGCTGGTCATTCCGAGGAAGATCTCATCGAGCATGGACATGATGCGGTACACCGCGGCCTGCTGCTCGGCATCGCTCGTGGTGGCCCCGGAGACCGACATGGCGAACATCCCAGTCACCAGCCCCAGCCAGCCGACGGAGATGGCCACATGGGCGGTGAGGACCGCCTTGCGCATGCGTTGCGAGATGGTGCGGTTGCCCTCGCGCACCTGCCCCATCCACCGGTTGACGGAGGGGACGTACAGCAGGACCAGGCCGATGACGGAGGGCACCAGACTGGCGACGGCGAGGCTCGCCTGCAGCGGCCCGACCAGGGGCCGTCCGCCGAGCTGGGCGAGGCCGAGACCGGTGAACAGCAGGCCCAGGGCGGTGAACACGGTGAGCAGTACCCGCCCCCACTGGCGGCCCGCCCGCAGCATCTCGGCGAAGAAGCCGAACAGCGCGCAGAAGGCGATGGTCAGCACCAGATCGCCGGTGGTGGCCGCACCGGCGACGCCGGTCTCGACCTGATGGGCGATCTCGAAGACGTTGCTCGCGATCGCGGCGAGTGTCGCCACGATCACCATGGCGTAGGCCCAGCCGACGGCGGGCGGGGGACCCACCGGCGCCGCGGCCGCGGAGGCCTGGCGGACCGTGTCCGTGGGCGGCCGGCGGTCGCCGCTCTTGTGCGGGGCTCGCCGCCCGTCTGTCCGGTCTGTCGCACTCACCGTCGCGCCTCCTTCGGGACAGGCGCGGACCTCCCGCGGCAGCGGGGCTCTGACGCGCCGTCGGTATGCGGGGTTCTGGCGCGATCAGCCTGGCCGGACGGGCTCGAAGGTCACTCGAAGTCCGATAGGACGGTGAGAGCGGTGAGAACGGTGCCGCGTACGGCGAGCCGGCCCGTTCAGTCGCGTACGGCGGCGCTGTCCAGCGAGCTCACGAACTTGGTGAGCAGCCGGGCGAACTCCCGCTGCTCGTCGGCGTCCCAGTCCTGGAGCACGGTGCTGTAGAAGGCCTGCCGGGTACGGTGCGCGGCGGCGACGGCGTCACGGCCCGCCCGGGTCAGCTCCAGGCAGCTGCGCCGGCCGTCCTCCTGCGAGGCGACCCTGCGCACGAAGCCGGCCTTGACCGCGTCGGCGACGATCCTGCTGGCCCGCGACGGATCGATGGTGAGCCGGTCCGCGACGAACCCCACGGTGACATCGCCGCCCTGCTCGCTCAGTCCCTCGTCGACCGCGTCGATGACGCTGAGCGTGTTGAGATCCACGGGCTCCGCCATGCCCTTCACGACAGGCCGGGCCAGGCTGCGCCTGGCCTGCCGACGCCGGATCCGGATCATCGCCAGCTCGACGGCGCTCAGGACGTCCGTCTGTACAGGGGCCTCGCGGTGCCCCTCGGAGCCGCTCTCCTGACGGACCTTGCCCTGGATGGTGTCTGCGCCCTTCACACTTCGAGGTTACTCGACATCGTGTGGATCCAGCATTCCTGTGGACTCGGCATTCCTGGACGTGCAACCATTATATGCGAACGTCATGCATATGCTCTTGTTCATTAAATTGGCCGTCGTCGCGACCGCGTCCAGGCGGCCGTCCCACTCAAGACCCCAGGAGGCCGGACATGCCCGAGAACCGCACCGCCGCCCGCACCGCAAGCGCGGCCCGCACCCGCGCCCTCGCCGTCGTGGGCGCCGTCGTCGCCGCCGCGCTGATCTGGGTCATCGCCCACTCGGTGCTCGACATCGACCTGCGCACCCCGGACGGCCCCGGCTCGACCACCACCACCGCACTCGCCTTCCCCGCGGTGCCGATCTCGGTGGCGGTCGTCTCCCTGCTGGGCTGGGGCCTGCTGGCCCTGCTGGAGCGCAGGAGCAGCCGCGGGCGGGCCGTGTGGACGGGTATCGCCGTGGCGGTGCTCGTCCTCTCGCTGTTCGCGCCCCTGTTCGCGCAGGGGCTGACCGCGGGCAACCGGGTCACCCTGGTCCTGCTCCACCTCACGGTCGGCGCGATCCTCATCCCCGCCTACCGCCGGGAGGGCGCACGGGCGTGAGCCCGGCCCCCAACGGGCCGTCCGTGCCGGTCCAGCACGTCTCCACGAGGATTCGAGTGTTGCGGGAGATCGTTACGCACCAGGGCACCGACAGGCCACGGAAGGAGACCCGTAATGTGCGGCATCGCAGGCTGGGCCCGCCGCGAGAGCGGTCCGGTCCGGGAGGACCCCGCAGTCGCCGGAGGCATGGTGCGGACGATGGCCTGCCGTGGCCCGGACGACCAGGGCGTGTGGGCGGACCGGCAGGCCACGCTGATTCAGACCAGGCTGGCGGTCATCGACATCGAGGGTGGCCGCCAGCCCATGACCGCCCCGGCCGCCGGCCCCGCCGGCGACGAGGCGCCGCCGGCGGTCCTCGCCTACAACGGCGAGGTCTACAACTTCCGGGAACTGCGCGAGGAGCTGACCGGCCTCGGCCACCGCTTCCGCACTCGCAGCGACACCGAAGTGGTGCTCCACGCCTATCTGGAGTGGGGCGAAGGCTGCGTGGAACGGCTGGAAGGCATGTTCGCCTTCGCGGTGTGGGACGTACGCCGCCGTACGCTGTTCCTCGCCCGCGACCGCTTCGGCATCAAGCCGCTCTCGTACGCGCGGGTCCAGGACGGCCTGGTCTTCGGCTCCGAGCCCAAGGCCCTGCTCGCCCACCCGGCCGTCCGCCCGGTCGTCGACCTCGACGGGCTGCGGGTGCTCTTCTCCATGGCCCGCGCCCCCGGCGAGAGCGTGTACCGCGACATCCGCGAGCTGCCGCCCGGCCACACCCTGACCTACGGCCCGGGCGGCCTGGTGCTGCGCAGGTACTGGCAGTTGGAGGCCCGCCCGCACGAGGACGGCCGCGACGAGACGATCCGGACCGTGCGCGGGCTGCTGGAGAGCAGCGTGGCCCGCGAGCTGGTCTCCGACGTGCCGCTGAGCGTGCTGCTCTCCGGCGGCCTCGACTCCAGCACCGTCGCCGCGCTCGCCGCCCGCGCCCTGGCCCGCGAGGGCGGCAGCCGGGTACGCACCACGACCGTCACTTACAGCGGCTACAGCGACAACTTCCAGCCCGACCTGGTGCGCAGCGCTCCGGACGCGCCGTACGCGCGGGCCGTCGCCGAGCACATCGGTGCGGACCACCTGGAGATCGAGCTCACCACCGCCGACCTGATCGACCCCTCGGCCCGGCGCACCGTACTGCGTGCCCAGGACCTCCCGGCCCCGTTCGGCGACATGGACACCTCGACGTACCAGGCGTTCGCGGGTGTGCGCGGGCACTCCACGGTCGCGTTGACGGGCGAGAGCGCCGACGAGATCTTCGGTGGCTACAGCTGGGTGCACATCCCCGACCTGGCGGACCAGGAGCAGTTCCCCTGGGTCGCCTTCGAGCAGTGGCATCCGGGCACCCGCGAGGGCCTGGGGCAGGGGCTGCTCTCCCCGGCCTTCAAGTCCCGCCTGGACATGGACGGTTACTACGCGGAGCGCTACGCCCAGGCGATGGCGGAGATCCCCCGGCTGCCCGGCGAGGACCCGGAGCAGCGCCGTGCCCGCGAGGTCTGTCACCTCCATCTGACGCACTGGCTGCCCAGGCTGCTGGACCGCAACGACCGGCTCAGCATGATCTCCGGGCTGGAGGTACGGGTACCTTTCTGCGACCACCGGCTGGTGCAGTACGCGTACAACATCCCCTGGGAGATGAAGACGTTCGACGGCCGGGAGAAGAGCCTGCTGCGGGCGGCCGCGGCCGACCTGCTGCCCGAGCAGGTCCTGGAGCGGCCCAAGGCGCCCTTCCCGGTGAGCCAGGACGCCACCTACACCAAAGCGCTGCACCAGGAGTTCGCCGAGATGCTGGCCGACCCGGCCGCTCCGGTCCTGCCAATGCTGGATCTGGAGAAGGCGCGCCATGTCATCACGCCCGCGGGCGAGGCGGCGCAGGACTGGCTGCACCGGATGAACGTCGAGATGGCGCTGCAGGTCAACACCTGGCTGCGGGAACACGGGGTACACCTGGAGCTGTGATCCGGCCGGACATTTGGTGATCCGGACACATGGTGAGGGGGACCCCCGCAGGCGGTCCCCCTCACCATGTGGCGCACGCTTCGGACCACTCAGGCGAAGGTCCGCTCCCGTGTCCCGCGCAGCGCGTGGCGCAGTAAGGCGGGCAGAGCGTACTGGAAGCACCGCCCGGTCGACGGGTCGCTGGCGACGTCCACCTCGAGGAGGAAGAACTCGACCAGTTCCTCCAGTATGTCCTCGGTTTCGTCCGGATCCAGCTGCAGGGCCATGGCCGCCTGCTCGACGGTCAGCGGCCCGTCGGCCTCCCAGGCGAGCCTGACCAGCGCGTCACGGAGCCGAGGCTCAAGCCCCCCGCAGCGCCGGAGCACATGGTGGAAGGGGTGCGGCCGCTGGAAGGCCACACCGACCCGCCGATCGCGGCCCATCCAGTCGATGAGCTGCCGTACCCGCCAGTGCGGGCGCAGCATCAGCACCCCCACGGCCTCGAGCATCGGGCCCGGCAGATCACCGCAGAGCTGTTGCAGCATGTGCATCCCGGAGTTGTCGCCCAGGGTGCGTGCCCGGCCGAGCGCGGTGAGGAAGAGTTCGAGCGACGCGCGGGAGCCGAGGGTCGGGAGGTCCACGCGCGTTCTGAACAGGGAACCGTACAGGCGCCGGTAGCCGGCCAGGAGGACGGCCGACCGGGTGCCCGTCGGCATCAGGGGCGCGACCTGGTGGGCCGCCGCCACATCGTCGACGACCAGCAGCACCCGGCGGTTCGCGGTCCAGGCCCGGAACATCCGGGAGCGGTCCGCCAGGTCCGTCGGCAGCTCGTCGCGCCGGTGGCCGATCGCTTCGAGCAGATCGGCCAGCACGTCCTGGACACACCGCGGCTCGGCCGGATCCCCGAGTGACACGTACAGCCGCCCGTCCGGGAAGGCATCACCCAGGCGGTGGGCGAGACTCACCACGAAGGCGGTGGTGCCCGCGCCGGGCAGCCCCGCCACCGCGACGCACCGCGGTCCTTCCTCACCGGTGCTCTCCGTCAACGCCTTCGCCGTTCGGGCGAGTTCGGCATCTCGTCCGATCAGAGGGACGTCGGCGGGCAGCCTCACCGGCGGCTCGTCGGCCGACGGGGCGCGTACGGTCGTCCGTCCGCCCGGCAGATCGAGTCCCCGGTCTCCGGCCAGCATCTGCTGGTGCAGCCGCTGCAGTTCGGAGCAGGGCTCCAGACCGAGTTCCCGGGTGAGCACCCGGCGGATGCGCTGGAAGACCTCCAGCGCATCCGGCCGGCGGCCCGCTCGGTAGAGCGCCAGCATCAGCTTGGCGTGCAGCCCCTCCCGGGTGGGGTTGTCGGCGGCCAGCGCGGTCAGTTCGCTGATCAGCCGGTGGTGGCGGCCGAGGAGCAGGTCCGCGTTGATGCGCTCCTCCAGGACCTCGTAGCGCTGTTCCTCCAGCCGCAGCGTGTCGATGCCCACGATCGGCCCATGGGCCAGATCACTGAGAGCGGGCCCTCGCCACACGGCGAGGGCCCGCTGGAGCAGGTCCGCGGCTTCCGCCACCTCGCCTCTCTCCAGGCACTCCCTGCCGTGCCCGGAGAGCTCGCCGAACTCCTGGGTGTCGAGGCAGCCCTGAGGGACCGACAGCCGGTAGCCACCCGGTGTCGTCAGCAGTGCGTAGCTGCGGTCGCAGGGGTCGGGGTGCTGGGAATCACACAGTCCGGGCAGCTTGCGCAGCTGGTAGATATACGTCTGGAGTGTGGTGGCCGCGCTGGACGGGGGACGCTCCTCCCAGAGTTCCTCCACGAGCTGATGGAGCCCGACCGTGGTGTTGGCCCGCAGGGCCAGCAACGCGAGAACCTGTCGGACCTTCGGGGCGGACGGCGTGACGTGAACGCCTTGATGGACGACTTGCAGGGTTCCAAGTAGACCGATCTGCAGCACTGACCCTCCCGTTTTTTCTGCACCATTCGCAGCCTGGTGCACGTTCGTGAGCGTGAGGTCGATTACTTGACTTCTGCTTGAGCGGCGCTCGACGGGCGCTGACGGTCAGGCCACCATCACACGAACACATGCGCGATTCCCCCTGAGCGTTCCCGCGAGCGCGAGCATAGGCTACACAGAATCTATATATGCTAATAGCATGTACTTGTCCCCAACCTCTATATGCCTCCCACAAGGAGAGTCTGATGTCCGGACCCGCCCCTGACACTCCGCGGGGAGCCACCACCACCCCACTGCCGCCCCGCTTCCCCCTCCTGCTGGCCGCCCTGCTGCTGACCAGCGCGATGTCGATGCTCGACCAGTCGATCGTCGCGACGGCGAGCCCCGAGCTCACGGCAGACCTGGGCGCCCTGGACCTGTACAGCTGGACCTTCACCGCGTACATGCTCACCTTCAGCGTGGCCATGCCCATCTATGGCAAGCTCGGCGATCTCTTCGGGCGCCGCGTGGTCTACCTGTCCGCCGTGGTGATCTTCCTGGTGGGCTCCGTGGCGTGCGGCGCCG
This sequence comes from Streptomyces sp. UG1, assembly GCF_049974585.1. Classification (NCBI taxonomy): domain Bacteria; kingdom Bacillati; phylum Actinomycetota; class Actinomycetes; order Kitasatosporales; family Streptomycetaceae; genus Streptomyces; species Streptomyces sp. UG1. The sequence continues at coordinate 372,303 of NZ_JBNGGG010000001.1, read as the reverse complement.
CCGGTTCGATGGGCCAGCTCATCGCCTTCCGCGCGCTCCAGGGACTCGGCGGCGGTGGACTGCAGGTGAGCGCCTTCTCCGTGCTCGGTGATCTGATGCCGCCCCGGCAGCGGGCCAAGTACCAGGGATGGTTCGCCGGCGTGATGGTCATCGCCAACCTGGCGGGCCCGCTCGCCGGCGGTGTCCTGACCGACCAACTCGGCTGGCGCTGGATCTTCTACGTCAACCTGCCGCTCGGACTCCTCGCCCTGCTGGGCATCCGCGCCCTGCTTCCGGCCGACACCCGCGGCAAGACCCGTCCGCGCCTCGACTACGCCGGTACGGCACTGCTCGCCGGACTCATCGCCTGCGTGGTCCTGGCCACCGACCTGGCCGGCCGCGACGGCTGGGGCCGCCCCTCCGTCATCGCCCTCGGCGCCGGGGCCCTGCTGCTGGGCGCGGTGTGGGTGCGGCACGAGCGTTCGGCGGCCGAACCCGTCGTGCCGCTCGGGCTGTTCACGGACCGGACGTTCACGATCTGCGTGGTCGTGGCGTTCGCCGTCAGCTTCGCCTTCTTCGGATGCGTCAACTTCGTCCCGCTGCTCTTCCAGTCGGTGCAGGGCGTCAGTGCCACCCAAACCGGACTGCTCTTCCTCCCCGCGATGATCGGCATGGCCGTGGCGACCGTGGTGGCCGGCCAGGTGATCGGCAAGACCGGACGGTACAAGTGGTTCCCGGTGGCCAGCACCGCACTGGCCGCCGTCGCCGCCGCCCTCATGTCGATGACCTCACAGGACACCGGTGTCACCACCGTGGCCGCCCTGCTCGCCGTCATGGGCATCGGTGTGGGGCTCTCCTCCCAGGTGACCACGCTGGTCGCGCAGAGCACCGCACCCCGCCGGTACATCGGCGTCAGCACCTCCACGGTCGGCCTCTCCCGGAACCTCGGTACGGCCTTGGGCGCCACGGTCTTCGGCTCGCTGCTCAACGCCCGGCTGGCCACCGAGGCGGCGGACCTGCTGCCCCCGGCCACGGCGGACCGAGTAGTGGCCGGCACGCTGGATCCGACACGGTCGGGGTCCCTCGACCCCGGGACCGCGGGGACGGTGGCCGAGGTCTACAGCAACGCCCTGTCGACCGTCTTCCTCTCCGCCGTACCCGTCCTTCTGGCCGGACTGGTGCTGGCACTGGTGCTGAAGGACGTCCGGCTGGAGTCCCGTGGCCCGGGCGGGCCGGGCGGGCCGGGCGGGCCTGAAGAACCGGGCAGACCAGGGGGAAGGCCGGTGTCGGCCGCCTAGGAACGCGGTGAAGGGCGGCCACGTGAGACCACGCGGGCAAGGGCGCCGGTGCGGTGGGGATTCGGCGCCCTTGCCCGGTGCCGCCGTACCGTCGGGCGTGCGCACGGATCCCCCCGTCCGGCATGCCCGACGAGACCGCCGGCCGGCAGCGGCATACCCGAACATGCGCCCGGCAGCCGAACAGGACGGTCCGGCTGCCCGGGAAGACGTACGGCCACCTCTCGGGAGCTCTTCGAGCATGCGTCGAGCCGCACCTGCCAGGCTCCCCGCATGCGATCTCACCGCCTGCAGAAGGACGACGCCCCGGGGGAACGGCTCGGCGGCCTTCTGGCCGCGGTCGGCCGGCGGCTGACCCGGCCCTTGTCGCACCTGCTCGCCCCTTCGCGCCTCTCTCCTCCCTCGCCACCCCCGTCGGTGTCGCCGACGCCGCCTCAGGTCGTGGCGGTCGGCATCGACGTGGCGGCGATCGGACGGTTTGCCCTCGCGCTGGACCGCAACCCCGGCCTGGCCGACCGGCTCTTCACCCCGGCCGAGCTGGCCCTTCCGTCAGGTGCCCGACGCGGTCCGGCCTCCCTGGCCGCGCGCTTCGCCGCCAAGGAGGCCGTGGCGAAGGCTTTGGGGGCCCCGGGCGGGCTCCGCTGGCACGACGCCGAGATCTGCACGGATCCCTCCGGCCGCCCGACCCTGCGCGTCCGCGGCAGCGTCTACGCGGCGGCGGCCGGGCGGGGTATCCGCTCGTGGCATCTGTCCCTCACGCATGACGCCAATGTCGCCTCCGCCGTGGTGATCGCCTCGTCCTGAGCGTCGGCGCGGCTCACTCCCATACGTCGTCGAGCTGCCGCCAGACGGCTTGCTCCGCGTCGGACAGCGCCGACAGAGGGACATCGACCACATGCTCCGGATGCCCCAGGCCGGGAGCGCATCCGGCGTCGAGGGCGGATGCCCCGCCCACCGGTCCGAAGCCGTAGCACTCGGGGGTCGTGAAGGCGCCGAAGGCCTGACCCAGTGCGGCCAGTCCCGTCGCCAGATCCCGTCCCACCAGCCGCAGCCACGTCCGCCAAGGCCACACGACGGCTTCCTTTCGCCTCACCCGGGGAGCCCGGCCAGTCCGGGTCCGACGAGGCTAGGTGGTCCTCCTCGAGCGACGTTGGAGAAGCAACAGATGGTCAGCAGCCCAACCCTCTTCAGCGGATGACGAGCACACGGTCAGGGACTGTCCAGCGGATCTCGAGGCTGCCCGGGAACACTGCTGACGGGATCGCTGCCAACAGCCTGGCAGCCCCCGTCGGCGGACGGAGCGGCCTGTTTTCCCCCGTGGCACTCCGCTCCGTCCGCCCCGGACTGCCCGCGACGGGGGGCCGGTTGTGACTGCCTGCGACGGGGGCTTGGGGCGTCGTCGAGGGGGGGACGACGGCGAGGTCGAAGACATTGCCGGGGTTGATCTTCCACTGCCGGATCAGGCGACCGGGATGTGGTGCTCCCCGGCCGGCGGCGTTCCGCTTCGAGGCCGGAGGCCACCAGCAGGTGGAGGCGGCCATCGATGTTCGGGACTCGGCCCTCCGGCGCCCGGCTGTCCGTCAACCTCGATGGTACGCAGGCTGCTTCCGGTGGCCCACTGCGAGTCCAGCTCGAACTCGGCCTCCCGGACGCGCTCGTAGCGGCCGGTGGTGGTCGACGAGGGGCTCGGGGAACTCTTGGGGGCGGGACTCGCGGAGGGAGACGGGGCGAACAGCGGGTCGTCGCCGAACCGGTCCACGACCACCACGTCGTGGACGGTCACGCCAGCCGGATGGTCCACGCCTGCCGCCGCCCGGGCCTCCCTCAGGATCCGCCCGGCCCAGACCGCACCCATCCGCCCGCGCCCAGCCGCTCGGTCAGCCGCTCGGTCAGCCGGTAACGGCCACCGACCAGCCGCTGCCCGGTCGTCGCCGAGGTCTCCGGATTCTCAGGGCCCCAAGTGCCGACACGGCCCGGCACTTCAGGTGCCGGGGGCGGCTTCCTCTCGATCAGTCGCTCCGCGCGGCGGAGCCTCCTTGAGGCCGTAGTGAGCGGCGAACCAGCATCGTCTTACGGCCAAGCGACATCGGCCTACCGCTTCAACTGGGCGACCGTCCGAGCGGTGCCAACGAGCGTGATCGCTGCATCAGCCGACATCGCCTTCGAACGCTTCGTACGGCCCCCGACAATGCCCCCGGCACAGAAGAGGCCGCGTGGCACGAAGAGTCCAGCCGTCCAGTAGAGATAGCGAGCTGCGAGGATCACGATCTCCTTGTCGGTGACCAGATAGACAAGACGGTGCTCGTCGTCGATCCGCCTCGACCACACCCCGGGCAAGTGGTGCTTGAGCGGCTCGGGCTTGCCGATCCGGCGAGTCAGGGTCGATCAGCTCTCGCTCAGACACGTTGATAGCCAAGCCTTCAACCAGCGCACGCCAGAAATCGAGGCCAGAGCTCACCTTCCGCACTCTCAGGTCAAGGCCGTCCCTAGCAGCTCGACGCGATGCGAAGTCGTTCGGGCGCTCACACCGAGTATGCCGAAGATGAGATCACGGCCCATCGTCGCGCCCACCAGCGTATTGACCGGGCCGAACGAGGCCGCCATCGGCGTGACCGCGGTTCCGGCCGCGGCCTTCGCCTCCTGGAGCGACGCGAGGAAGGCCGGGACGTCGGCGGGCCGGATCAGCGGGCCGCTCGATCCCACCCGGAGCCCGCAGCCGCCCGTGATCATCGACACTCCGCGCTCCAGACACGCCTGAGCGCACAGTTCCGGCAGCGACGCAGGACGGTCGGCCGCCACGACGAGAAACCCGCCATCGCGCAGGTGCGGCACCAGCGCCTCGCTGGTCGTGATGGTCTCCATGGCGGTGGTCAGCTCCGCTTCGGGGAGGCGCTCACGCACCCACTCGCCGGCCGCGTCGACCTTTGGCCGTCCGACGTCACAACGCCGGTAGAGGTACTGGCGGTTCAGGTTCTCCAGCGCGACCCGGTCGCCGTCCACGAGCGTGAGTCCCCCCACGCCCGCGCCCACCAGCTCGGCCAGCACCACCCCGCCGATGCCGCCGACGCCCAGGACGGTCACGTGTGCCGCGCGCAGCCGTTCCTGTGCCGCGCCGGCGTCCAGACCCAGGGCCGCGAAGTACTCGACCTGGTTCCGCCAGGCGGACGACTGCCACGAGCGGTCGAACGGTGCGACGACGAGGCGGAGCCGAAGGAGCGTGCGCACGATGGCGTCCGTGTTCCTTCCGCTCGGCACCGGGAGGCCGAGCGGGTCGTCGGAGACCGCTTCGAGCCATGCGAACATCGCTTCGGGGCAGCGCCGGACCAGCAGTACCTCGTCGGAGAAGACGCGCAGCTCGTCGCCGTCGCGGGACCAGGTCGCCGCAGGCGAGAGCACGTAGCGGTCGCTTCCGTCAGCCATCCCTGGCCTTCCTTCGTAGCGAGATCACCGTTTGCCGGGGGTCAGGGAGAATCGGCGCTCCAGCTGAACCGGGGGAAACGCACGGCGTCCATCGACGGCCAGGGCCGGCCCGCCAGTGACTCGTGCTGCAGCCAGTGGCCCCGCAGCCGCAGCAGCGGCAGGACCGGGCACTGCTCGCGCACCGCTCGCCGCAGCTCGTCGGCCGCGTCCTCGTCGTCCGGGTCCTCGGACAGCCGACGCAGCAGCGGCGCGAGGACCGGGTCGCGGCGTGCCGGGTCGAGCAGGTCCAGGGCGCCGATCGGATCCTCGAAGAGCGGGCCCCGCAGGGCGAGGAGCAGGTCGAAGGACTGGGCCGAGCCCGAGACGAAGTCGGCGGGTGCCAGCTCGACCTCGACACCGAGGTTCTCGGTCAGCTGGGCCGCGACCTCTTCGGCCACGTCCAGGTTGGGGTAGTAGTCCCAGTACCCCAGGCGCAGCCGCTCACCGGCGCCGGCGGTGCTGGGCGGTGCTTCGACGTGGTGGTCGGGCGCCGCCGACTCCACGCCGTTCCAGCACCGGGCGACCAGGCGGTCGTAGCGGAGCGCGCCGAGGAGCCGGCGGCGGAACTCCGCGTCGCCCACCGCCGACCGGCTGTCGGGGACGACCTCCAGGCACATCTCGATCGCGGTCGGTGCCGTGTGGAACGCGCGGCTGTCCGCGAAGTCCGGGACGCGGTCGAGCGGAAACGCCGTCGCACACGTCACGTCGACCTCGCCCCGCCGGAACCGCTCCGGGGCACCCTGCGGATCCCGGCGCACGAGCACCCGCACGGGGGGCGTGCCGGCCCTGACGGGTTCGAGCCAGTACTCGTCGTCGGTGGTGCGCACGGCACGCTCGTACGCGCCGGAGGACAACTGTCCGCACGCCGAGATCGGTGCGAGGTCGACGCTCTGGAGCAGGCTGGGGAGGTGCGGCACCGGGCGGCGGAGCTCGATGACGAGCGTGTCCTTCGAGGTGCGGACCGCGCGGATGTCGAGCAGGAACCGCTGGAGCGACGGCACCGTGAGCGCGGTCCGGATCGCCCGGGCGTGATCGCTCGCGCGCACCGGGCTTCCGTCGGAGAAGGACGCGCCCTGCTGGACGCGGTAGTGCTGGCTGAGCCCGTCGTCCGTGACCCAGAGGAGGTCGAGCCGGCTGTGCTGGCTCGCCGAGGCGAACCAGCGGCTCAGGTAGTCGCCTCCCGTGGGTCCGTGCCATCGGATCGGGTCGTCGTCCACCTCGACGACGACGGGGCGCATGGCGCTCACGTGGTCACGAGGGGGCTGTCGGCCGCCGGCGGAGTCCGCTCGGGGGCGTCCGGCGAGGCGTCGATCCGGGCACACAGTCCCGCCACCGCCGTCGCGACCTCGCGCAGCCGGCCGGGGGCGGCCTGGGCGAGGAGGGCTTCGCGTTCCTCGGGCCCGCGCGGCATGAGGGCCTGGAACATCTTGGCCTGCGCCGGCGTCAGGCGGAGAGTCGACACCTCCGCCTCACTCGCGCGGTACACGACCACGACGGTCGGACGGTCCAGCTCCGGTTCCCAGGTGATCTCCCGCGGGTCGGAGACCATCGCGACGACGTCGACGTCGAGGTCCGCGGTCAGGAAATGCGGCTTCTCCCCCAGGGTGGCGGGCCGCCGGTACACGTTGACGAGTTCTTCCTCGACCTCGTCGCCGCGGAACTCCGCGAGCATCGAGTCGTACGTGAACAGCGCCCTGGCGGTTCGCGCGTGCGCGCCGTCCAGCTTCGCCAGAATTTCGTCGAGCGCTTCCTCGACCGGCATGGCGGACCGCTCCAGCAGTGCGTCGATGACTTCCACGTACGTGAGCCCCGCACCCTGCTTCAGGAAGCGCAGCAGGTGGTAGTAGCGGCGCGTGAAGTACCGCGAAAGGCGCAGCACGTCCTGGTAGTACTCGTATTCCCGGTTTCCGCTGCGGATGAAGCTGAAGCCGGTGAAGATCTCCGCCTCTTCCTTGATGAGCGCGCGGACGTCCGGCGGGAGGAAGGTCCCCATGACGTCGAGTTCGCCCTTGAGCGGTTCGAGTTCGGCCCGGTACTCATCGGTGATCTCGGCACCGGGAAGCGGCTGGAGCACGCTGAGGTCGCTGTTGACGGCCCCGTAGGCGATCGCGTCGAACACGACCTCCAGGGACTTCTCGAGGTCTTTGGCGGCTTCCTCCGGGTACCCGACGATCGTGTTCGTCTCGAACTGGATGCCGACTTCCTGGGCGGACCGGAAGAACTCGTAGGTCCGCTTCGTCGAGGGCATCTTCAGCATGGACTTGAGGATCTTCTCCGATCCCGCGTCCGTGCCGCAGAAGATGTTGAAGCACCCCGCATCGGCCATACGCCGCAGAAGGGACGGGTTGACGTTGTCCGGCCGGACCGCGCAGCCCCACTCGAAGATGTCGTTGTGCTCGGCGAAATAGGACACGAACTCGTCGAGATACGTGCGCTTGTTGGCGAAATTGTCGTGCAGGAAGTTGAACTGGGTGACCCCGTAGGTGCGGTGCAGGAACCGCAACTCGTCGAGGATGACCGCGGGGTCCTTGATCCGGAAGTCGCGGTCCCAGAACGTCGACGTCATGCAGAACTTGCACGAATAGGTGCACCCGGAGCCGATGTGCACATCGAAGATGTGCGGGGTCGAGAGCCGGATGTAGTCGCCCATCGGCACGGCGTCGTACGCGGGCATCGGCACGAGGTTCAGGTTCGTGGTCGGCTGCGGCCCGCTGGACACGACCTGGCCGTTCTTGCACGACCAGAAGCCGCGCACCTCCGCGGGGTCGGCCCCGTCGGCGAGGGCGTCCGCGAGAGCGGTGATCGCGAGCTCTCCCTCGCCGCGGCACACGAAGTCGACGCAGTCGGCGAAGCGCGGGAGGGCGTCGGGGAAGACTCCGAACGTCCCGGGTCCACCGAGCACCACCGTGACATCGGGCCGGAGCAGCTTGACCCGGCCCCCGATGAGAAGGCACGACGGGAGGGTGTCCGCGAGGCAGGTGAGGCCGAGCACGTCGGGATCGGCGGCGAGCAGACGCTCGCAGGTCTCGTCGAGCCAGTCGGCGTCACCGGGCTCGAAGGCACCGATCCGGTGCTCGTACTCCAGATCGACGACGACGGTGGGGTGGCCATGCGCCATCAGGGGCGAGGCAATGCAGAGAAGTCCGAGAGGGACGAAGAACGGGGAATTGACGTCGGAATTGATCAGGGGCCGGCCCAGCGTCACGCGAACATTCCGCGTGGACGACCGGACCGACACCTGGCCCTCCCCAGCGAACGAGAGGGCCAGTCGTTTCGGAGTCGCCATCAGATGCGATCAGCAGCGCCGCGCGACGATGGCGCCCAAGGTGGCCGATGACAGGGAGATGAGCTCCACGTCATCGACGAGGTCAAACCCTTCGCCATCAGTGAAAAGCACCATGTCCGGCTCCTCCTCGGTCATCGCGATCACCGGACGCTCCTGCAGTTCCTGCATCATCGTTGTCCTTTCTTCACCTCGACTGGCACCAACGGCCCCATCCCATACGGATCTTGAGGTCCTGTCAATGGTGAGTGCACATATGGTCCGGCGCGGCATCCGATCCCGGTTCCCGCCGGCGAACGGAGGGACCGCCGCCGGCCGATCGATTCCGCTCCTCCCCCGGCCGTCGGCGCGGAAGGCCACGAATTCCCTGGCCACGGCCCTTGTCACGCCGGAGCGTGGAGGAGCACCTCGCCGTCCTGCCTCTTGTAGGGCTTGATCAATTCTGGGTAGGGTGCTTCGGGTCCGGAACAGTGCCAAACGGAGAGGTCATCGTTCGACGGTGCCCGCCTTCAGCGGGCAAGGGCCGAGTATGGCCGGTTTTCCACCCCGTGGCGCAAAAAGATCGAGCACCGGAATCCGCAGGCCACGGAAGCCGATTCGGCGATAACACCATTCAGCGGGCATCGGCCCTCATTGTTCATGTGTCTTTCGTTATGGGACATTCGGAAACGGAGCCAGGATTGTGACGTCTTCGCAGGCCAACGTTCCCGATCTGGAATCCACGGCAATCCCGTACTTTCCGATGCCCCGGGCGTCCGGTTGTCCGCTGGATCCGGCACCCGAGCTCGCCGAGCTGCAGGAGCGGGCGCCGCTGGTCCGGGTCCGGCTGTGGGACGGCAGCACTCCGTGGCTGGTGACGCGGCACGCGGAGCAGTGCGCGCTGCTGTCGGACCGCCGGGTCAGCGCGGACTGGATGCAGCCGGGCTACCCGTTCCACACCCAGTTCCTGCGCGACCACCACGGCGAAGGCCAGTTCCTGACCGCCATGGAGGGCCCCGAGCACCTCCGGCTGCGCCGGATGATCGCCCGGCCGTTCACCCCCCGTATGGTCGAGAAGCTGCGGCCCACGATCCAGCAGGTCGTCGACGACCGCATCGACGCCCTGCTGGCCGGCCCGAAGCCGGCGGACTTCGTGTCGGAGTTCGCCCTGCCGATCCCGTCCAGGGTCATCTGCCACGTGCTCGGCGTCCCCTACCAGCACCACGACTTCTTCCATCACGCCATCAGGGCGGTGACCGAGAGCGACGTCCCGGCCGACGTCGCGAGCAAGTCCGAGCGCGAGCTGTACCACTACCTGGCCAAGCTGATCGGCCACAAGCTCGCCCACCCCGATGACGGCCTGCTGTCCCAGCTCGCCACCGAACGGCTGGCCACCGGCCAGCTGAACCGGCACGAACTGGTGATGCTGGTCCTGTTCCTGCTGATCTCGGGGCACGAGACCACGGCCAGCATGATCGCGCTGGGCACGCTGGCCCTGCTGCTCCATCCCGACCAGATCGCCGTGCTGCGGGACGCCGACGAAGCCGGGGTCGCCGGGGCCGTCGACGAGCTGCTGCGATACCTGACCACCGTCCAGCCCGGCCGCCGCCGCGTGGCCGTGGAGGACATCGAGATCGCCGGACAGCTGATACGCGCCGGCGAGGGCCTGATCCTCCCGGAGGAGATCGGCAACCGCGACGAGAGCGTGTTCCCCGACGCGGAGACGCTGGACCTGCGCCGCGACGCCGGCCAGCACCTCGCCTTCGGGTTCGGTGTGCACAAGTGCACCGGCCAGCCGCTGGCCCGCCTGGAGCTCCAGCTCGTGTTCACCGCCCTGTTCCGGCGCATCCCGACCCTGGCCCTGGCCGTCGACCTCGACGACCTCCCGTTCATGGACGACGGGCTCGGATACGGCCTCAAGGGAATGCCGGTGAGCTGGTAAGTGAACGAGGCCGAGCAGGAGCCGAGTCCACCCGTGATGGTGGAGAACGTCCTTGACCACCGGAGTCACCAGGGGGAACCCGCAGCATGACCGGCACCACGGAGGCCCTTGACAGGTCGGCGGCGGTCGACGCGGCACGAAGCGTCACGCGCCCGTTCTACCTCTACGCCGTGCTCTCCAACTCGATGTTCCAGCGCGGCGTGTTCGTCATCTTCCTCTACCAGCAAGGCTTCTCCGCCGGGCAGGTGGCCCTCCTCCAGACCCTGCTCTTCCTGGTCAGCGGACTCGCGGAGCTGCCCACGGGAATCATCGCCGACCGGATCGGCAGGCGCGCCAGCATCGTGATCGGCCAGGTGCTGGTGGCCGGATGCCTGCTCGGTCAGGTGGCGACCTCCGACTATTGGCTGTTCCTGGCGCTGTTCATCGGCCAGGGCGTGGGCATGGCCTGCGTGTCCGGTTCGGACACCGCCCTGCTGTACGACCTGCTCGTGCGCCGGGGCGCGACGAGCGGCTACGTCAGGATCAGGTCCCGGTTCACCATGCTCGGGACGGTCACCTCGGGGGTCGCCATCATCCTCGGCGGCCAGCTGCAGCGGTTCTCCTGGGGAATCGTCTACGCCGCTTCGGCGTCGTGCCTCGTCGTGGCCGTGCTGGTGCTGCTGGCCCGGGTGCCCGAGATCCGCGGCACGGACGCGGTGGACAAGCAGGACGGAGCCGGGAAGGAGCACGGTGACACCACGGCATGGCGGGCGATGCTCCGGGTCGCCACGCCGGCGCTCGTGACGCTCGTCGTGGTGTCCGGACTGATGCACGCGACGCTGACGCCGTACATCATCTTCACCCAGAAGACGCTCTCCGATCAGGGCGCGAGCACCGCGCTGGTCAGTGTGGTCGTCTCGGCGGGATTCTTCATCGGCGGTCTCACTCCCCTGCTGTCGGACCGCGCCGACCGGCGCGTCGGGTACCGGATCATCGCCCCGCTGTCCCTCCTGGCGCTCGCCGCGGCCCTCGGCCTGACCGGCCTCGGCCTCGTCTGGGTCACCATCGCCGCGTTCCTGCTCCTGGTCGGAATTCCCGAGATCACCGCCGTGCTCGTGGACAACGTGTTCAACGAGGCGGTCCCGTCGCGCCACCGGGCGAGCCTGCTGTCGATGATCGCGTTCGTGGAGTCGGCGCTCATCGGCATCGGCTATCTCGTCCTCGGCGCGCTCATGGGCGGACTGGGCTCCAGCGTGGGCATGGCCGTCTACGCCGCGGTCCCCCTGCTGGCGTGTCTCCTGTGGCTCCCGGTGCTCATCCGGGGAACGCGGGTGACCACCGGGAGCGAGCAGGCCGCCGACCCGAAGGAATCCTGAACCAGCCCGTCTCGACAACGCCCCTGATCGATGAGGAGCCGAAGTGGAACTGATGCAGATCGGGCACAAACAACCGGTGCCGGATCTCACCCCGCCGGTCGTGCACGAGGACGCCCTTTCGGTTGCGCTGGTCTGCATGCCCTGGGCCGTGGTCGACATGCCCTCCCTGGCGCTGAGCACGATCGCCCCGTTGTTCGAGCGGCGCGGAGAGGTCGAGAAGCTCGACGTCGTCTACGGCAACATCCGGTGGCTCGACTACTTGGTCCGGGAGGCGGGCCTCGAACGCGGGCACTACGAGTTGATCGTCGACGCCGAAGTGTTCGGGGTCGGCGAATGGGTCTTCTCCAGCTATTTCCGCCCCGGTGTCGACCCGCGCCACACGAGCTTCTACGACCTCGTGCGCGACAGCGAGCACGTCGACGCCTACTGCGCGATGTTCCGCGCGGCGCCCGCCTTCATCGACGAGCTGGCCCGGGACCTCGTGGCATCGGACGCCGACGTCCTGGGGCTGACGACGACCTTCGACCAGAACATCGCCTCGTTCGCGCTCGCGCACCGCGTCAAGGAGCTGCGGCCGGACGTCGTGACGATCCTCGGCGGGGCGAACTGCGACGGCGTCCAGGGCACAGCGGTCCACCGCGCCCGCCCAGAGTTCGACTACGTGATCCGGGGGGAGGCGGAGCACTCGATCGCACCGCTCATCGCCCACATCGCGGAATGCCGCAGCGGTGACGGGAAGAAGGACGACGGACTGCTGCGTGCCGTGCCCGGCCTGTGCTGGCGGTCCGACGTCGACGGAGCCACGGTCAGCAACCCCATCGGGCGGACGCCCGTCTCCATGAACGTGGTGCCGGAGCCCACCTACGATCACTACTTCCGCGATCTGGGGAAGTCTCCGGCCGCTCCGTTCATCGACGTCAAGATTCCCCTCGAGGCCAGCCGCGGTTGCTGGTGGGGCGCGAAGCATCACTGCACGTTCTGCGGCCTGAACGGGTCGGCCATGACCCATCGCGCGAAGCCCGCCGAGCGCGTGCAGGCGGAGGCCAGCCGGGCCATCCGCCGGCACAACGTGCTCGACCTGGTGTTCTCCGACAACATCCTGGCGCCCGAGCACGTCGTGCAGCTGACCACGGATCTGGCGCTGCCCGCCGAATGGGACGTCCGGCTGTTCGCCGAGGTGAAGTCGAACCTCAACTTCAGTCAGCTGGAGTCCCTGGCGCGCGCCGGTTTCACGCAGCTGCAGCCGGGTGTCGAGAGCCTCTGCACGCCCATCCTGCGCATCATGCGCAAGGGGGTGACCGGGTGGCAGAACGTGCGGTTCCTGCGGGACTGCGCCACCTGCAGGATCTACCCGTCGTGGAACATCCTCGTGGGCTTCCCCGGGGAGCAGGACAGCGACTACGAGGCGTTGATCGACTCGCTCCCGGCCCTCCATCACCTGACGCCGCCCGCCGGGGCGTTCCCGATCAAACTGGAACGCTTCAGCCCCTACTTCGACGATCCCGCCCTCGGTCTCCAGGCTCTCGGCCCCTCGCTCAACCTGGTGAGCGCTTACGAGGGGGTGGCGGACGGCCTCGACGACCTCGTCTACGTGTTCGAGTCCGAGCCCGCCGGCCTCTCCCCCGAGACGGGCGAGCTGTTGCGCGAAGCGGTCGCGAACTGGAAGGACACCGCACCGGTCTCCCGGCTGGTCGCCCTGCCGGCGCCGGACGACTCGCTCGTCGTCATCGACGACCGGCCCACCTGGCCCCCCCGTGAGCTGGTGCTCCGGCCGGGTCTCGAAGCCGAGGCGTACCGGGCGCTGGCCAAGGGCAAGACGCTTCCCGCGCTCGCTTCCGCGATGCGCTCGCTCGGTATCGCCGTGCGGGACGGTCAGCTCGAAGAGCTCGTCGAGAACTGGACGGAGCTCGGCATCGTCTTCCATGAGGACTCCACCTATCTGGCGCTCGCGACGGGATTGCGTTGGTGACGAAGCAGACAGCAGAGCGGCGGTCGAACCGCCGGAGGCTCTTCGCGCCGGTGGGTCTCCACTCGGTGCGAAGCAGGGAGGACCTCGTCGCCCTGACCCGGTCGGGATACGCCGGGATCCGGCTGACCGGCCACTTCGCCATGCCGGAGATGGGCGACGCCGAACTCGTCTCCTTGATCGCGCTGCTCCGTGACGCCCGCGGGGTCGGTCTGCGGGTTTCGTGGAGCGGCGACCGCGGCGCCCTTGAGGTCGAGGGCCTCCGCCACCTCGACCCGCCGCGGCGGCCGGACGGCTCCTTCGCGTGGTCGGCGCAGCAGGGAGGATCCCTGGTCGTCCGGCGCGGTCCGACGTTCCTGGCCGTCGAGGACACGCGCCACGGGAAGCGCCGCCGCATCGACGTCGACCGCTCGGAACCGGCGGCGGCCGTCCTCGACGAAAGCCGCTGGGGGCGCACGCTCACCCCCGCCGAGGCGGCCAGTCTGGACGCTCTCGAACTGCACGACCTCGTCTTTCGTGCCGGCGACCACGGTGTGGGCATCGCCGTGAGACAAGGAGTCTGGTGTGTCTGAAGGCCACATCCTCTTCCGCAGGACGCTCGACGAACGGACCGTGTCGCGAGGGCCGGGGGATCCGGCCCCCGCTGTCGTCCCCATGCGCATGGGGACGGCCGGGCTGGGACTGCTCGTCAACGATCACCGCGAAGCCACCCGCATCCTGTCCGACGTCGAGACCTACGGCAGCGCGGGCGAACTCATGGCGAGCGTTTTCGACGAGCCGGACGAGTCGCATCCGGATGCGATGTCCGAGATGGTCTTCGCGGTCAACCAAACCGATGGGGAAGAGCACCGTCGCGTACGGCGCGCACTTCGGAGGGTCATCGATGCTCGCGTGCGCGATGTCTCGGAACAACTGATTCAGGATGTCCAGCACTCGGTCGAGAGCGCTCTCACCCTGGGAAGGCTCGACGCGGTAGCGTCGATCGGCGTGCCCATCGCTGACAGTGTCATGTCGCGTTTGCTTGGACTTGACGAAAACCTCGTCTCGACCCTGAGGACCGCGGTTTACCAGGGGTACCCGGTGCGCGAACTTGATGCCACGCTCGTCGACTGGGTGCGCGACAGGCGTGCTCACCCCGCCGATGACCTCGTGTCGGACCTGATGGCGGAACTCCCTTCTCTCGACGACCGACAGGTTGCGGCGAACACTCGACTGCTCGCACTGTCGGGTGTCGAGGTGTTGGCGGCACTGATCACGAATGGAATCCTCTGCCTGGCGCAAGATCCGAGGACTCAGAGTCTCGTACGCGATGACGAGTCGCTGCTGTCTGGCCTCGTCCATGAGGTGCAGCGGTACGCGAGCCCGATTGCGCGGGGGATCTACCGGATGACGAAGGAGCCATCCGTGATAGGCGGGTACGCGGTTCCCGCAGGAGCTTTGCTCGTCATCGGGGTGGACGTTTGCAACAGGGACACGTCAGTGCTTCCTGATGCTCACAGGTTCGACCCCACTCGCGGTCGGGATTTCGAATACCTGACGTTTGGCCGCGGGCGGCATTCATGCCTGGGTATTCCCGTCACACGTCTCATTGCGGCGCAAGCTTTGCGCGTGTTCCTCTCGGGAACAACGAGTTTCGGCCTGACCGTGGAGCCGTCAGAGCTGCGTTTCCACGATACTTTGGTCATGAACGGTCTCGTCGAACTCCCGATTTGGGTTGAGTGCGCGAACTAACCTCGATCTTTCGTGACGGTCGGCCGGTTTCTTGGGCGGGCCGTTTCGGTTGTTTGGCCGCCGGGTTCCACGGATCCGGCGGGGTCGTGCTGCTCGCAGAAAGGAAAGTCCTGGTCAGCCAGGGTTCGGGAGGGCTTCGAGCCGTGCCAGGGCGTCGATGATTACGTCGGTCCAGGGCCAGTGGCGTGCGTTTCCGGGGAGCGGTGGCCTGGAGCTGCGGTCTCCGAAGGGATGGTCGGTTTCGGTCAGGACACGGTCGAGGGGATGGCTTCCAGCAGCGTGGTTGTAGAGGACCGAGTGGTGCCACAGCCGACTGTGGTGGGCGCACCGGTTGCGCAGGTAGACCAACGACCTCACACGGTAAGCGAAGCCGGCCCTCGCGACCCCGACGCTGGTCGCCACGGCGTCGGCCAGCGTGCCGCCGGCTCCGCGCTCGATGGCCTTGGACAGCGTTCCGAACGACCACGCTTCAACGGCGACCACACGGGCAGCTTGCTGTAGTCGGCACGGTCACCTTCGGTGCCTCTCTACCTCAGGATGTGGCGATCCTTGTACGGACCATGCCCATCGGCGATCACCCGGGCGACATGCGTGCGCAGCAGGAGCTCGACGCGCGCGAGAGGTTGGCTGAGCGCGGTGCGTAGCGCCTCGTCCGCTTCGTAGACGCGGCGGATCTCAGCGAACGTCGTGCCGGGCGCAAACGTATCGTCGCCCATGTGGGGAGCTCGCTGGAAGTAGCGAGCGTATCCGGAGAACCGGTAGTAGTTGTTCGAGCCGAGGAACGCCGCGCAGACCTCCTTCGTCGTCGATGACGAGGCCACGGCGGGCCAGGAGCGCGACCTGCTCCCCCACGGACAGGCTCGGCTTCACTCGCACCCCGGAGAGAAAGAGGCCCCTCCCATTTGAGCATCGTAGAGAGGCTTGGGAGGGGCTCGATTGCCACTGTTGCTACTTCTTGCCACTCCCAGAGGTTCCTCCGTGCCGGAACTCCACGACGTCCCCGTCCTGCATCACATAGTCCTTGCCCTCCATCCGCGCCTTCCCCTTGGCGCGGGCCTCCGCCACCGAGCCCGTCTCGACCAGGTCGGCGAAGGAGATGACCTCGGCCTTGATGAAGCCCTTCTGGAAGTCGGTGTGGATGACGCCGGCGGCCTCGGGGGCCGTGGCGCCCTTCTTGATGGTCCAGGCCCGGGATTCCTTGGGGCCGGCCGTGAGGTAGGTCTGCAGGCCCAGGGTGTTGAAGCCGACGTGGGCGAGGGTGGCGAGGCCGGGCTCTTCCTGGCCGACGGACTGGAGGAGTTCGAGGGCCTCGTCCTCGTCCAGCTCGGCGAGGTCCGCCTCGAGCTTGGCGTTCAGGAAGATCGCCTCGGCGGGGGCGACCAGGGCGCGCTGCTCGTCCTTGAAGGTGTCGTCCGTCAGCTCGTCCTCGTCGACGTTGAAGACGTAGAGGAAGGGCTTGGTGGTGAGCAGGTGCAGGTCGTGGAGGAGCTCATTGCGCTCCGTGCCCTGGACGATGCCGTGCGCGAAGAGCGTGTCGCCCTTCTCCAGGATCTCCTTGGCCTCCTCGACGGCCTTCACCTTCGGCGCGATGTCCTTCTTGATCCGCGACTCCTTCTGCAGGCGCGGCAGGACCTTCTCGATGGTCTGGAGGTCGGCGAGGATCAGCTCGGTGTTGATCGTCTCGATGTCGTCCTTGGGCGAGACCTTGCCGTCGACGTGCACGACGTTCTCGTCCTTGAAGGCGCGGATGACCTGGCAGATCGCGTCGGACTCACGGATGTTCGCCAGGAACTTGTTGCCCAGGCCCTCGCCCTCGGACGCGCCCCGCACGATGCCGGCGATGTCCACGAAGTCGACGGTCGCCGGGAGGATGCGCTGGGAACCGAAGATCTCGGCCAACTTGGTCAGCCGCGGGTCCGGGACGCCGACCACGCCGACGTTCGGCTCGATCGTGGCGAACGGGTAGTTGGCCGCCAGCACGTCGTTCTTGGTCAGGGCGTTGAACAGGGTCGACTTGCCGACATTCGGCAGACCGACGATTCCGATCGTGAGCGACACGTTGCGACTTCCCGTACGTGAGAGGACTTCAGGGGCTGGGCTCGGGCCCGGTCCTTCTTCGATCTTCGGTGCAGATGATGCAGACGCACGGGCCGATCCCCCAGTCTACGGCGTACCGGGCCCGGCCCCGGCGGCCCTGTCGAACACCTGGCCAAGGTCCGCCCCCAGGCGTGTCTGCGGGCCGATTCGCCACATAAACCGACCTAGGTTGGACCAGTGGAGCAAGACAGGGCGCGACCTGCCGGGTACGAGTCGCCGCGCGGTACGCCGCCGCCGTTGCCGCCGCAGGCGGTGCGGGGTGGGAGTGGTGCGGGGCGGAGCGAGGCCGGTTACGCGCGGGGCGAGCGCGGATTCGCGCCGGACGGGGATGACGGGGCTGGTGTGGAGCGGGGCGAGGGGCGTGCGGGGCGCGGCGAGGGTGGTGGGTTCGTGCGGAGTGGGGGCCTTGGGAGCGGTGGGAACGGTGGGAGCCGCGGGGGCCTTGGGAGCTATGAGGGCCGTGGAAACCGTGGGGGCCGTGGGAGTGGTGCGAGGCGGGACGTCTGGGCCGGTCGCTCGTCCCGTGCGCCGGGAGCCGGTACGGGATCCGGCCGGGCGTCCCGTGTGCCAGAAGCCGGTGCGGGATCCGGGCGGTCCTCCCGTGCGCCAGAAGCCGGTGCCGGGTCCGGGAGGTCATCCCGTGTCCCAGAAGCCGGTGCAGGACCCGGACGGCCATCCGGTGTCCCAGAAGCCGGTGCCGGACCCGGACGGCCATCCCGTGCCCCCGCCCAGCCCACCCGCTCCACCCGTCCCGTCTCCCAACGTCGGCCCAGTGCGGAACAGGCTGCCGCGGCCGTACGGCTCCCCGGGTCGCCGCCCCACGCGCCGCAGGCCCTTCGCCGGTTTCCCGACCCCCGGCTTACGGGACTGGGCTCCGGGCTGTTCTGCGGGGCCGTGATGCTGCTGCTCGGCTACCTCGACTCGCTGCTGTTCGGGTCGCTCACGCTGTACGGCGTGCTGTTCCTGCCGGTGTGTGCGCTGACCGCCGTATGGGTGCGCGAGGGCGATCTGCTGACCGCGCCGGTGGTCGTGCCGATCGCGTTCGCCGTGGGGCTGGTGCCGTTGGCCGACGGCGGCGGGGGGATCGGCGGGCGCCTGATGGGGCTCGTGACCGCCCTTGCCACTGAGGCCGGGTGGCTGTACGGGGGGACGCTGATCGCCGGTCTCGTCGTGATCGTACGGAGAGTGCGGCTGGTGGCCCGGCGGGTGGCGGCCCGCCGTCGGCCGTCGTGAGCGGCGGCCAGGGGGCACCACACGGGGCCTTCAAGGCACCCCCCTAGCCGTCCGACTCCGCCGCGTGCATCGCCGCGCCCACGATGCCGGCGTTGTTCTGGAGCTGGGCCGGGACGATCTCCGCCTTGATGCCCTCGATGTGGTGCAGGAACTTGTGGGACTTCCGGCTCACCCCGCCGCCGACGATGAACAGCTCCGGCGAGAACAGCATCTCGACATGGGCCAGGTACTTCTGGACGCGGTGCGCCCAGTGCTCCCAGCTCAGGTCCTCGTCCTCCTTGGCCTTGCTGGAGGCGCGCTTCTCGGCGTCATGGCCGTGCAGCTCCAGGTGGCCCAGCTCGGTGTTGGGGACCAGGGCGCCGTCGATGAAGACGGCGCTGCCGATGCCGGTGCCGAAGGTGAGGAGGATCACGGTGCCCTTGCGGTCGCGGCCGGCGCCGAAGTGCATCTCGGCGACGCCGGCCGCGTCCGCGTCGTTGACCACGGTCACCGGGTGGCCGCCGAGGCGCTCGCTGAACAGTGCGCGGGCGTCGGTGTCGATCCAGCTCTTGTCGACGTTCGCCGCCGTACGGATCGTGGCGCCGCCGGTGACCACGCCCGGGAAGGTCAGCCCGACCGGGCCCGTCCAGCCGTAGTGCTCGACGACCTGCCGCACGCCGTCGGCCACCCCGTCGGGTGTGGCCGGCTGCGGAGTGAGCACCTTGAAGCGCTCCTGCGCGAGGTCGCCCCTGTCCAGGTCCACCGGGGCACCCTTGATCCCGGATCCACCGATGTCCAAGCCGAAGATCTGCATGGCCCTACGTTACGACGCAGGACTGACGGTCACTCCCCTCAGTCGCCGGAGCCCGCAGCCCCGGTCCGCTCGGCGATGAGGGCCGCCGCCTCCTCGCGCAGGTCACGGCGGAGTTCCTTCGGCAGCGAGAAGGTGATCGACTCCTCGGCCGCCCGCACCAGCTCCACATCGCCGTACCCGTGCTGGGCCAGCCACTCCAGGACCTCCTCGACCAGCACCTCCGGCACGGAGGCACCGGAGGTGACGCCCACCGTGGTGACGCCCTCCAGCCAGGCCTCGTCGATCTCGCTCGCGAAGTCCACGAGGTAGGCCTCGCGGGAGCCGGCCAGCTTGGCGACCTCGACCAGCCGCTTGGAGTTGGAGGAGTTGCGCGAGCCGACCACGATGACCAGCTCGGCCTCGGCGCCCATCTGCTTCACCGCGAGCTGGCGGTTCTGTGTGGCGTAGCAGATGTCGTCGCTGGGCGGGGAGATGAGCTGCGGGAACTTCTCCTTCAGGGCGTCGACGGTCTCCATGGTCTCGTCGACGGAGAGGGTGGTCTGGGAGAGCCAGACCACCTTGGACTCGTCGCGGACCTCGACCTTGGCGACGTCGGACGGGCCGTCGACGAGCTGGATGTGCTCCGGTGCCTCGCCGGAGGTGCCGATGACCTCTTCGTGGCCCTCGTGCCCGATCAGGAGGATGTCGTAGTCCTCCTTGGCGAAGCGGACGGCTTCCTTGTGGACCTTGGTGACCAGCGGACAGGTCGCGTCGATGGTGGCGAGCCTGCCGCGCTCGGCCTCTTCGTGGACGACGGGGGCCACGCCGTGCGCCGAGAACATGACGATGTTGCCCGGCGGTACCTCGTCCGTCCGCTCGACGAAGACGGCGCCCTTCTTCTCCAGGGTCTGCACGACGTACTTGTTGTGGACGATCTCGTGGCGGACATACACCGGAGCGCCGTACTGCTCCAGGGCTTTCTCGACGGCGATCACGGCGCGGTCCACACCCGCGCAGTAGCCACGGGGGGCGGCGAGCAGGACACGGCGGCCAGACGAAGCAGTCATGCATCCCATCGTAAGGGTGCGTTGGGCGGGCCGAAGATCACGTGATCGGCGGATGGGATGTCGGTGGGGGCCGTTACGCTCGGCGCATGGCTGTGAACACGACCCCGGAGTCCCCGCTGCCCGTCGGTGAGGTGTCGCGGCTCATCGGGGGGTGGATCGATCGGCTCGGGGCGGTGTGGGTCGAGGGGCAGATCACTCAGTTGTCGCGTCGGCCGGGGGCCGGCGTGGTGTTCCTGACGCTGCGGGATCCCTCGTACGACATCTCGGTGAGCGTGACCTGCTACCGGCAGGTGTTCGACGTCGTCGCCGACGTGGTGAGCGAGGGCGCCCGGGTCGTCGTGCTCGCCAAGCCCGAGTGGTACGCCCCGCGCGGCCAGCTCTCCCTGCGCGCCACGGAGATAAAGCCCGTCGGCGTCGGCGAGCTGCTCGCGCGGCTGGAGATGCTGAAGAAGGCGCTCGCCTCCGAAGGGCTCTTCGCGCCGGAGCGGAAGAAGGCGCTCCCCTTTCTTCCCCAGCTCATCGGCCTCGTGTGCGGCCGGGCGTCCGCCGCCGAGCGGGACGTCCTGGAGAACGCCCGCCACCGCTGGCCCGCGGTCCGCTTCGAGGTGCGCAATGTCGCGGTGCAGGGTGTGCACGCCGTGCCGCAGGTCGTGCAGGCGGTGAAGGAGCTCGACGAGATCGACGACGTGGATGTGATCATCGTCGCCCGTGGCGGCGGGAGCGTCGAGGATCTGCTGCCCTTCTCCGACGAGCAGCTCGTGCGGGCCGTCGCCTCCTGCCGTACGCCCGTCGTGTCCGCCATCGGGCACGAGCCCGACAATCCGCTCCTGGACCACGTCGCCGATCTGCGCGCCTCCACTCCGACCGACGCCGCCAAGAAGGTCGTACCGGATGTCGGCGAGGAGTACGAGCGGGTGCGGATGCTGCGCGACCGGGCCCGGCGGTGTGTCGAGGGGTTCGTCGAGCGGGAGGAGCGCGGGCTCGCGCACGCCCTCACGCGGCCCTCGATACAGGATCCGCACCGGATGATCGACGAGCGGGCCGACCATGTGGCCGCGCTCCTCGACCGCGGCCGGCGCTGCCTCGGCCACCTCCTCGACCGCGCCGACTCCGAGCTGACGCACACGCACGCACGCGTGGTGGCCCTCTCCCCCGCGGCGACCCTGAAGCGCGGGTACGCGGTGCTGCAGAAGGCCGACGGGCATGTGGTGCGGGACCCGGACGAGGTCACCGCGGACGAGGCGCTGCGGGCGCGGGTCGCCGAGGGGGAGTTCCCCGTACGAGTCGATGGACCGAGCGACGCACGTGGCGATGCAGGAAGCGATACATAGGGTGGGCGCATGACCAGCAAGGTGGATGAGGCACTCGGGTACGAGCAGGCCCGGGACGAGCTGATCGAGGTCGTACGGCGACTGGAGGCGGGCGGTACGACGCTGGAGGAGTCCCTCGCGCTCTGGGAGCGGGGCGAGGAGCTGGCCAAGGTGTGCCGGCGCTGGCTGGAGGGGGCGCGGGCACGCCTGGACGCGGCGCTCGCCGAGGAGGCCGAGGCCGAGGCCGGGCGCCAGAAAGACGGCGCGGGCGAGTCGTAGGCAGAAGACAGAGGGCAGCGGGCAGCGTGGGTTGTGAAGCGGATCACCCGCACCCTGGCCATTGTTGAACTTTGAACTTGTGTCGCGTACCGTCGATGGCGAAACCGGTCCCCGGTCCGCTTACGCATCACGCCGCACAACGCACACCCGAGAAGGTTCACGCATGTCTCTCGTTCTTGACCCCGCCGCCCAGGACCTGCTGTTCCGCGAGGCCCGCACCGCGAACACCTTCACCGACGAGCCGGTGACCGAGGAGCAGGTCCAGGCGATCTACGACCTGGTCAAGTACGGCCCCACCGCCTTCAACCAGACCCCGCTGCGCATCACCCTGGTCCGCTCCGCCGAGGCCCGTGAGCGCCTGGTGCGGCACATGGCCGAGGGCAACCAGGCCAAGACCGCCACCGCCCCGCTGGTCGCGATCCTCTCCGCGGACAACGAGTTCCACGAGGAGCTGCCGTCCCTGTTCCCGGCGTTCCCGCAGGCCAAGGACGTCTTCTTCAGCGAGCGCGCGGCCCGTGAGAACGCCGCCGGGATGAACGCCGCCCTCCAGGCCGCGTACTTCATCGTCGGCATCCGCGCCGCCGGGCTGGCCGCCGGCCCGATGACCGGCTTCGACTTCGAGGGCGTCCGCAAGGAGTTCCTGGACGACGACCACACCCCGCTGATGGTCGTCAACATCGGCAAGCCGGGCGCCGACGCCTGGTACCCGCGCTCCCCGCGGCTGGACTTCGAGCAGGTCGTCACCACGGTCTGAACCCGCCACGGATGACAGTCCGAACCGGCCACGGATGACAAAGGGCCCCCGGCTTGCGCGCCGGGGGCCTTCGTCGTGCGGGCGTCACGCGGGGAGCGTCACTTCGCCTCGAGCGCCTTCGCCATCTGCGCGAGCTGCTCGAACGACCCCGTGCCCGCCACCACGGTCGTCGCGCCCTTCTCCTGGTGCACGAGCGCGTCGTAGCGGCCACCCGTGTAGCGCGTCCACGTCCGGTCGCCGATCTTCTCGGTGACCTCGGTCGCCTGTGCGCCCTGGGTGGCCTTCGCCAGGAACGTCGTCGGCTTCTCGGCCGACTGCTCGACCTGGACGTAGTCCCCGCCGGAGGTGTGGAAGCCGAGATGCCAGGCGTCGAAGTCGTCGCCCCGGAAGCGGACGGACGTCGCCTTCCAGGAGTCGGGCAGGCCCTCGGGCGCGACCACGGGGTAGGACGCCGCGCGGCGGGCCGTGAGCAGTTCGACGCGGTAGTCGACCCGCGGGAGGTCGGGGGCGCTGTCGTCATGGGGGACGAAGATGTAGATGACTCCCGCCGCGAGCAGGGTCACTCCGAGGGAGAGGACCATGTTGCGGACCGACTTCTGCTTACCGTTCGAACCTGCCACGCCCCCTATCGTCGCAGGTGCCCCGCCTGCTCATCCGTGGGGTCCCCTGCTCATTCTGCATGCCCGAGGATAGAGTCAGGGACGTCACCCTCATCCGGCCGTCGTCGTATCAGAAAGGTGCGCCTCGATGACCGAGAATCATCATCATCTGCCGTCCGAGCTGGAAGTCCCGAGCGAAGCTCCCGACCGCAACCTCGCCCTGGAGCTGGTCCGTGTGACTGAGGCGGCGGCGATGGCCGCCGGCCGCTGGGTCGGGCGCGGCGACAAGAACGGCGCCGACGGTGCCGCGGTGCGCGCCATGCGGACCCTCGTCCACACCGTGTCGATGAACGGCGTCGTCGTCATCGGTGAGGGCGAGAAGGACGAGGCGCCGATGCTCTTCAACGGGGAGCGCGTCGGCGACGGGACCGGGCCCGAGTGCGACATCGCCGTCGACCCGATCGACGGGACCACGCTGACCGCGAAGGGCATGCCGAACGCGATCGCCGTGCTCGCGGCCGCGGACCGGGGGTCGATGTTCGACCCGTCCGCCGTGTTCTACATGGACAAGCTGGTCACCGGCCCCGACGCTGCCGACTTCGTCGACATCAACGCGCCGGTGGCCGTGAACATCCGGCGGGTCGCCAAGGCGAAGCGGTCCACGCCGGAGGACGTGACCGTGGTCATCCTGGACCGGCCCCGGCACGAGGGCATCATCAAGGAGATCCGGGACGCGGGTGCGCGGATCAAGCTGATCTCCGACGGCGATGTCGCGGGGTCGATCTACGCGCTGCGCGAGGGCACCGGCGTCGACATGCTGCTCGGCATCGGCGGTACGCCGGAGGGGATCATCTCGGCCTGTGCGGTGAAGTGTCTCGGCGGGACCATCCAGGGCAAGCTGTGGCCGAAGGACGACGAGGAGCGGCAGCGGGCGATCGACGCCGGGCACGACCTCGACCGGGTGCTGATGACCGACGATCTGGTGGCCGGGGACAACGTGTTCTTCGTCGCGACCGGGATCACCGACGGTGAGCTGCTGCGCGGTGTGCGGTACCGGGCGGAGACGGCGACCACCGACTCGATCGTGATGCGGTCGAAGTCGGGGACCGTGCGCAGGATCGACTCCGAGCACCGGCTGAGCAAGTTGCGGGCGTACAGCGCGATCGACTTCGACAGGGCGAAGTAGCCAGAAGCAGCCAAGAGGGCGCCCCCGGTGCGGAGGGGGCGCCCTCTTTCTGCCTGTCAGCCTGCCTGTGCTATCCGGTTCGCCGTCCTCGCCGCCTTCTTCAGTTCCATCTCGCGGCGGCGGCGCCTGGCCAGGACCACGCGGCGTTCCGCTGCCGTGAGGCCGCCCCAGACCCCGTACGGTTCGGGCTGGAGGAGGGCGTGTTCGCGGCACTCGACCATGACGGGGCAGCGGGCGCAGACCCGCTTGGCCGCTTCCTCACGGGAGAGACGGGCCGCGGTGGGCTCCTTGGAGGGGGCGAAGAAGAGGCCGGCCTCGTCGCGGCGGCACACCGCCTCGGTATGCCACGGGGAGTCTTGATCCCTGTCTCGCGCTGGCACCCGCTGGGCCGGAACGGCAGCTACCTGCAGGGACGAATGCGGCGGTTGCAGCACGGTCTACTCCTGACGACGGCTTCGCGAGCGAGAGACGATGCAGCAAGGTCTACCCGCTGTGCGCGCGCCTATGCAGTCAGTTCCGAACCGCTGGATTTCGGGGGATCCTGCACGCCGATGTGCCGGTCTGTCGGCGGCCTGAAGGGGAGGAGAGGGCCGGTCCGATTCACAACCGTCAACGATCCAGATGCTTGCGCAAACTCTTGTCGACCTTGCGCTGAACGCGGTCGAGGATGTCCGCGACGAGCTTGCCCCGCTTCGGCCTGCCCTCGATGCTGCCGAGCACGGCCCAGCCGTCCACCTGGACGACCGGCGCCGCGGCGTCCTCCGCGTCGAGGTGGTCCACCTGGAAGTCCCCGAGCACTCCGCCGCCGGTGCCGCGCAGCGAGACGTTCTCCGGGACGCGGACCTCGACGCTGCCGCAGAACGAGATCGCCCGGATCATCACGTGCTGGTACTCGAAGAGCGCCTCGCTGAGGTCTATCTCCACGCTGCCGAAGATCGCATACGCGTGGATACGACGGCCCGCGCGCCAGCGGCCCTTGCGGACGGCACTGCTGAAGACCGCCACCACGTTGTCGTCGGGTTCGTCCGGGATCGCGTCCGGGGCCGGACGGCCGGGGGCGGGCGGATGGGAGGCGCGGCGCTGGTGGGCGGCGGGCAGGTCCCGTATGAACACGTCCAGTTCACCGACCGTCTTCGCCGCCAGTACGCCCTCGACGCGCTCGGCGTGCTCGTCGGCGGTGAGGCGGCCCTCAGCCAGGGCGTCGCGCAGGATGTCGGCGATCCGGTCGCGATCGGCGTCGGAGGCGCGGAGCTCGGTGGCGGCGGGTACGGGTGCCGGTGCGGTCTGCTTCTGAAGGTCCACGGCAGCAGCGTACCTAAACACGATAGATCGCGATAGCCCCGTAGTGAGGACTACCTCACAAGCTCTCTGTCAGAGGCACGGCCTACGCTGGTGGACGCTGCCCATGGAGGCCAGCCGCCGCATCTGTCGAGTGAGGAATGGGCGCCGATGCCTGAGTTCGCGTACACCGATCTGCTCCCCATGGGAGAGGACACCACCCCGTACCGGTTGGTGACCTCCGAGGGTGTCTCCACCTTCGAGGCCGACGGGCGGACGTTCCTCAAGGTGGAGCCCGAGGCGCTGCGCAAGCTCGCCGAGGAGGCCATCCACGACATCCAGCACTATCTGCGCCCGGCCCACCTCGCCCAGCTCCGCCGCATCATCGACGACCCCGAGGCGTCGAGCAACGACAAGTTCGTGGCGCTGGATCTGCTGAAGAACGCGAACATCGCGGCGGCGGGTGTCCTGCCGATGTGCCAGGACACCGGTACGGCGATCGTCATGGGCAAGCGCGGGCAGAACGTGCTGACGCAGGGCGGCGACGAGGAGGCCCTGTCCCGCGGCATCTACGACGCGTACACGAAGCTCAACCTCCGCTACTCCCAGATGGCCCCGCTGACCATGTGGGACGAGAAGAACACCGGGTCGAACCTCCCGGCCCAGATCGAGCTGTACGCCACCGACGGCGGCGCCTACAAGTTCCTGTTCATGGCGAAGGGCGGCGGCTCCGCCAACAAGTCGTTCCTCTACCAGGAGACGAAGGCCGTCCTGAACGAGGCCTCCATGATGAAGTTCCTGGAGGAGAAGATCCGTTCGCTGGGTACGGCCGCCTGTCCGCCGTATCACCTGGCGATCGTGGTGGGTGGTACGAGCGCCGAGTACGCCCTGAAGACCGCGAAGTACGCCTCCGCGCACTACCTGGACGAGATTCCGGCCGAGGGGTCGGAGCTCGGGCACGGCTTCCGGGACGAGGACCTCGAGCAGAAGGTCTTCGAGCTGACGCAGAGGATCGGGATCGGGGCGCAGTTCGGCGGCAAGTACTTCTGCCACGACGTGCGGGTGGTGCGCCTGCCGCGACACGGCGCCTCGTGCCCCGTCGCCATCGCCGTGTCCTGCTCGGCCGACCGGCAGGCCGTCGCGAAGATCACCGCCGAGGGTGTCTTCCTGGAGCAGCTCGAGACCGACCCGGCGCGGTTCCTGCCGGAGACGACGGACGAGCACCTGGAGTCGGACGGCGACGTGGTGCGGATCGACCTGAACCAGCCGATGGAGTCGATCCTCGCCGAGCTGACCAAGTACCCGGTGAAGACGCGGCTTTCGCTCACCGGTCCGCTGGTCGTGGCCCGCGACATCGCGCATGCCAAGATCAAGGAGCGGCTGGACGCGGGTGAGGAGATGCCGCAGTACCTGAAGGATCACCCGGTGTACTACGCGGGGCCGGCGAAGACGCCTCAGGGGTATGCGTCGGGTTCCTTCGGTCCTACGACCGCCGGGCGCATGGACTCCTACGTCGAGCAGTTCCAGGCGGCGGGTGGCTCCAAGGTGATGCTGGCCAAGGGCAACCGCAGCAAGCAGGTCACGGACGCGTGCGGCTCGCACGGCGGCTTCTACCTGGGCTCCATCGGCGGCCCCGCCGCGCGTCTCGCCCAGGACTGCATCAAGAAGGTCGAGGTCGTCGAGTACGAGGAGCTCGGCATGGAGGCCGTCTGGAAGATCGAGGTCGAGGACTTCCCGGCGTTCATCGTGGTCGACGACAAGGGCAACGACTTCTTCCAGGACCCGGCGCCTCAGCCGACGTTCACGTCCATTCCGGTGCGGGGGCCGGGGCTGGCGTAGCGCGTCGGGTGCACGCGGGGACGGATTTCGCCCCCGCCGCCCCTACCCGTTCCCGTCCCTGGGGGCTGCCGCCCCCAGCACCCCCGCATCGGCCCTGAACGGGCCTCGTCCTCAAACGCCGGACGGGCTGAAATCCTCAGCCCGTCCGGCGTTTGAGGAGCGGGGTCCAGGGGGCAGAGCCCCCTGGCGGGGTCGAAGGGGCGGAGCCCCTGGGGACGGGAATGGGTAGGGGCGGCGGGGGCGAGGAAACCCCCGAGCGGGTCAATCCCGGAACAACCCCGCCCTCCCCCACGCTGTACCCGGTATGAGCGACTACCGCATCGAGCACGACTCCATGGGCGAGGTCCGCGTCCCGGCGGACGCCAAGTGGCGGGCCCAGACGCAGCGTGCCGTCGAGAACTTCCCCCTCTCCGGCCAGCGCATCGAGCGGGCCCACATCGAGGCCCTGGCCCGGATCAAGGGCGCCGCCGCCAAGGTGAACGCGCGGCTCGGGGTGCTCGACAAGGACATCGCCGACGCCGTCCAGGAGGCGGCCGGCGAGGTCGCCGAGGGGCGGTGGGACGAGCACTTCCCCGTGGACGTGTTCCAGACCGGGTCCGGGACCTCGTCCAACATGAACACCAACGAGGTCATCGCCACCCTCGCGACCGAGCGGCTCGGGCGGGACGTGCATCCCAACGACCATGTGAACGCCTCACAGTCGTCCAACGACGTCTTCCCGTCCTCCATCCACATCGCCGCCACCGCCGCCGTCACCCGTGATCTGATCCCGGCCCTTGAGCACCTCGCCGGCTCCCTGGAGCGCAAGGCCGAGGAGTTCGCCGATGTCGTGAAGTCGGGGCGGACGCATCTCATGGACGCCACGCCCGTGACCCTTGGCCAGGAGTTCGACGGGTACGCCGCCCAGGTCCGGTACGGCGTCGAGCGGCTGCACGCCTCCCTCCCCCGCCTCGCCGAACTCCCCCTCGGCGGTACGGCCGTCGGCACCGGCATCAACACCCCGCCCGGCTTCTCCGCCGCTGTCATCGAGGAAGTCGCCCGCGTCACGGGCCTCCCCCTCACCGAGGCCCGCGACCACTTCGAGGCGCAGGGCGCCCGGGACGGGATCGTGGAGACCAGTGGGCAGCTCAGGACCATCGCCGTCGGGCTGACGAAGATCGCCAATGATCTGCGGTGGATGTCGTCCGGGCCGCGCACGGGGCTTGCCGAGATCAGCCTGCCCGACCTGCAGCCGGGGTCGTCGATCATGCCCGGCAAGGTCAATCCGGTCATTCCGGAGGCCGTGCTCATGGTCGCCGCGCAGGTCGTCGGCAATGACGCCACCGTCGCCACCGCGGGAGCGGCAGGCAACTTCGAGCTCAATGTCATGCTTCCGGTCATCGCCAAGAACGTGCTGGAGTCGATCCGGTTGCTCGCGAACGCCTCCCGGCTGCTCGCCGACCGCACCGTCGACGGCATCGTCGCGCACCGCGAACGGGCCCTGGAGTACGCCGAGTCGTCACCCTCCGTGGTCACCCCGCTCAACAAGTACATCGGGTACGAGGAGGCCGCCAAGGTCGCCAAGAAGGCCCTCGCGGAGCGCAGGACGATCCGCCAAGTCGTCCTGGAGGGCGGTTACGTCGAGCGCGGCGACCTCACCCTGGAGCAGTTGGACGAGGCCCTTGATGTCCTGCGGATGACACGGCCGTAACCAATGCTCGCGACGGCGTGAACCGTGACGAGCGCCGCAGCGTCGTATGCCTGTGGCACCTAATATCTGTTCATGGCAGACGGTGGAGCGATGACGACGGAAGTGGAAGCGGGCGGGTCGACGGGCTTCTGGGCGCCCGGGACGCAGATCCTGTGGCGGTACCGGGAGAACGCGGGCCGTCGCTTCCACATCGCGCGTCCGGTCACCGTCGTACACGACGACGAGGACATTCTGGCCGTATGGCTCGCCCCCGGGACGGAGTGTGTCAAGCCGGTGCTCGCCGACGGGACGTCGGTGCACCGGGAGCCGCTTCAGACGCGGTACACCAAGCCGCGTTCCGTCCAGCGCGACCGGTGGTTCGGGACCGGGGTGCTCAAGCTGGCGCGGCCGGGTGAGCCGTGGTCGGTGTGGCTGTTCTGGGAGCCCGGGTGGCGGTTCAAGAACTGGTACGTGAATCTTGAGGAGCCGCTGGCCCGTTGGGCGGGCGGGGTCGACTCCGAGGATCACTTCCTGGACATCTCCGTGCACCCGGACCGCAGTTGGCACTGGCGGGACGAGGACGAGTTCGCGCAGGCCCAGCGGGACGGTCTGATGGACGAACGGCTGGCCGCGCGGGTGCGCGAGGCCGGGCTCGGGGCGGTGGAGGTGATCCGCGCCTGGGGGCCGCCGTTCGCCGACGGATGGCAGAACTGGCGCCCGGATCCCTCCTGGGCTGTACCTTCTTTGCCTGAGGACTGGGATCGCACGCCCGCGCACATGTCCTCGTGAGACCCTTGATGCGCCCCCGGGCAACAAACGTAGGATCGTCCTCCGCAAGGGTGCGCAAGGACAACTACCGGAGTGCGCGCCGGGCTTGACCGATCGTCACCGAGGGGCGGCAGGACGTGAGCGAGGGTTACCAGAGCACCGCCCGCACGGGCGGACGCTCCACCGGCGGCACAGGAACTGCCTCTGGCCACGCGGGAATTCCGTTCCTGGGGCACGTATTGCGGGTATCGGAGTTTCGGCGGGACGAACTGCACGCGCGGCGCGCAGCCCCGGACGGATGGATTCGAAAGGCGTGACGGAGCAGCCGACCTCCTTCGAACGCCCCGAGACGGGCGTCGACCCCGCGGAGTCCCGCGGGGCGCTCGTGCGTACCTCGACACCACCGGCGCCGCACGAGAACACGCCGCCGCATCCCCCGGGCGCCGCCGCCTTACCCGCGCAGGCGCGCACCGGAGAGACCCCCTCCACGCCGGGCACCACCACGCCGTCCGGCCCGAGCAAGGAGCCCCCAGTCATCGCCGGCAACGGCCCCGAGCACTCGCAGCCCTCCGTCGCCGCCGAGCCCGACGCCCACCGGCCGCGGCCCGTTCCGGAGGCCATCCCGCCCCAGCCCGGCACCGAGCAGCCGCCGGGGTCCGCCGAGCGGCGCTCCGGACAGAGCCTGGCGCCCGGCGGCCGGCCCACGCCCATGCGCCGGGACGGTGACCGGTTGCGCTTCGTGGGCGCCGCGACTCGGCGGATCGCCCGCGGCATCGACCTGGACGAGATCGTGATGGGGCTGTGCCGGGCGACCGTGCCGACCTTCTCCGACGCGATCCTCGTCTATCTGCGCGACCCGCTGCCGGTCGGCGACGAACGCCCCACCGGGCCCGTCGTGCTGCGCCTGCGCCGCACCGACCGCATCCCCGAGGAGCGCGACAGCGACACCGGATTCCTGCCCGCACAGCAGCAGCCGGAGCCGACCGAGCTGGCCGAGCTGTCCGCCGTCACCGCCGAACTGTGCGAGGTGCGGCCCGGCGGCGCGCTCGCGGAGGTGCTGCGCGGCGTACGGCCCGTCTTCGCCGACGCTCCCGCCGCCCGCGCCGCCCTGCCGGAACTCCTCGGCGACGACGGCGAGTTGATCATCCCGGACGGCCAGCGCGCGATCCTCGCCCCGCTGCGCGGCCGGCGCCGCGTCATCGGCGCCGCCGTGTTCCTGCGCCGCCCGGAGCGCCTGGCCTTCGAGCCGGACGACCTCCTGGTCGCCGCCCAGCTCGCCACGCACAGCGCCCTCGGCATCGACAAGGCGGTGCTGTACGGCCGCGAGGCGTACATCGCCGACGAGCTGCAGCGCACGATGCTCCCGGAGACGCTGCCGCGCCCGACGGGCGTACGGCTGGCCTCCCGCTACCTTCCGGCCGCCGAGACGGCCCGGGTGGGCGGCGACTGGTACGACGCGATCCCGCTGCCGGGCAGCCGTGTGGCGCTCGTCGTCGGCGACGTCATGGGCCACTCCATGACATCGGCCGCGATCATGGGCCAGTTGCGGACGACGGCCCAGACCCTCGCCGGCCTCGACCTGCCCCCGCAGGAGGTCCTGCACCACCTCGACGAACAGGCCCAGCGCCTGGGCACCGACCGCATGGCGACCTGTCTGTACGCCGTCTACGACCCGGTCTCGCACCGCATCACCATCGCCAACGCCGGCCACCCGCCGCCCGTCCTGCTCCACCTGGGCGGCCGCGCGGAGGTACTGCGCGTGCCCGCGGGCGCCCCGATCGGCGTCGGCGGCGTCGACTTCGAGGCCGTGGAGCTGGACGCGCCGGCCGGAGCGACCCTGCTGCTCTACACCGACGGCCTGGTCGAGTCCCGTCTGCGCGACGTGTGGACCGGCATAGAGCAACTGCGCGAGAAGCTCGCCGCCACCGCGCAGCTCACCGGCCCCGACCATCCGCCGCCCCTCGAAGCCCTGTGCGACGAGGTCCTGGACATGCTCGGCCCCGGCGACCGCGACGACGACATCGCGCTGCTCGCCGCCCGCTTCGACGGGATCGCGCCGAGCGACGTGGCGTACTGGTTCCTGGAGCCGGAGGACGCCGCCCCCGGCCGGGCCCGCCGGCTCGCGCGACGGGCGCTGGCCCGGTGGGGCCTGGAGGAACTCACCGACTCGGTCGAGCTGCTGGTCAGCGAGGTCGTCACCAACGCGGTGCGGTACGCCTCCCGGCCGGTCACGCTGCGACTGCTGCGCACCGATGTGCTGCGCTGCGAGGTCGGCGACGACGTGCCCCAGTTGCCGCGGCTGCGGCAGGCCCGGGCCACCGACGAGGGCGGGCGCGGGCTCTACCTCGTCAATCGGCTGGCCCGACGGTGGGGGGCCACACGGCTGAGCACCGGGAAGGTCGTCTGGTTCGAGTTGAACCGGGGATGAGCGCGACCTCCGACCGGACCGAAGAGCTGCGGCGCCGTTCCCGGTAGGCCGCTGATGCCCCTGAAAAAGATGACATGCCGGAGGGGCCTCCCCGGCTCATGGGCTGACTGCTCCGTTCGGAGCACGATGCTTGGTGAGCCACTGTCTTCGGGAACATGAGGAGGCCACGTCGTGGCCATCGTAGGCGGGCTGGACGTACATCGCAGGCAGATCACCTTCGACTGCGCGGACACCAGCACCGGGGATGTGCAGCACGGCAAGATCGTGCCCGCGACGCGAGAGGAATTCCGTGCCTGAGCGGGTGAGTTGGGCCAACGGCACTGCTGGCGGTCGAGGGATGCACCGGCTGGCGGTTCGTGGTCGAGGAATGCCACCATGCCGGCGTGGAGGTGCAACTGGCCGAGCCCGCCGACACGGCGGCGGCCGGTTGACCCAAGAAGCGCGCCAAGACCAACCGCACGGATGCCCGAAAGATCCGTGAACTGCTCACAGATGGATTTGCGCGACGAGCACACCGCCTGGGTGCAGCGCATCCACGCCATTCTCCTCCACCACGGGGTCCCCGGCCCCGTCGGGTGAGTTACTCGGGCCCGAGCAGCGGGACGCGCTGGTTGCGGGACGGGTCTGTCGCCCGCCGCGCATCAGGCGGTGCTGGCCGCCCTGCGATCATCTGGACCAGGAAATGGCGCCGCTGCGCCGGACGACGTGGAGCAAGATCGCCTCCACGTCGCCGATCCGGATGTCGACCTCCAGCCCGGTACCCGGGACGGGCCGCGTCGCTGAGCGCTCACGGGGACACTCGCGGCCGCGGCCACGGCGGTGGACGCGGTGAAGGAGCCCAGGGCGGTCGTGGCGGTGAGCACACCGGAACCCTTGACCAGGGTACGTCTCGGCATACCGGTCATGCCGGTGCGCGTGTTGTTGTGCACGTCTTCAGTTCCTTCCCCAGCTGATGATGACGAGAGTGAGCGTGGGCAGCGCCGTGGCCGCAGCGCTCAGCAGCCAGTACGCGCGGGGTGACAGCGCCGTCCTGCGCCGGAAAGGACGGTTGGCCAGCCACCAGGCGAGACCGAACAGGGTGAGGATCGGTGTGGCGACCATCACCCAGGGCAGCACACCGTCGTTCTCGGTGGGCTCGCGTTCGGTCCAGCCCACGGCGGCGAGCGGCCAGTTCGACGCGAAGTACCACAGCGTGAACGCGGGTACCACGGCTGGAATCCCCAGCAGGACGTTGACCACCAGGGGAAGGCCGAGCTGGAGCCACGGGTGTGCGGTGCTCGTCTTCATTCGGTCTCACTCGGCGCGCGACAGCATGTTGTAGTTCTCCAGCACGTTGTACAGGCCGATCACTCACGGCCGTACTTCTGGGCGGCATCGTTGGTCCCGTTGTACCGGGCCAGCAGTGCCTGGGTCTCGGACAGGCTGGTGGTGAGGCTCGGTCGGGCGGCGCCGATCTGATGGGCGTTGTAGATGGTCAGGTAGGCGACCGAGCGGATGTTGTACGTCTCGTCCTCGTTGAGCCACGCGTGGATCTGCCCCCAGCCGGTGCTGCAGTCGTCGTCCAGCCCCAGCTTCACGCGCTCGTCGGCGGCGATGTCCAAGGGGTTCAGGCGCCCAGCATGCGCAGACCCGCGCCATCGCCGAGGCGCAGCCCGCTGCCGTCAGAGCATCGGCGAACCTCTGCGGCAGCGGATACGAGCTGGAGTTCGCGGAGCGGCTTCCCGACGCCAGGCGCTACGGCACCCTCTTCAGCTACGTGAAGTCCTCTGTGGGCAGGCACGGGGTCTGCGCCGTGTTCGACAACAACACGAGCAGTGCGAAGAAGATGAAGCTGAAGCTGTGCCCCAACAGGTCGGGGGCGGCCTGCAAGGTCGACGAGGGCACCTTCAGTCAGTACGCGGGTCCTGTGAGGTACGAGAACAGCGACCCCTTGGCCGTGATGTGTTCCCAGGCGTCGGCCACGCTCTGCAACTGACGCCGGACCTCCAGGCCCACCTGGAACGAGGAGGGCACCCGCTGTGATGTTGGGCGCCCTCCTCGTTCCTACTGGTCGTTGTCGGGTCTGCCGGGATCCAGGGTTATCGGATCCGTCGGCTCGATCGTCGAGGGTGCCGACGGATCCTCCGTGGTCGGTTCCTCCGTCGGCTCCTCGGTCGTCGGCTCCTCCGTCGGCTCCTTGGTCGTCGGCTCCTCCGTCGGCTCCTTCGTCGTCGGCTCCTCCGTCGGCTCCTTCGTCGTCGGATCGTCCGTCGGCGTCGGCGGCGGGGTGAACGTCGGCTTGACCGCGGCGCCCTGATCGGTGTCCAGGTCGAACTCGGCGTCCGTGTCCGTCACGCCGAACATGTACGCCGCCCAGATCTCCGCCGGGAAACCGCCGCCGTTGATCCGGGGCAGGCCGGCCGCCTTGTACATCGAGACGTGCTTGTACGGGGGCTTGGGTTCCTCACCGAACAGCCCGACCGAGGTCACCAGGTCGGGTGTGAAGCCGGTGAACCAGGCCGAGATGTTCTCGTCGGACGTACCCGTCTTACCCGCGACCTGCTGGCCGTCGCGCAGCGGGTTGTTCCGCACGGACGCCCGCGCCGTACCGTCGTCGACCACTCCGGTCAGCACCGAGGTCACCGTGTCCGCGGCCTCGCGGCTGATGACCTGGTCGCCGATCGGGTCCGGGAGTTCGACCGCGCGGACGTCGTGCTCGACCTTCTTGATGATGGCGGGGGTGACCTTCTTGCCGTGGTTGTCGAGGGTCGCGTAGACCCCGGCCATGGCCAGCGGGCTGGCGCCCATGGAGCCGAGGGTCTGCGCGGGCACCGCCTGCAGGCCCTCGGTGTTCATGCCGAGCCTGCCCGCGACCTCCATCACCTTGGGCATGCCGACGTCGACGCCCATCTGCGCGAAGACGGAGTTGACGGACTTGTTCATCGCCGTCTGGACGGTGATGTCGCCGTAGTCCACGTCGTCCTCGTTCTCGGGCGCGAAGCCGACCTTGGTGCCGTTGTCCACGACGGGGCGCTTGCTCGTGCCGTCGTAAACGGTGTCCGCCGTGATCGGCTCGCCGTCCTGGGTCTCGGAGCGCTCGTCCACGGCCGCCGCGAGGATCACCGGCTTGAACGTCGAGGCGGGCTGGTAGTCGGTGCGGGTCGCGTTGTTCGTGAAGTGCTTCAAGTAGTCCACGCCGCCGTACATCGCGACGACCCCGCCGGTCTTGGGGTCGACGGACACCGCACCGGCCTGGACGTTCCCGTCGACCTTGCGCTTCTTCGCGTCCAGCTTGCTGGTCAACTGCGTCTTGACGGCCTTCTCCAGCGCCGCCTGCTTCTTCTTGTCGATGTTGAGGGTGATGGTCCAGCCGCCGACGTTACGCAGCCTTTCGGCCTGCTCCTTGTCCTCGGCGATCCCCTGGTCCACAAGCTGCTTGTCGAGCGCGTCGTTGGCCGCCTTCACCAGGTAGCCGGCCTGGCCCTTCAGACCGGCGTCCGCCTTGGGCGCCTTGGGTTCCGGGAACTTCATGGCCTCGCGCTCGGCCTTGCCCAGCCAGTCCTGCTCGACCATGTTGTCCAGCACGTAGTTCCAGCGCGCCTTGGCCATGCGCTTGCCCTTGTCGCTGGCGATGGCCCAGTCGTACTGGTTCGGCGCCTGGAGGAGCGCCGCGAGATAGGCGCCCTGTTCGACGTCGAGGTCCCTGGCGTCGACGCGGTAGTAGGCCTGCGCGGCGGCCTGGATGCCGTAGGCGCCGCGGCCGTAGTAGCTGGTGTTGATGTAGCCGGCGAGGATGTAGTCCTTGGACTTCTCGCGGTCCAGCTTGAGCGAGATGACCAGTTCCCTGAGCTTGCGGGAGACGGTCTGCTCCTGCGTCAGGTAGTAGTTCTTGACGTACTGCTGGGTGATCGTCGAACCGCCCTGGGCGCCCTTTCCGGTGAGTGTGTTGAGCAGGCCGCGGGCGGTGCCCTTGAGATCGACGCCGGAGTCCTTGTAGAAGGTCTTGTTCTCGGCGGCGACGAAGCTCCGCTGCACGGGCTTGGGCACCTCGGACAGCGGCACGATCTCACGGTTGAGATCACCGGTGCGGGCCAGGACCGAACCGTCGCTGTACTTGTAGATGTTGCTCTGCAGCTTGGCGTCGTCGTTGCCCTGGGGAATCTCGATCATCATGTACAGCGCGATGAAGGCACCTACGCCGAGCAGACAGATGCCGAGGAACGTGCCGAGCATCTTCTTCCAGGTGAACAGCCGTCGTATTCGGCCCTTGCCCCCGGACCTGGCCGCCCGGCGGGCCGCGGCCCGGCCGCCGACCGCGTCCGACGGTGTGCCGATGACGGTGGTCGACTCGCCGGCGCCCGTGTTCGACGGCGTCCCGGACGAACGCCGGGGTGCGGCGCGGCGGCCGCCGCGCTGCCGCGCTCGTCTCTCTTCCGCTCGTCCCATGGGTCCGATCCGCTCCGCTTCGTTCTGGTGTGCACTGCTGCCACACAGGTTCGCCGCCCAGGTCAGCTCAGAAAGCTAACACCGGAAGATGTGACAAAGGCCTGTCGATCCGGCCTTTTGCGGACGTGACAATCAGCACCTGTCCCACCAGAACCGACGGTCGGGGGGTGTGTAGGGTTGCTCGGGCGGGGTAAAGTGTTATCACTTAGATAGATCGACGCTAGTGGAAGCACGCCAGTGTTTCCGGATGAAACGGGGGATACAGCCCATGTCGAACACCACTGACGTACCCGACATGCCCGAGCCACGAGTACGGGAGTTCACGGCGCACAGCATCGGCGGCGGACGCGCCCTGCTGCTCGGCCTGGTGGGGCTGCTGGTCGGGGGCGGGCTGGTGGCGGGCGGGGCCGTCGCCGCGGCCGTCGCCGGCGTCAAGGCCACGCTGATCGTGCCCGGCGCGCTCGCTGCGCTCGGCTCACTGCTCGCCATGTCCGGTCTGAACATGGTCGCGCCGGGCGAGGCGCGGGTCGTCCAGCTCTTCGGCCGCTACCGGGGGACGATCCGGGAGGACGGGCTGCGCTGGGTGAACCCCTTCACCTCCCGCACGCGGATCTCGACCCGGGTCCGCAACCACGAGACGGCCGTGCTGAAGGTCAACGACGCCTACGGCAACCCGATCGAACTCGCCGCGGTGGTGGTGTGGAAGGTCGAGGACACCGCGCAGGCCACGTTCGAGGTGGACGACTTCCTGGAGTTCGTCTCCACCCAGACCGAGGCGGCGGTGCGGCACATAGCCATCGAGTACCCGTACGACGCCCACGACGAGGGCGGGCTCTCGCTGCGCGGCAACGCCGAGGAGATCACCGAGAAGCTCGCCGCCGAACTGCACGCGCGCGTGGAGGCGGCCGGAGTGCGGATCATCGAGTCGCGCTTCACGCATCTCGCGTACGCTCCCGAGATCGCCTCCGCGATGCTCCAGCGGCAGCAGGCCGGGGCGGTCGTCGCGGCCCGGCGGCAGATCGTCGACGGAGCGGTGGGCATGGTCGAGGCGGCGCTCGCGCGGATCACCGAGCAGGACATCGTGGAGTTGGACGAGGAGCGTAAGGCGGCGATGGTGTCGAACCTGATGGTGGTGCTGTGCGGCGACAGGTCCCCGCAGCCGGTCCTCAACACCGGGACGCTCTACCAGTGACGGTTCCTTCGGAGGACTCCTCGCCGAAGCGGCGACCGCAGCAGCGCAAGCAGGTGCTGCTGCGGCTGGACCCGTCGGTGTACGAGGCGCTGGCCCGGTGGGCGGGGGACGAACTGCGCTCGGCCAACGCGCAGATCGAGTTCCTGCTGCGGCGCGCCCTGGCGGAGGCGGGGCGGCTGCCGGGCGAGGCCAAGCCGATCCCCCGGCGCGGCCGCCCGCCCGCGCAGCCCCCCGAGTCCCAGTAGCAGAACCGTGACAATCGACTCCCACCTGGGGCTCCGCACCCACGGCCACGAGCTGCACACCCGGCGTATACATGCTGCGTATACACCCCGTGTAGAGTCCTCGCCATGTCCATTGGTCACACCCTCCTGGGGCTCCTGGAATCGGGCCCGCGTCACGGCTACGACCTGAAGCGGGCCTTCGACGAGAAGTTCGGTCACGACCGGCCGCTGCACTACGGCCAGGTCTACTCCACGATGTCCCGGCTGCTGAAGAACGGGCTCGTCGAGGTCGACGGGATCGAGCCGGGCGGCGGGCCCGAGCGCAAGCGGTACGCCATCACGGACGCCGGGATCACCGACGTACAGCAGTGGCTCGCGACGCCCGAGAAGCCGGAGCCGTACCTCCAGTCGACCCTCTACACCAAGGTCGTCCTCGCCCTGCTCACCCGGCGCAACGCGGCCGACATCCTCGACACCCAGCGCGCCGAGCATCTGCGGCTGATGCGGATCCTCACCGACCGCAAGAGGAAGGGGAACCTGGCCGACCAGCTCATCTGCGACCACGCCCTGTTCCATCTCGAGGCCGACCTGCGCTGGCTGGAGCTGACCGCCGCACGCCTCGACAAGCTGGCCGAGGTGGTGGTCAAGTGACTCCGCCTCCCGGTTCCCTGCTCGCGGCCGAAGAGCTGCGCAAGGCCTACGGCCCGACCCTCGCGCTCGACGGCGCCGAGTTCTCCATCCACCCCGGCGAGGTCGTCGCCGTCATGGGCCCGTCCGGCTCCGGCAAGTCGACGCTGCTGCACTGTCTCGCCGGCATCGTGCCGCCCGACTCGGGCTCCATCACCTACAACGGGCTCGAGCTGGCCACCATGAGCGACGCCCAGCGCAGCGCGCTCAGGCGCTCGGAGTTCGGCTTCGTCTTCCAGTTCGGGCAGCTCGTGCCGGAGCTGACCTGCGTGGAGAACGTCGCCCTTCCGCTGCGGCTGAACGGCACCTCACGCAAGGAGGCCGAGAAGGCCGCCCTGACCTGGATGGAGCGGCTGGAGGTCGACGATCTGCGCAAGAAGCGGCCCGGTGAGGTCT
Source organism: Streptomyces sp. UG1 (assembly GCF_049974585.1). NCBI lineage: Bacteria > Bacillati > Actinomycetota > Actinomycetes > Kitasatosporales > Streptomycetaceae > Streptomyces > Streptomyces sp. UG1. The sequence goes on along the minus strand of NZ_JBNGGG010000001.1, from coordinate 333,111 downwards.
CCGGCGGCCAGGGGCAGCGCGTCGCCGTCGCCCGGGCGCTGGTGACCAACCCGCGCGTGCTGTTCGCCGACGAGCCGACCGGCGCGCTGGACTCCCTCAACGGCGAGCGCGTGATGGAGCTGCTCACGGACGCCGCCCGCTCCACCAACGCCGCCGTCGTCCTCGTCACGCACGAGGCTCGGGTGGCCGCCTACTCCGACCGCGAGATCGTCGTACGGGACGGCAGGTCCCGGGACATGGAGCGCGTCGTATGAACACGGGTCAGTGGGCCCGGGATCTGGGCATGGGGGTCCGGTTCGCCTTCGCCGGCGGACGCGAAGGATGGGTCCGGGCCCTGCTGACGGCGGTCGGGGTCGGCCTCGGGGTGGCGTTGCTGCTGCTGACGACGGCGGTCCCGAACATGCTGACGGTCCGGCACGAACGGGAGAGCGCCCGCTCCGACATCCACTTCGGCCCTACGGACAAGAAGAAGTCGGACGCCACCCTGATCGTCGCGGACGTCGACACGGACTTCCGCAACAAGGACGTCCGCGGCCGGGCGCTGGAACCCGAGGGAGCGAAGGCACCGCTGCCGCCGGGGGTGGACAAGTTCCCGGCGGTGGGCGAGATAGTCGTCTCCCCCGCGCTGAAGAGGCTGCTGGAGTCGGACGGCGCCAAGCTGCTGCGCGAGCGGCTGCCGGAGCGGATCGTCGGCACCATCGGGGAGAGCGGGCTGATCGGCTCGCACGAACTCGCCTTCTTCCGGGGCGGCGAGGGCCTCGCGCCGCACATCGACGGCTCCCGGGTGGCCCGTATCGACCGGTTCGGGGACACGAACCCGGTCGAGACACGGACCGACCCGGTGCTGATCCTCATGGTCGTCGTCGTCTTCGTGGTGCTGCTGCTGCCGGTCGCCGTGTTCATCGCCGCGGCCGTGCGCTTCGGCGGCGAGCGGCGCGACCGACGGCTCGCGGCGCTGCGGCTGGTCGGCTCCGACAGCCGGATGACCCGGCGGGTCGCGGCCGGCGAGGCGCTGGCGGGCGCCGCGCTCGGACTGGTCTTCGGCGCGGTCTTCTTCATGGTCGGGCGGGAGATCGCGGGCTCGGTCGAGGTGTTCGACGTCAGCGTCTTCCCGAGCTATCTCAACCCCTCCCCCATGCTGGCCGTGCTCGTCGGCCTCGCGGTGCCGGCGGCGGCCGTGCTGGTCACGATGTTCGCGATGCGCGGGGTGGTCATCGAGCCGCTCGGCGTGGTGCGCACGGCAAAGCCCTCGCGGCGCAAGCTGTGGTGGCGGCTGCTGCTGCCGCTGGGCGGCCTGGCGATGCTGTGGCCGATGATCGGCCAGGGCCGCGACGGCGGCACCTTCAACGAGTACCTGGTCATCGGCGGTGTGCTCCTGCTGCTCATCGGCGTGACCACGCTGCTGCCCTGGATCGTCGAGGCGGTCGTCGCCCGGCTCGGCTCGGGCGGTGTCGCCTGGCAACTGGCCGTGCGCAGGCTCCAGTTGAGCAGCGGCACGGCGGCCCGCATGGTCAACGGCGTCGCGGTGGCGGTCGCCGGGGCGATCGCGCTGCAGATGCTGTTCGCCGGGGTGGAGAGCGGCTACATCGAGGACACCGGGTACGACACCCAGCGGGCGCAGATGCAGGTCACCATGTCCCGTGGCGCCTCACTCGGCCCGGCGGCCGAGAAGTTCCGGGACACCGAGGGCGTCCGGCAGGTCCACGCGTACGCCGAGGGCTACCTGGGCGAGCGGCGCATGGATCCGGACGTGGGCGCCGAGATGACCGTCGGCGACTGCGCGTCGCTGCGCGAGGTGGCCAAGCTCCCCTCGTGCCGGGACGGTGACGCCTTCTACGTGTCGAACGCCGAGGACGACGACACCCGGACGCTGGTGACGGAGCCGGGCCGGACCGTGTACCTCGACCCGTCGTACGAAGGCGGCCCGCGGCGCCAGGAGGCCGCCTGGACCGTGCCGAAGGACCTGAAGCCGGCCGAGACGCGGCTGGACCAGATGGGCCGCGAGCGAGGCGGCTTCCTGCTCACCCCGAAGGCGCTGCCCGCGTCCGTCGCGCCGGCGCTGAGGGGGCAGGTGTACCTCAAGATCGACGGCTCCGTGTCCGACGTGATGGAGCGGGTACGGAACACGGCGGCGGCCGTGGACCCGCTGTCGTCGCCCATGACCTGGGCCTCCACCCGGACGACCGACCGCTACGACACCATCCGCACCGGCCTGTTCGTCGGCGCCGTCGCCGTGATGGCGCTGATCGGCGCGAGCCTGCTGGTCTCCCAGCTCGAGCAGCTCCGCGACCGCAAGAAGCTGCTGTCCTCGCTGGTCGCCTTCGGGACCCGGCGCCGCACGCTGAGCCTGTCGGTGCTGTGGCAGACGGCCATCCCGATCGCCCTGGGCCTGCTGCTGTCCACGGTGGTGGGGCTGACCCTGGGCGCGATCCTGCTGAAGATGACGGCCACCCCGATCGTCGTGGACTGGACGAGCGTGCTGTCGATGACGGGCGTCGGCGCGGGCGTCGTCCTCGCCGTGACCCTGCTCAGCCTGCCCCCGCTGCTGCGGCTGATGCGGCCGGACGGGCTGCGCACGGAGTGAGCGTCACCTAGGGGGCGTCCGCCTCCAGCACCCGTACGGGCAGCGGGCTCAGCGCCGCCCGCAGTGCGGCCGCCAGTTCCTGGTACTCCGCGCTGCGGGCGGCGCCCGTGCGCATCGCGAGGGCGATGCGGCGGGTCGGGGCCGGGTCGGCGAAGCAGCCGGTCAGCAACTGGTTGCTGCGGCTGGTCTCGACCTTGACGGCGGTGCGCGGCAGCAGGGTGACGCCGAGGCCGCCGGCGACGAGCTGCACCAGGGTGGACAGTCCAGCGGCCGTGGTCGTGACCGGGGCGTCCGCTCTCCCCGCCTCGCGGCAGATGTCGAGGGCCTGGTCGCGCAGGCAGTGCCCCTCGTCGAGCAGTAGCAGGTTCAGCTCCTTGAGCGCCTCGCGCGCAATGCCCTCGCGGCCGCCGAGCGGGTGGTCCAGGGGCGCGACCAGCACGAAGTCCTCGTCGAACAGCGGCAGTTCGGCCACACCGGGCACACCGAGCGGCACGGCGAGGAGAAGCAGGTCGAGGCGGCCCGTGGTGAGCCCGTCGACCAGGCTCGCGGTCTGCTCCTCGTGGACCTGGAGGTCGAGGTGCGGATACCGGTCGTGGACCAGCCGCAGCACCGTCGGCAGCAGATACGGCGCCACCGTCGGGATGACCCCGAGGCGCAGCGCGCCGGTGAACGGCGCCCGGACCGCCTCCGCCTCCTCCATCAGCGCGCCGACCTCGACCAGCACCGCCTTCGCCCGTACGGCCAGCCGCTCGCCGGCCGGGGAGAGCAGCACCTTGCGGGTCGTGCGCTCCAGCAGCGTGATGCCGAGGGTCTCCTCCAGCGCGGACACGGCACCCGAGAGCGCGGGCTGGCTCATGCCGATCGCGGCGGCCGCGTCCCGGAAGTGCAGATGCTCGGCGACGGCGGCGAAGGCCCGCAACTGGGCGAGGCTGGGCTGTCTCCTCTTACCGACGGTCATCGATAGGCTCCTCCGATCAACCTGACCGAGCATAGCTATTTCCCATATCAATGCAGCTTGTGCCAGGATCGGTAAGGTCCAACCCCATGGGAGACACCTGTACCGAACGGGTGTCTCCTCGCTGCAAGGAGAGCGTGTGCTCACTGTCGGTGACAAGTTCCCCGAGTTCGAACTGACCGCCTGCGTCTCGCTGGAGAAGGGCAGGGAGTTCGAGACGATCGACCACAAGACCTACGAGGGCAAGTGGAAGATCGTCTTCGCCTGGCCGAAGGACTTCACCTTCGTCTGCCCGACCGAGATCGCGGCCTTCGGCAAGCTGAACGAGGAGTTCGCCGACCGCGACGCCCAGGTCCTCGGCTTCTCCGGTGACTCGGAGTTCGTCCACCACGCCTGGCGCAAGGACCACGACGACCTGCGCGACCTGCCGTTCCCGATGATGGCCGACTCCAAGCACGAGCTGATGCGCGACCTCGGCATCGAGGGCGAGGACGGCTTCGCCAAGCGTGCCGTGTTCATCGTCGACCAGAACAACGAGATCCAGTTCTCCATGGTGACCGCCGGCTCCGTCGGCCGTAACCCCAAGGAGGTCCTGCGGGTCCTGGACGCCCTGCAGACCGACGAGCTGTGCCCGTGCAACTGGAGCAAGGGCGACGAGACCCTGGACCCGGTCAAGCTCCTCGCCGGAGAGTGAGTGCCATGTCCCTCGACTCCCTGAAGTCCCGCATACCGGACTACGCCAAGGACCTGAAGCTCAACCTGGGCTCGGTCATCGGCAACTCGGATCTCCCGGCCCAGCAGCTCTGGGGCACGGTGCTCGCCACGGCGATCGCCTCCCGCTCCCCGATCGTGCTGCGCGAGCTGGCACCGGAGGCGAAGGCGAACCTGTCGCCGGAGGCGTACCGGGCGGCGAAGTCCGCGGCCGCGGTGATGGCGATGAACAACGTCTTCTACCGGACCCGGCACCTGCTGTCCGACCACGAGTACGGCAACCTGCGCGCGGGGCTCCGGATGAACGTCATCGGCAACCCCGGTGTCGACAAGGTCGACTTCGAGCTGTGGTCGTTCGCGGTGTCCGCCATCAACGGCTGCGGCATGTGCCTGGACTCGCACGAGCAGGTGCTGCGCAAGGCGGGCGTGGACCGCGAGGTCGTTCAGGAGGCGTTCAAGATCGCGTCCGTGGTTCAGGCCGTCGGCTCCGCCTTGGAGGCCGAGGCAGTGCTGGCCGACGTCGAGTAGTCGCCCTCGCCCTGTGGACCCCGCTCACCCTCGGTGGGCGGGGTCTCCTGCGTTGCCGGGAGCCGCGGTGCCGACTCCTGCGCATACGCCCGCAGATACCCCACGATCGTGTTCGACACCGCCACCAGCGGTACGGCGACCACCGCGCCGCCGATCCCCGCCACCATGCCCCCGGCCGCCACCGACAGCACGACCGCCAGCGGATGGACGCGGACCGCGCGGCCGAGGATGAACGGCTGCAGGACGTGGCCCTCGATCTGCTGGACGGCCAGGACGACGGCGAGGGTCATGACCGCGGTGAAGACGCCCTGGGTCACCAGCGCCACGACCACGGCCAGGGCGCCGGAGGCCACCGCGCCGACGAGCGGGATGAAGGAGAACAGGAAGATGAAGACGGCCAGCGGCACGGCCATCGGCACATCGAGGAAGTAGATGCCGATGCCGATGAAGACGGCGTCGATCAGGGCGACGAGGACGGTGCCGCGTACGTACGCCGTGAGCGTCGCCCACGCGCGCGGGCCGGCGCCCGCGACGCCCGGCCGGGCCGCTGCGGGCACCAGCTTCAGCGTCCACTGCCAGATGCGCTTGCCGTCGTAGAGCAGGAAGAGGGTGGAGAAGGCGGCCAGCAGAATGCCGGTGAGGGCTTCGACGACGACCGTCACGCCTTCGAGGCCGGCCGAGGTGATCTCGTCGGTGTTGGCGCCGATCGCGTTGCGGAGGTTCTCGGCGATGTCGTTGATCTGCTTGTCGGTGACGTGGAAGGGGCTGTTGAGCAGCCAGTTGCGCAGCTCGTCGATGCCGTCCTGGACCTGGTCGGAGAGGTTGTCGATGTTCTCCATGACCTGCCAGGTCACGAACCAGCCCATCAGCCCGATGACGACGAACCCGAGGATCGCGGTCAGCGCGGTGGCGGGCCCGCGCGGCACTCCGCGCCGGGTCAGCCAGGCCACCGAGGGCTGCATCAGCGCGGTCAGGAGCAGGGCGATGACGAAGGCCAGCACCACGAGTTGGACGGCACTGATGACCCGCATCAGCACCCAGACGGTGCCGGCCAGCACCAGCAGCCGCCAGCCCGCCTCGGCCGCGACCCGTACGCCCCACGGCACGACCTGTGCGGGGTCGGGTCGGGGCGGCGGAGCGCTGGGCGCGTAGTCGGGGGGCGCCGGGACGTGGCCGGAGGGCGGTGGGGCGTCGCCGGGGGCCGGTTCAGCGGCGGCGGACTGCCGGGCCGGCTGGAGTTCGGCGCTCTCCCGTTCCACCGCGGCGCGGCGCTCGTCCAACCGCTCGCTCATCTCGGTCAGCCCGGCACCGAGCCGGCCGAGCCACCCTGGCATTCGCGACATGATCCGTCCTCTTCCCCCGTCTCTCCCCACCACTCCCCCTGGAGTCGTGGATTCCGACCGTACATGGCACGGTCCGCACAAGAGCGAAAGCCCCTCACCGAAGGACGGTGAGGGGCTCTGCGGGGTTGAGCGCGGGCTCGGTACCGATGATCAGTACCAGCGGTTGGCCTGCCAGAAGCTCCAGGCGCCGCAGGGGCTGTCGTAGCGCTCGTTCATGTAGTTCAGGCCCCACTTGATCTGGGTGGCCGGGTTCGTCTGCCAGTCCGAGCCGACGGACGACATCTTGGAACCGGGCAGGGCCTGGAAGAGGCCGTAGGCGCCGGAGGAGGGGTTGACCGCCCGGTAGTTCCAGCTCGACTCGTGGTCCACGATGTTGCTGAAGCACTGCCACTGGTCGCTCGGCACCATGGACCGCGCCATCGCCTGGATCTGCGCGACGGTGTACGAGCTCTGGACGGGGAAGTCGGCGGCGGAGGACCGGGACGCCTTCGCCTCGGCCTCTTCGCGCTCCTTGGCTTCCTTGGCCGCCTTCTCGGCGGCTGCCTTCTTCTCGATCGCGCTCTGGGCGGCAGCCTTGCGGGCCGCCTCCTCGGCGTCCTTCTTGGCGCTCACGTCCGCGGCGATGGCCTGGACATCGGCCTGCGCCGACACGGACTCGGTCTGCACCTGGGCCTGCTGGCCCGCGGGTATGTCCGCGAGGAGCGTCGAATCGGCTGCCGTCGCCTCGGCGTCGTTGTTCTGCGCGGTGCTGCCCGAGGCAACGCCGACGACGCTTCCGACAGCGGTGACCGCGGTGGCCGAGGCCACTGCGAATCCCCTGACCGAAATCGGACTCACACGGTTTCCTTCCAGCATCGCCCGCTTCGGTGACCCTGGCGGACGCAATCTTGCCCCTGGCACTGGCCTCCCAACTGCGGGGTCACGGGAGGCACGGACCCGGTGGGCAACTCCCGCGAGGGAGCGCCGCGTACTGACTCGGGCGGCATACGACGTCACTATGCAGTTGGTGGTGGTGTCGCTGTGGGTCCGTACCGCTGGGGGTACAGGTGTGTCGTATGCGGGGCCTGACAGGAGTGAGACTCTGCCGCACGCGGACGCCGCAAGGCAATTCTGTGTTGCGTGTGAAAGCTCACACCTCGTTTGTCCCTGGGGTTTTGCGGAAAGCCGCACACGCCGAGGCGCCGCCCGGATAGGCTCTCCCGCCTTCCGAACGGCGCCAACCGACGAGTAGCTACCGCAAGTTGTGCACTTGGGTCAGATCTGCCCGTCCTCCAGCATTTCGGTCACAAGGGCGGCGATCTGGGACCTCTCGGACCGCGTCAGGGTGACGTGGGCGAAGAGGGGATGACCCTTCAGCTTCTCCACGACGGCGACGACACCGTCGTAGCGCCCGACCCGCAGATTGTCCCGCTGGGCCACGTCGTGGGTGAGAACCACCCGCGAATTGGCACCGATTCGGGACAGAACGGTAAGAAGCACATTCCGTTCCAGCGACTGCGCCTCGTCCACGATCACGAACGCGTCGTGCAGCGAGCGTCCGCGGATGTGCGTGAGGGGAAGCACCTCCAGCATGCCGCGCGCGGTGACCTCTTCGATGACCTCTCGGCTGGTGACCGCGGAGAGGGTGTCGAAGACCGCCTGCGCCCAGGGGCTCATCTTCTCGGCCTCGGTGCCCGGCAGATAGCCCAGCTCCTGCCCGCCCACCGCGTACAGCGGCCTGAAGACCATCACCTTCTGGTGCTGACGGCGCTCGAGGACCGCCTCCAGACCCGCGCACAGCGCCAGCGCCGACTTGCCGGTGCCGGCCCGGCCGCCCATCGACACGATCCCGACGTCCGGGTCGAGCAGCAGGTCGAGCGCGATCCGCTGCTCGGCACTGCGGCCCTTGATGCCGAAGGCCTCCCGATCGCCGCGCACCACACGGATGTTGCCCTCGGGTGTGACCCGGCCCAGCGCCTTGCCGCGCTCGGAGTGGATGGTCAGCCCGGTGTGCACCGGCATGTCGGCCGCTTCGGGGACGAAGACATGCCCCTCCTCGAAGAGGATGTCCACCTGTTCGCCCGGCAGGGTCAGTTCGGACATTCCGGTCCAGCCGGAGGAATCGGTGATGGCGAGCTCGGCGCGGTACTCCTCGGCGAGGAGACCGACGGACGAGGCCTTGATCCTGAGCGGCAGGTCCTTCGACACGACGGTGACGTCGAACCCCTCGGCCTGCAGATTGCGGGCGACCGCGAGGATGCGGGAGTCGTTGTCCCCCAGGCGGTAGCCGGTCGGCAGAACGCTGGGGTCCGAGTGGTTGAGCTCGACACGGACGGTCCCGCCGAGGTCCCCGATCGGGATGGGGGCGTCGAGACGGCCATGCTTCACCCGGTAGTCGTCGAGCAGGCGCAGTGCCTGCCGGGCGAAGTAGCCGAGTTCGGGATGGTGCCGCTTGGCCTCCAGTTCCGTCACCACGACGATGGGGAGCACGACCTCGTGCTCGTCGAAGCGGTTCAGGGCGTTCGGGTCGGCCAGCAGGACGCTGGTGTCGAGAACGTAGGTGCGCCGGTCTGGCTTGTGGCGCTTTGTGCTGGTCACCACGGAAGGACGTACCCCCTCGGATGAGGTCGGGGAGCGACGGAGTGGAGCTGGACCGGTCGTCGGCCTCGCTGTGCACCAGGCACGGGCCGAAAACCGGCCCTCCACTGCTTCTTCCGTGCCGTGACCGCACGGTCGGGCTGGTGCAAAGGGCCTCCCGGGCGGACGGCTCCGGCGCCGCCCGCTGAGATACGACACCCGTGGTTCGGGCGTCGACCTGCTTGCCTTATGCCCTCGAACACGCGGTGCCATGCCAGCGCATATGACGGCGCCCCGGTGAACTCCTTGTTACTTCTGTACCGAAGAAGGTGACTTTCACCTCGCCGAAATACGGCGATCCGGTGGCCGAAAGGGTCCTCAGCCGCCGTAACGCCGGTGTCGGGCCGCGTAGTCGCGCAGGGCGCGCAGGAAGTCGACCTTACGGAAGGCCGGCCAGAAGACCTCGCAGAAGTAGTACTCGGAGTGGGCCGTCTGCCAGAGCATGAATCCGGACAGCCGCTGCTCGCCGCTGGTGCGGATCACGAGGTCGGGGTCGGGCTGGTCACCGGTGTAGAGGTGGCGGCCGATCAGGTCGACGCTGACCGTCTCGGCAAGGTCCTCCATCGAGGTGCCCTTGTCGTGGGCGTCGAGAAGCATGGAGCGCACGGCGTCGGCGATCTCCTGGCGTCCGCCGTAGCCGATGGCGACGTTGACCAGTATCCCGTCGACGTGGGCCGTGGATTCCTCGGCCTCCTTCAACGTGGTCTGCATCGGCGCGGGCAGCAGATCCGGGGTGCCGACGTGATGCACTCGCCAGCGGCCGTCGGCGGCGAGGGTCCGTACGACGTCCTCGATGATGCCGAGCAGCGGGACGAGTTCTTCCTGCGGCCGGTCGAAGTTGTCGGTCGACAGCAGCCAGAGGGTGACGACTTCCACGTCGATCTCGGTGCACCAGCCGAGGAACTCCTCGATCTTCTCGGCACCCGCCCGGTGACCGTGCACGGTGGTGGAACCCGCGGCCTTCGCCCAGCGCCGGTTGCCGTCCATGATGACGCCGATGTGCTTGGGCACCTGAGCGTGGTCCAGGTGGCCCTCCACCCGGCGTGCGTACAGCCTGACCAGCAGGTTGCGCAGCTTGTCGCGCAGGTTCACGTGTTCGTCAGCCCCTCCGTACGGCGGTCCCCTCCGGCGAAGCGTACCCCTGTGGGGCCTGGGCCGGGGGTTCGGGTGCGGGTTGGCCGCCGGGCGCCCGGGGCGGCTCCTCGAGCGGGACCGCAGGCGTCGGGGCAAAAAAACGGGCCGGTCCGTGGGGGGGAGACGGACCGGCCCGAGGGGGGGCTTCCACCATAACCCTTCGTAAGTGATGCTGCGCGCATCGGCGTGCCACAACTACTCTCCGAAATCGCTCGGCGACGGGGTGGTGGCCGCGAGAGGGCGCCTTCGTGGCGGATTCATGGCGGGTTCGAGCCGTATTCCCAGGGGAAACGGGAGGGATACGGATGGATCCGGAGGGTTTGCCGCTACTTGAGGCCCGCCAGGCGACTTGTCCGCACCTCCCTCCCCCGGGTGACCCCGACCGCGAACGCCCCCTTGACTTCGCACGTCAAGAGGCCGGGCGGATGCGACACCGAAGCGACGCGCGTCCAGCAGCGGGGTGTCACCGGGACATGGCACCGCGCAGCCCCCTCCGCTGCGCGGTGCCGCCACGCAGCTTTGCGTACGCGAATTACCTTGGTCTGAACTTACGTGAGAGCCCTGAGGAAAGCGAGTCAGCGCCTATAACAATGTGGAGAAGGTGAGCACCCTTGGATGCGCAGGGGACTGGGGACCTTCGCCCACGAATGCACGGTTTGCACCCTTGCCCCTGTGGTGCGGAGCGCTGACGGCGATTCCGACGGGGCCGAGCCCGTTCGCACCGGACAACTTCGGGAGGCCTGCTCAAGGATCAAGGGCTCGGCTTGCGCGCGTCGAAGAGATGGCGGGTGCTGTGGGCGACGAAGGGGCCCTCGGACTCGATCTGCTCCTGCAGAGCGCGCAGTTGGGGCCGATACGCCTCGACCGTGAACCCGGGGACCATCCACACCACCTTGCGCAGAAAGTGGACGACGGCGGCGATGTCGTGGAACTCCATGCGGAGTCTCTCCGCCCGCAGATCGGCGATCTCCAGGCCGGCGGCCTCGGCGTCGGCGCGCTCCCGGTCGGGATGGCGGCCGCTGCGGACCTCGTCGGGCTGGGGCCCGAGGAAGTACTCGACGAGTTCGAAGACGCTGTGCGGCCCGACGTGCTGGGCGAAATAGGCACCGCCGGGTCGCAGCACGCGCGAGATCTCCGTCCAGTTCGCCCGCACCGGATGCCGGCTCGTGACGAGGTCGAAAGCCGCGTCGGCGAACGGCAGCGGGGCGTCCTCGGGCGAGGCGACGACCGCGACACCGCGCGGGGCGAGCAGGGCGGTGGCCTTGGCGACGTTCGGCGGCCAGCCCTCGGTGGCGGCGGTCAGCCCTCGGTGGCGGCGGTCAGCACGGGCGCCTTCGGGGCCCGGCCGAGCGCGAAGTCGAGGACCTCCCCGCCCCCGGTCTGGAGGTCGAGCGCGGCGCTCGCACCGGCCAGCCGCTCGGCCAGCGACACGGCGTACCCCCAGCTCGGCCGCGCCTCGGTGGCCCGGCCCTCGAACCACGAGAAGTCCCAGCCCTCGGTGGGCACGGCGGCGCCTTCGGCGACGAGTTCCTCGAACGAACGGCTGTGCTCTGCCATGCGGTCATGATCGCAGGGCGGGGTCGGCGGCCGCCGCTGGTTTTCGGCGGTTGGACGGCAGGAGATCAGCGGCCGTGCCGACCGGGGCCGGACAGCACCAGCAGCACATGCTCGTCGTCGCCGTGCCGGACGGTGCCGGACCGTTGGAAGCCGTGGTGTTCGAGGAGGCGTACGGAGGCGGTGTTGGCGTGGAAGGGGTCGGCGTACAGGGGCCGGATCCGCTCCGTGTCGAGGAAGAGGGCAAGGGCCTTGGTGCCGATGCCGCGCCCCCAGTAGGGCCGCCCGAGCCAGTACCCGAGGAAGCGGCGCTCACCGTCCCACCAGGAGACGACGCTGCCGGCCACATCGTCCCCCGCCAGGACCGTCCGCACGAGACAGGTCTCGTCCCCGAGCACGCTCGTCCGCCAGTGCTTCATGAAGGCGTCGCGCGGCCGGGGCGTGAATCTCGACCGCCGCAGGGCCTCCGGGTCGTGCTCGTGGGCGAGGAAGGCCTCCAGGTCGGCGTCGAGCACCTCGCGGAGCCGTACGTCCAGGTCGTGGTCGATGCTGTCGGGGTCCGGGTCATCGCTCATGCCCAGGAGTGTGGCAGCAGCCACTGACAACGCCCCGCGCCGATCCACTGCGGTTCGGCGGCGCCCTGAAGGGGCGCGGGGCTGTGTCGATTTGCGGCTCCGCCGCGTGGGCGCGACAAGCCACGACGGCGCCGCACACGATCGACGGCCCATCGCGGCACCCCCAGCGGAGCGCTACGGCACCAACGGCCGCACCTCCTCCGCCACGAACCGCACGAAGCCCTCCGGGTCGGGCTCGTCCCCCGTCGGCTGGAGCACCACGGTGTCCGCGCCGGCGTCCGCGAGCCGCTGTACGGCCTTCGCCACCGCCCCCGCGTCCCCGGCGACGCCGAGATCGGGCACGGAGGCGAGCCCCTCGGCCGCCAGTTCGGCCCTGAGCCGGGCGGGCCCGTCGGCCCCGGTGGCGGTGAGCAGGTAGACGACGACCTCGTGCGGCTCGGTACCGGTCCGCCCCGCCGACTCCCGCCCCTCGTCGATGAGCTGCCGCGCCCTGCGTACGCCCTCGGGCGGAGTCCCGGCCGTGAGCAGCGTCCCGTCGGCGGCGGCACCGGCCAGCCGCAGCGAGCGGGGCCCGGTGGCGCCGGCGATGACGGGCACGGGCTCCGCGGGCGGCCAGTCCAGGGCGACGTCGTCGAGCTTGACGTACCGCCCCTCGACGGTCACCAGTTCGCCGCGCAACAGGGCGCGCAGGGCGTCGAGATGCTCCCGCAGCAGGGTCACCGGGGAATCGACCCGGGCCCCGACCTGCCCCATCCAGTCCTGCACACCGTGTCCGACGGCGAGGATCGGCCGTCCCGGGAACATCCGGTGCAGGGTGGCGGCCTCCATGGCGGTGATCGCGACGTTCCGCAACGGTACGGGCAGCAGCCCCACGCCGACCTTGATCCGCTCGGTCCAGGCGAGGGCGGCCGCCGCGGTGGAGATCCCGCCCTCCCGGAAGCAGTCCTCCCAGAGCCACAGCTCTTCGAGGCCCGCGTCGTCGGCGAGCCGGGCGACGGTGCGGAGTCGTTCGGGTGCGAGTTGGGGACGGAACACTGCGCCGAGTCCAGTCATGAGACCTTTCCTACCCGGGTAACACTGGCCGGACAACCGAGAATCCGGGAGCGGCGGGAGGGGCCGGGATGGGGCGGCGGTGGCGTGACGGGCACGGGACGCTGATCGTTCACGGCGAACGGGGCGACGTGTCGGTCCCCCTGGAGATCGCCTCGTCGTACCGGACCCGCACGAAGGGGCTCCTCGGGCGTGACGCCATCGACGGGGCGATGCTGCTGACTCCGGCGAGCAGCGTGCACACGTTCCGCATGCGCATGCCGATCGATGTCGCCTACCTCGACCGGGGGTTGCGTGTCGTCGCCGTACGGACCATGGCGCCGGGTCGGTTGGGGTTGCCTCGGCTGCGGTCGCGGCATGTGCTGGAGGCGGGGGCGGGGGTTATGGCGGGGTGGGGGGTTGGGGTGGGGGTTCGGGTGACGGTCGGGGCCGGGTGACCGGGTCAGTCACCGGGCATGTGGCTGCCTGGGGCGGACCGCAGAAATACAGAAAACACACGGATGCATTCCTGCGGTCCGCCCGCCGGGCCATGGAGGGCCTGTGTCGTCAGCCGGCTATGGCGCTGACGTTCACGCCCGCCGTGACACCCTCCGCCGAGGCTGCGGCGACCACGTCGGCGCAGACAGCGCCGAGCGGGGTCTCGGCGTGGAGGTGACCGGCGAGACCGCCGGAGAGGCTGCCCGAGAGGGCGCCGGAGCCGCTGGCGGCCATACCGCCGGAGACGTTGTCCAGGGCGGCGTCCGACAGTTCGGCCGTGTTCACCTGGGGGCTGAGGTTCATGGGGAGCGGTTCCCTTCGAGTGAGCTCTTGATCAGGGGTGGTGTCCGCCCGCTTCCCAGGACAGGGAACCGTTTCTCGGCGACACCACCGAGCACGTGATCCAAGCACGCCGCAGGTGAGCGGACCACTGGGAGGCGGGAGCACCGGGCCGAATCGAGTGGACCGGCTTCACCTGCGTGATGATCTGGTCAAGAGATGCGCCGACACCCTCACACAGCCCGCCATCTCGCTCCGCGCACGGTGTTGCGCCCCGGTTTCCACAGCGGGCAAATCCCCGCCAAATTCCTCGGCACTCCTCGGAACGTGACGGCCGCTCAGGTCTCGTATGACCACTCGGTGAACGGTGTGCAGGTTCGCCGGATCTTCCGCGCCTCGGCCGCTCAGGGGGCCACGTCCTCGATCGAGCTGGGCCCCATCTGGGACGCGGAGCTGAACTCCGGCAGCGTCGAGGGCTGGTCGAAGAGGAAGAAGCTCTGGTTCATGCCGAGGGTGAACTCCATGTAGGCACCCGTGGTGGCGTCGAAGCCGTAGTAGGTGTTGCAGGTCCCGGACCCGTCGCTGTAGGTGCCGTCCATTTCCGGGAGGGGGACGTTGACCAGACCGCCGCTGTTGTTCGACTCCGTCTTCGACGGTGGCGTACCCAGCGCACAGTACGAGACGGGGAGGCCCTTCAGAACGAAGTAGCCGTACTCCCCCTTGGCGTTCTGAAGGTAGACGTAGCTGAGCTTGCCCTTCGAGCTTGCCTTCCCCCAGGTCTTGATCCACCTGTTGATGGTCTCGCGCGTCGTGGAGTACTCGGGGACCTCGATCGGCTGGTTCGCCACGAGTCTGTCGTAGCCCTTCTGCTTCGCCTCCGTCTCCTTCGCCTGTGTGGAGTCGTCCTCGCAGGCGGCGGCGCTGAAGCCGACCGACAGAACGGCGGCGACGGCCAGTGCGGTGCGTTTGACGCGCTTCATGGCCTTCTCCCTTTCTCTCCTTCTCCTCTTCGTCACGGCGCACACGTGGTACTCATGTCGTTCACGTCCAGCCGCGGCGGCAGGTCCTTGTCCTTGAAGGCGCTCCGGTGCTCTTGTGCGGCTTTGGCGTTGTATTCGTTGACCGCTTCGATCCGGGACGACTTCAAGGCGGTGAGGGAGGTTCTGATCTGAGCCCGCCTCGACTCGGAGGCCGTCTTGTCCTCCTCTTCCAGGGCCTTGATGGTTCCTTCTTTGGACTGCACCGTGGAACAGAGTCCGAAGAACTCCTCGTACGTGGCGATCCGGAACTCACCTGAACCGTCGGTGCGGTCTCGCTTGTCGACTTCGCCGCGGAATGGAGCGGTCAGCCAACTGATGCCACCGATGGCGAGGGTGATGGTCAGACCGATCGTGACGAGGGCGGCGATACCGCCGATCACCCAGATCAACGCTTTGACGTCTTCTCGGGTATTGCTCACCCCCGCACGCTACAGAGCAGTTCCCGGGACCCCTCCCGGGCGAGCCGCGCGTGGCTGGCCCTCCCCTCCCATGAGGCCCGTCTGCACCAGCAGGTTCCCCCGCCTGCGCGAGACGAAGATTCCTCGCCCGGCCGGCACACGACGCCCTGGGCGCCCAGTTCCTTGATGCGCTGCATGAAGGGTGCCGCTCCACCAGTTGCGGGCCCGCAACTGCTCGGCTGTGACGTCGGGCGAGGGCGTGCGGCGGGCAGATGGCGGGAACCCAGAAGGTCACTGACGACGTACTGCGGCAGTTCGAGCAGGAACTCAACGAACGCTTCGGGTCGGTGAAGCAGCAGTTGCAGCAGCTCCACGCCGTGATCGACGGCGTCGAGGGCAAGTGGCAAGGCCAGGGTGCCGTGTCCTTCGACCGCAAGCAGACCGAGATCAACGAGCGCATGGCCCACATCGGCAACCTGCTCGTCCGCTTCCAGAACGCGGTCAACGACAACCGCCGCATCGCCGGCAGCACCGCCGAAGAGATCTACCAGGCCCTGGCGGGCATCGACGCGGGCGGCTCCGGCTCGGCCGGCGGCGCCCCGGCGGCGGGCAAGACGTCGGCCTTCTCCGGCATGTAACGCGCGACCAGCGTCTCTCCTTTCCCCCAACGCACCCGACGTGGAAGGGAAGTTGAACAATCCATGGCAGTAGACAACGGCACGATGCTGGTCACTTACGCGGAACTGGAGAGGGCCGCAGGGGACATCACCGCGCAGGCCAAGAAGCTGGACACGGACCTGGAAGCCCTCCAGAAGGGACATCAAGGCCATGGAGATCCACCAGGCCCTGAACGCCATCGCGAACACGGTCCGTGAGGCGAGCGCGGCGTACAGCGCGGCGGACAGGAAGGCTGCCGCCAACTACTGACGCGGCGGGCTTCGTTCAGGGTGGGTACGCACGGGAGGTACCCACCCTGAGTGGCAGATGCTCAGCCCGCGCAGGGCGGCCCTTGTGCCTCACTCGACTGGCCCTGGCGGTAGGCGCCGCAGGCGAGGACGGCCTCCGGATGGTTCCCCGACTGGCGCAGCAGGACGAGGGTCTTGTCGTGGGGTGGGGCGTTGGCACCGTCGTAGGAGACGTATCCGGTGGCTCCGTTGAAGGCGATGCCGGTGCCGAGGACCAGCAGCACGGACTCGCGGTCGATGTCCGGGTCGCGCAGCCCGGCCTGGCGCACGGCCTGCGACAGGACGTGGAAGGCGTCGTAGGAGACCGCGGAGTGGCCGTCCTGGCGCCAGGGATCCGTGCCTTCGGTGGTGTCCCTCACATAGGCGTCGTACTCGGCCACGAACTGCCGGGTCCTGTCGCTCGCGTCCGGATCGTCGGCGGGCAGCCGGTGCGCGGAGTAGTACAGGCGCAGCCAGTCCTTGTTGGCGAAGGCGCCCGTCTGCGCCACGTTGGTCAGCTCGTTGCCGCCGAGCACCGTCACGTCACGCGCGGTGCACGTCCCGGCGGTGTCCATGGAGTTGATGAGCGCGGTGAAGTCCTTGGCCCGCGCCGACCAGTACACCACCGAGTCCGGTTTGTCCTCCAGCGCGTCGCACAGCGCCCGTGCCAGCAGATCGGCGTCGGGCTGGCTGACCGCACCGCGCAGTGGCGCGGGGCCGAAGTCGCCGTCCTGGTGGAAGTCGAACACCTGGTGCGTGCCGTCGAACTCGCTGACGAACCGGCCGGCGAGGCTGTGGCTGTACAGGTCCGCGGAGCTTTCGATCACGATCGCGTGCCCGGCCGGGGTGCAGCGGTCCTCCGAGCCGGGCTCGGCCACGATGTTCTCCGTGTGCGCGAAGCCCGCCTCGATCGTGGCCTCGCGCGAGTTGAACGGTGTGGACGGCCAGTAGGTCCGGGTGGCCGGGCCGGAGAGCATCTCGTCGGCGGTGGCGGTGGTGCCGATCGAGGGGATGCCCGCCTCGCCGAGGACTCGGAGGGCGGCCTGGGTCTCCTTCCGGCTCTGTGCGAAGCCCAGTACGCCGACGACTCGGTCGGCTGCCGGGACGCTCTCCTCGTCCGTTATCTCCGCGACGAGCTTCTTCGCCTCGCTCTCGGCGTCGCGGAAGGCCACTCCGGCCTCGCGTACGTCCACGCGCAGGGGTATCAGCGAGTTGTCGGCGGCAGCCTCCCGGTTCAGCCGCTCCTGCCACATCGCAATGCCGCGCAGCTCCGGGATCGTCCCGTCGAAACGCGTCTCGTCATCGTTTTTCGGCGGGTCGGACACGAAGGCGACGACGGTCCGCACGGCGCGGCCCCGGGCGGCGTACTGCGCGACACGCGCGTTCTGTTCGTCGATGGTCTTCACGGCCGCCCCGTACCAGGCGGCGGCCTCCACCGGTATCGGCTCCGTGGGGGCGGACTCCGCCACGGAACTGGTGCCGCCGAGGCAGTCGCGGGCCGCGGGGATCACGCCGGGGAGCACGAGTCCCGCTGTGAGCAGGGCGAGCGTGGTCACGCCGCTCACGATCGAGGCCGGGACGTGTCGGCTGAACCTGAACGTTCTCGGCTCGACGGGAAGGACCGGCACGCCGCGCGCCGCCAGGGCGCCTTCGGAGATGGGGACCAGGACGGCGGGTTCGTCGGCGGAGCCGTTGTCGGCGAGGCGCACGCTCGCTTCCGGGAACGTGCTCTCGACCGGATCACCCAGCTCCCGCAGCAGGGCGTCCGAGGGCACGCCCACGGCGACGACGAGCGGGCCCGGCGACCGGGAGGTGGCCTGGGCCCGGCGCAGGGAGCGCAGGAAACGCTCGGCGGCACGGGCACCCGGCTCTCCTGCCGGAGGCAGCTCCACGAACAGGACCGGGCGGCTGGTTCTGCGACGCCGACCGGGCAGGATCCGCCCGATCGCCGGTCTGCGCAGGTCTTCCAGCAGGGCCCGCAGGATGAGCCAGTCGAACTCCTGGAGCGCCTCCTCGTGCGATGCGTCGTCCATGAGCTGCACGGATCGCTCTGCGGCCACGCGGTCCATCAGCCGGAAGAGGTTGTTGCTGCCCTGGGCCACCTGCTGCGCGCCGAGCCAGCCCCGCATCACCTTGCGGGAGGCACGACGGGCCCACAGCCACCGCGGGAGCAGCTGAACGAACGACAGCCAGCTCAGGTTGGCCAGGAACCCGGCGAGCCCGTCGAGTGCCGGTCCGTCCATCCTGGTGAAGGCCAACAGACCGCCCCGATGGGCCCGTCGCTCACTGACGTGGGTTCGCAGCTCCGCTTCCTGGTTCGCGTTCGTCGCCCACTCCTGCGGGTGCGACCTGATGTACTCGACCAGGTCGCACATGACGTGGAAGTGCGGGAAGCGGTCGGGAGTCATGTGCTGCGGAGCACTGCGGTACAGCTGCGTCCCGGCGCCGACGGAGAGCAGCCTGGAGTCGGCTTCCGCCCTGGTTCCGGCCGGCAGATGAGCGAACGGCACCCGCTGCCGCAGCGCCCCGGTCAGGGCGGCGACGACACGGTCCACGCCGCTCCGGTACGACGCCTGCGGCACGCGCAGCAGGAACAGCGGCGGACTGGTCTGAAGCTTCGCCCGGTTCTCGTACTCGGGGGCCACGGTGACCCGGAACTCCCGTACGAACTCAATGGCCTGGTCGTTCGGGAATCTGGGGCCGTCGAGAGGTGTGGTCATGCGGAACTCCCCTCATGTTCAACGTGACGGACCCACGCCATGAGTCGACCCCGGATGGGGGCCAACTCGACCTGTTGCGAGCCAAGTTGAAAGAAGACGATCGAGGAAAGGGAGTTGAAGGGTAGCTGTGATGCGGCAGCGTCACAATGGCCCGCCGGAAGCGCTTCAACACAGTTCACGTGCGCCCCCTGCGCCCGCCATGTGCGCCCCTCCGGCCCGGATCATGTGCTGGTCACCCGTCCGCGGCACCGCAGTCGTAGTCGTTCACCGCGTCGAAGGCGGGACGGTTGCGCTCGCCGTACACAGGGTCCACGACATCACGCGCCTTGGCCCCCGATCTCAGATTGCTCGCCGAGGTATCGATCGCCTTGAGCACCGTACGGAACTCTTCGGCGATGTCCGACGGCGCGCTCGCCCGCATCGGTTCACCGGTGTCGGCGATCAAGGCGGCCTTCCTCCGCAGCTCCTTGAAGTCCAGCGGCTGCCCTTCGATCGCCGCACCCACTTCGGCGCTGTAGGCGATGACGCCGACCTGGAAGGTCGACAGATTAAGGCAGAAGGCCGAGATTTCGGTGGCACTCGGCCGCGCGGTCGCTGCGCTGGGCGCGGCCGAGGCCGGGGCCGAAGCCGGTGGCGCGGCGTCCGTGGAACTGGAACAGCCTGCCGTCATCAGCGCGGCGGCCACCGTGAAGACCCATCTGCGTGGAGCAGTCATGGGCGGAGAGTAGGCAAGGGGGTTCGGGAGGGGTCCCAGCGAACTGGGTGCCGTGCCCGTCCCCCACCCGCTCATTGAGATCGTTTCATCCTGAAGTTGCAGGTCAGATCCCTGGTGTGGGTCGCTGAGGGGGGGTATCGGGCTGGCCGGCGGCGTGATCGTGGGCGGGTGATCGTCTGTCACCGCCGGATTTCAGCGTTCGCCAGGACGAGCAGAGCCCGCAGGAGCGTGGTCGCGTGGCGGGCGTTCATCCGGAGCTTGGTCAGTACGCGCCAGGTCTTGAGGTTCGCGAAGCCGTGCTCGACCGCAGCGCGTTCGCGGCTGAGTAGCCGGTTCGCGTCCTTCTCCGCCTTGGTGAGGCGGTGGCTGCGGGCGGCCTTGCGGCCGGTGATGATCACCGGGACGTCGTCGGGGAGGTCATCGATGCCGACGAAGCCGAGGTCGGCCAGGGCTGCGAGCCCGGCCTTCCGCAGGTGTCCGGTGATCTTGTTGTGGCGGGCGGTGGTGGTCTCGCTGGAGCGGCCGGGCTGGCCGCCGAGATCCAGATCAGGTTGCCCTTGTCATCGGTCAGGGCGAGAAACAGCAGGCCATGGGCCTTGTGTTTGCCGCTGTAGTTCTTCCGGTTGTCCGTCCCGGTGCGGCGGCGGGTGCGGACGAGAGTGCCGTCCAGCAGCACCACGACACCGCCGATCCTGACGATCTTCTTCAGCGCCCGGTCCAGGCGCGGAGCCCGGGCGGCGAGCAGTTCGACGACCTCCTGCAGCCAGCGACGCACGGTGGAAGCGGAGACGTTGTTGCCGCCGGCCATGTCGGCCAGGCGCTGGTCATGGCGGAGCACGGCGAGCACGATGACCGCCTGGTTACCCGGGTCCACGGCGACGAGAGTGATAGTCGACTTCGACACCGGAAGCCGAACCTGATAGACAGCGTCACGCGAGCCCTCGGCGGGGCGGGATGTCTTCACACACACTCCAACTCCCGCTGCGGGCCCTCGCGTTACGCCCACAACCGGCCGGTCTGCCGCCGCCCCGATCGATCAGCGCGGCAGGTAGCGGCCTGCCCCGGTCCTCGCCAGCCAGCCCCGGTCGGACAACTTACGCAACTGACCACGGACCGGCTCGACCTTGCCCGGCGTCGTCTCGCGGCCCAGGGCGATCGCGACATCCTTGGCCATCACCGGCCCGCCCGCGCCGGCCACGATCTCCACGATCCGCCGGTACTCGGGCGTGAGGACCTCCACGCCCATGCCCTCGGCACGGTCCGGCACCAGCCGCATCCCGCCGGCTCCCGGCCCGACCACCACCCGTTCCGGCTCCGGCTCCGGCTCCGGCTCCGGCTCCAAGATCCTCGACTGTCGACGCCCGCCGTCCGTGGCCTCGGCCCACTGCCCGAACACCACTTCAGCGGCCTCCATCCGGGCCACCTCCGACTCAATCCCGGCCAGTTCCTTGCGGAGCAGCTCGGCCCCATCCGCCAGCTCGATCCGCCGCTCGATCGTCCACGTCAGCCCGTCCGTCATCCACATCCCTCCCGCCGCGGAACCTACGGAATGCCCAGCCCCGTCGCCCGAGAACCCCGGAAACCGCCCCCGCCGGACGATTACCCGCTCGTGATCACGCCGGCAACCAGCGCGAGCACACCATCCCCAGCTCAAGGGGCGAACAGCTTCCAGTGCCCCTCGGAGACGACTTCGACGCTGCCGTCGGTCACCTTGATGGCGGTCTCGTCGTCGATCGCGTACCCCGGTCGCGGGATCCCGACGGCCCACATCTGCGCGTTGGCCATGGAGTTGTCCGGGAGATTCTCGTGGTCCAGGTGCGGGAAGATCGAGAAGTCCGACGCTGGGGGCCATCACCATGCTCCCGGCGCTCGCTCCCACATGGACCGTCTCGCGCAGCGACGGCAGCAGGTCGGCCAGCCCGGACTGCCGCATCCAGTGACACAGATACAGGGCATCGCCGCCACCTGCCAGCAGGACGTCGGTCTCTCGGACCGAGGGGAGCCACAGGTCCTCGCCGAGGCTGGGCAGCGCGGTGAGCTCCAGCACCCCCAGCGACTTCCAGCCCACCTCGCACAGTGAGATGACGGAGCGTCCACTGATGAACCGCCATGCCGAACCGACACCGCCGGGCATGGCATACGCCGCGGTGGGAATGCAGAGGGCGTTGGCCTCGGCAACCGGTTTGCCCAGCAGGTCGACCAACGCGTCGTGGATGCTCGCGTTCTTGATGCCGGCGGATGTGAGAAGAAGCCGCACGATACCTCCCGATTCGAATGCGATGAAGCGGTCTGACATCCAGACCTGGTACCACCGCGAAACTCATCGCTGCCGAACAGGATCCAGCTCCCGCAACAGGCCGCTTGCCGCGTAGGACCGGCTCGGGCGCTTGCAGCACGCGCGAACAGCGGCGGGTTCCGGCGAACACCCCGTGGCAGGCGATCACCTGGAGCCGATCACGCCGCCGACCAGGACAAGTACCGCGGCCACCGGTCACACCAGACCCGTGACCAGCGACTTCAGGATGAGACGATCTCATTGCGCTGCTCTACGGATACCGCACGGCGAGACGTGAACCGGGCGGATCGACGGATCCAACAGACCGCCTCCGCTCAGTTGACCGCCGGCTTGGCTTGGCGCGCCAGGCGGACCAGGACCTGGGCGTTCGAGGTAGTTGACCGTCTGCCCGGCGCCAGGGAACGTACCAGCGGCGAAGGGGATGACCATCAGACGCACCGCCGGCCGCTCGGAGACGGCCAGCAGGTGTTCGAGCTGCGCGCGTGCGACCTTGGGTCCGCCGAATTGCATCCGCAGTGCGGCCTCGTGAACCACTCCGACGTACTTGGGCGGGTTCTCGCACTCCAGCACCTGCTGACGCTCCACGTGATATGCCAGACGCAGGGCGACTTCATGCTCGGGCAACGGCGGAAGGACCGCCCGGAACAGCTCAAGAGCGTGGTCGCTGGTCTGGAACAGGCCGGGGATGTGTGCCGTGTGGGCCGTCCGCATACGTACCGCGTACGACTCCAACTCTGCGATGTCCAGGAGCCCCGGGGAGAGCGACCCTCGGTAACGCTCCCACCAGCCGCGCCCGCTGGGGCGGGACATCTGCACCAGCGCCTCCACGTACGCCTGGTCCGAGCACGCGCAATTGCAGGCCAGAGTGCGCAGCCGCTCCGGGTTGACGGTGCGGATGCCCGTCTCGATGTTGGAGATCTTCGCCCGGTCCAGTCCGAGCAGGCCGGCTGTCTGTCCGCCGACATCCCGGCGGCGGTCCGCATCTTGCGCAGCTCACTGCCCAGTCGCCTCTGGCGCTCCGTCGGTGTCGTCCTCGGTGGCATGCCGTTCCCTCCGGGTGCGGTCAACTCAATGCAGTTGGAAGCGCATCGCGCGAGCCTGCCCGCACCCTCCTCCCCTGGGAGGGGTGGGCCGCGCAGGGAGACAGGCCACCAACTGCCGTTCACCACCCCGCTCACCCGGCACGGAGACGCCGCATGCCGACTCTCAGCCCTGGGAGTGTCACCTCAAGCTCCCCAACGACCCGCGAGCGCTCTCGATCGCCCGCCACACCGTCCGCACCGCACCGCACTCCTCGGATACGCCCAACACCCGAACTCACCGACAGCGCAGAACCGTTGACCTCCGAGCTGGTCTCCAACTCCGTGAAGCACTCGGACGGCCCGGTCACCGTCAGACTCCGTTCCCGCCGCGACGCCGTACGCATCGGCGTCATGGACAACCATCCGGGGCTCCCCGACCCCTTGCCCTGCACCCCGGACCAGGACTTCGGTCGCGGCCTGTACCTCGTGGAAGCGCTGGCGGACGCCTGGGGCCGCTACCCGGCGATCGGTCACTCCCACGCACCCGGCCCCGGCTGGAGGGTCGTGTGGTTCGAGCTGTCCGACGCCGTACGGAAGTGAGGTCGATCCGGGATTCTGAGTTGGGCAGATCTGTACCACTCCGTACGACTGCGACCCCTTGCTTCATGCGCTGCCAGTGGAGCGGAGCTGTCCAACTCCCCTCAACCCGCCCCGAATCCCAGAACCGCAGGTCGGCCCTCCGGCACGGGCCGCGCCCCCTCGGCCGAATCCGGGTGCGAGCACCAAGGGCACGCTGCACCGCATCTGCCCTGTCTGCTCACGCTCCCGCTCTTCCCGCTCCACCTCGACCACGTACGGTTCAAGGCCCTTGACGTCCGCAGAACCTGTGCCCGCCGACCCACCACCCGTGGTGGATGCGAACGTCCCGAACGAGAGCGATGAGGCCAACGGCTGACCGACGGTCCGCTGAAACGGGTTGGGCTTCTGCACAGGGGAACCGATGACGAGCACGAGTACTGGTACGAGACGCACCCTGCGCCGCGCGGTCGCCGCCAGGGCGCTGGCAGGACTCCTGGGGGTACCCCGATCGCCCCAGAGGGCCGTGACGCGTGAAGTGCCTCCCGCAGCAGAGAGATTGGCGACTGGCCATCATCCCGGCCTGCCCCATCCCGTCAGCGATCCGTAGCGCGTGGATGCCCTGTACCGGCGAACGTGATCCAGCAGGTGTCGCGGACAGTGTCCAGGAGATACCAGACCCGGCCTCCGCCGGTCACCTCGATCTGCCACTGCTCGCAGGCCTGTCCCCGGTTAGGTGCCGTGCGCCAGGCTGCCCTTGAGCCGGTGATGCCGGGGCGTTTCTGTTGCAGGTCTGGGGTCCGTGCGCAGGATGACCCAGGCTCGGTAGGTGTTCTCGCGGGCCTGCTGGGCGAGGTTCTCCCAGCCCTTCGCCGAGGCCGCGCCCGCGAAGCGGACTTCCCACTGTCCTTCCGGTGCCGGTGGTGCGGCGCGGTCACCGCGACCCGCGCTCATGCGACGTCCCGCGGGTCCGGCGCCGGACCGTAGTCCTCAGCATGATCCCTCTTCAGGGTGGCCAGCAATTCGGGGTCGGAGTACACCTCGGCCGTGTGCTGCCAGGCGATGATCATCTGGGCGACGGACGCACTGTTGCCGACGGAGTCGGCGGCCCGCATGGTGTCGACGAGTTCGACAGCGAAGGCATGAAGATCGGGCTCCGGCAGGAAGCGGACCCAGGGGAACGCGTCCGGAAGGATGTCCAGCAGCAGTTCCATGCTGGGTTCCCGGCGTGCCATCGCGACCAGCATGCGGGTGGCGGCCGAGACCACTGTCTGATCCTGCTCGGCCCGGGCGGCCGTGGTGAGGACCAAGTCCTCACCATCCCTGCGATGCAGCAGAAGTCGTGGCGATTCCTTGAGTCTGGCGAGTGTCTGCTTGTTCTTGTTGACCAGCTCGGAGAAGTTCACTGCGCTGTTGTCCGTCGACATGACTTTGAAAGTAGTTCGAAATAGATCGGACCGCCATCGCCCGGAGGGGTGATTCACACCTGATGGAACTGACCGCGACACGAAGGTCGCTTTGCGTTGATGTCCGGCCGGATCTCCACAATGACCGTCGGGCCTGGCTCCGTCGGACAACACCGGCCTCAGCGACGGCGGAGGATCGCACCGACCACGAAGGTTCCGATATACGCCGCGAAGGGCGGCACCATGATCAGCGCCAAGGGGTGGAACACGACGTCCGCAAACGCGTTGGGGTCGGAGCCGTCGTACACGCCCGAGGCCAGTGCGATGAGGAAGATCACGATTCCCAGCACGAGTCCGCCGAACATCATCTTGACCGCGATATGGACCAGCGGTGTCGGATGCCTGTGCACGCGCGCGATCTTGTTCGCCGCCTTGGGAACGGGCGCCCAGTCCTCACCCCTGCGCCACATCCACACCTCCCGCAGGGCCGCCACCTCGCTCTCCAGGTCGGGAGTGTTGCGGTCGTTGAGATGCGGCAGGGTGCGCCGCCGGCCCGACGCGTCGTACAGCACGACGATCCGGCTCGGCGCTCCTTGCGCTCCCGCCCCGGGGTTCACCTCGATCTCGATGCCCTGCACGTCGGGCCAGGCCGTGGCGTGGCTGCGGAACGCTCCCTGCGCCGTCAGATGAGTCTCGTCGCTGATCGTCGCCGTCACCTTGACCAGGCGCAGCACGAACAGGAGCAGGGCGGCGAGCGTCGCGCCGACGGCGATGGGGACGATGACCGACACCTCGTCGTCCAGGGCCATCCGTGCGATCAGTCCGATGCCTGCCACGAAGGGAGCGGTCAGGCCGAGCCATAGCCAACTGCCTCCCGAATAGCGGTACTCACGACGGTACGAGTACGAGTCATCTGCGATCACGGGCGCAGGTTAGGCACCGGGGCGCGGGACCGGTCCCCGCCGCCGGAGGAAGAACCGAAAGCCGCGATACCCTCAGCGGGGGCGGTGGGCGCAGACACGGCGGGCATGCACGCCGGGTCGGTTTGGCGACCGTTGGGCGGTGGGGGGAGGCACATGGGTACATGGGCGTAGAGGCCCCACGAGTCCGCCCGTGCTTCCGGACGTAGGCAGTGAAGGCTTCTACGGCAGACTGGCCGAGGCCGCGCCCGCGAAGCGGATTTCCCACTGACCTTCCGGTGCCGGTGGTGCGGCGCAGTCACCGCGCCCTGCGCGCCCGCGGGGCCGGCACCGGCCAGTAGGGTGCAGGAGCAGTCGCGGCGGCTGCACCCATCGGCCGAAGGAGGGTCAGTGGCCCAGGAGCCCCCTGATCGGTATCCGCCCGAGGGCCGGCCGCTCGGCCGCGAGCCCGACGGCGCATGGCTGCCGGTCGTCACGTACTCCATCGAAACATCTCACCTTCGCAAGGTGTGGTGGCGGGTCAGGGCAGCGCTGCACCGACCACAGCGAGCTCGAAGGTGGTCCCGATGAGTCGGAGACTAAAGTTTTTACCCAAGGACCCTTGACTCCGAGCGCTGAGTGTGAATTGGTAATTAATAGACCACAACACCGAAAGAGCCACAAAGCCGGTGAGGACGTCTACCCGGCGGAGTGACTTGGACAGGATGTGGTTCAGGCCCCCGGCAAGCCGGCGCGACACCGAGGCAGCAGTGACGACTGAGGCTTCAGGACACGCGCAGCACTACCGGGGACTGTTTTGTGCTCGGCGCCCTCACACGAGCCTGATCACCGATCGCCCATCGCCGATCGGTCACACGGCAGCGGCGTCGGGCCGGATCTCCACCGTGAACGCGGCGTCCTCGGGGCCGTCGCCCTCCTTGTTCGCCCAGACGATCACGCGCACATGCCGCTGCCCGGTGCCGCTCGCCTCCCACTCGGTCAGCAGGTCGGTGACGACTAGGGCGGCGACGTACTCGGCGGTCTCTTTGGAATCGTCGGTGATGACGGTCCCCCGCCAGCGCTCGGGATGGGCGCCATAGGGCCGCCAGCCCTGCGAGCCGTGCGGCTCGTCGACCCGGTACACCCAGCCCTTCTCGGTGCCCATGGCACCGATCCTGCCATCCAAGGGGACCGAACGCCGTAGCGGATCGGCCTCCCCCTAACCCCTACCCGGCTTCCTCCCCTCCGGGAACCCGACACGCATGTGGGCCATCGCGCCCCTGGGCCTGACCGTCCCGAATCACTCACGCCGCGTGTTCTTCGAACATCACTGTGTTCTGTCCATCCGAAACCACGTGCAGCTCCACCGTGACATCGAGTGCTGTCGCCAACCTGACCAGCAAGTCCGCGGTGATGGGAAGCATGCCCCCCAGTTCGATGGCCTCGACCTCGTCACCGGACATGCCCAGGCGTTCGCCCAGCGCCGACTGGCCGAGCCCCAGGGCCGCCCGGCGGTCGTACACGAGCTGTCCGAGTGCGTGTGCCAGGCGGATCTGCTCGCGTTCTGCGACGACCTCCGGAGGCCCGACGTAGCCCTCGGCGGCCCTCCGCTCCCGCGACAGCTTCCAGCTGGTGTGATTCGCAGCTGCTCCCGGAACTCGCGACTGCACTCGTCATGCGCGGGGCCGTGCTCAGCCTCGCACAGCTCTTTCGCCGGCTTGGCGCGCTTCACCTCGGCTTCCTCCCGCATCCTGGTCTTCCGGAAGACCGTGACCTGAGACGGTCCGTGGAAGCACGAGACGGTTGCCGTTCACCCCACCGGGCCCGCAGTGAAAGCCCTCTGCCTGCAAACAACCAAGTGCCTGCTGTCGTCGTCTAAAGGGGCGCCAAACCGATCACCAAGTTCCGCTTGGAGGAAACATGCGTAAGGCATCGCGCGGAGCGTTATTCGTGGCGACCGCTACAGTGAGCCTGTCCCTGGTGGTGGCGGCTCCGACCGCGTTCGCCGAGGGGAGCGTAGGCACGACGGCCGCCGCCTGTGAGACTGGCTGGGGCAGCCTGCCGAAGACGGCGAACAATAGCGCACCGGCGTTTCTGACGAACATCAGGACGGGCGGTCACGACTGCTACGACCGCATCGTCTTCGACATCCCCGCAGGGACCACCAGTCGGCTTGGCTACACCGTCCAGTACGTCGACGCCTTCGAGCAGGAGGGCAGCGGCGACCCGATCCCGGTGTCCGGCGGCGCGATCCTGGAGGTCCGCGTCCAAGCGGCCTCGTACGACCTGGACAACGATGAGGTGACCTATCCGGGCAAGGCCAAACAGCCGCTGCCGGGCGTCGACCTGACGGGCTACCAGACCTTCCGCGACGCCAAGTTCGGCGGCAGCTTCGAGGGTGACAGCAAGGTCGGTCTGGGCATGCGCGCCCGCCTGCCGTTCAAGGTGACCCAGCTGTCCGACAAGCTCGTGGTGGACGTCGCCCACTCCTGGTAAGGCGGCATCTGGGCCTACGGTGAGGAACGGGCGTGGGCGGTTCCAGATGCCCTTCCTGGAGGCCACGAGCCCGAACCGGGCTCTACGAGGAAGGTCATGGGCAGCGCCAGCCTTCACCACATCGGGTGAGCGCACATCGACGGGTGCTGGAAGATGGGGATGTGCTGCCCTACGTCTATCGCGTCACCAAGTACGACCCCACCGACCGCGACGAACACGGCTGCTACGCCGGCGCCGAGGACACGGTCAGCGATCATGGCCAGGTCGAGGCGGCCTATCTGCAAGCGGTCGAGGCCTTCGCAGTGGGCACCGGCATCGATCACCTGGCCGTTCGCGAGCCGCAGGTCTCGTCCCTCGTCCACTTCGGTGTCGAGCAGCCGCTGGAGGGCTTCGGGCTGGACGGACTCTTCCCGACCGGCCTGTCTGGCTTCCACGACGGGGCAGAGGTGCCGCTCGACATCGGACTGGCACTGGTGCGGGTCATGCTGCGCGACAGCGGCGCCTGGTGTCGGCTGGAGGTGGAGGATGCCTTCGCGGTGCACGTGGGGTGGGACCAGTACCTCTACATCGGCAGCAGCCAGCGCTGCGAGGAGGCGCTGGCCCGGACTCGCGCGCTCGGGCTGTTCCCGGAACGCGTGGATGCATCTCCCTGCAACGTGGAAACCGATGGCGAAGACGTCCAGCGGCCCGGCGACGACGATTTCTGGGCCGGTCTGCACTGGGCCGTCGCCTCGTGCCGTGCCGGAATCCTGGAGGAGACATACGTCGAAGGCGCCTCGCGGTGGCACCGCCTCACCCATGACACCGTCGACACGGTGCGTGCCGGTCTCGCCCCCCGCGCTCGGCTGGCCGTCTGGCCAGACCTGTCCTCCGATATCGACGCGGTCCTCGGTGCCCTCCCTCCCGAGGGCCTGGTGGAATGCGTCTGGCAGGACGAGGATGGTCGGCTGCAGAGTGCCATTGTCGACGAGGACGAGTTCCCGGAGCTGGCCACCCGAATGTCCGGTGCCGGCGCCGCAGCGCTTCTCCCCGTGTACGCCGATGAGCGTGTGCCTCTGTTCACCGCCGTCATGCCCGACAGCGACGGAGTGGTACGTGCTCGCTGGCGGACAGAGCCGACGCCGAGCGACCGGAACTGGGCCCTCCTCAAGTCCCTCCACCGAGGCGAGATCGTCACCGGCACCGTGACCCAGATCGCCACCTTCGGCGTCACCTTCGTGGACATCGGCGGCTTCGAGGCGATGATCAATATCCCTGAGTTGTCATGGCGTCCCATCAACCACCCCTCCGACGTCGTTGCTGTCGGTCAGGAGATCCGCGCCGAAATCCTCGACGTCGACCCGATCCGCGAACGCGTGTCACTGTCGCTCAAGGCCCTGCACGAAGATCCGATGACGCTGCTGACCGGACAGATCGGCCAGACCATCATCGGCCACGTCACCAAGCTCGTACCGTTCGGTGCGTTCGTTCGCATCGAAGAGATGGAGAACGGTTTCGAGGGGCTGGTGCACAACTCCGAACTGAGCGAGAGACACCCGGGTCATCCGCAGTTGGTCGTTCAAGTCGGTGACGCGCTACCGGTCAAGGTTCTGGACATCGACCTGGTTCAGCGCCGCATCACGCTCTCGCACCGGCAAGCGATCTCCGCTGGCCGGGATGAACCTGGTGCCTGACAGCGCACATGCACCGGAGTCGGACGCTCGCAGGCGCGTCGAAATCCCTGGATTCTCACGGCATTGGCCCACCACGGGTGTACTCAGTCGAGGTCTTCGAGGTGCTGAGACCACCACCCTCGATCGGACTGCCAGTCCTGGAGCCAGGACACAAAGTCGACTTCCGGTTCTGCTTCCTCTCCCGCATCGGCATAGGGGGCCGCACATCCGTCTCCCAGCCACCAGATCCGGCCGCGTTGAGGTCCAGTCGTAGTAGTCGTACTCCCACTGCCATTCAGCCTCGAGGGGGAAGGGCACCGCAGGGTTCCGCATGGCCGTGCCATCGAATGGTTAGGGGCTCAGCCAGCATTCGGCTTCCCAGCGCTGCCAGCTCTCGGGGAGTTGTCCCAGTGAGCGAGTTTCATCCTGAAGCGGCAGGTCAGGCCCCTGGTGTGGGCGGAGACCGGTGTACTCGTGCCGCTCCTTGGCGTGATCACTAGGAGGTGATCGTCTGTCACGGGCGGCTCTCCGGGTTCCCCATCGGCACGACGGCGCCCTTCGTAGGTTCCGCGGTGGGAGGGATCTGCATGGTGGACGTGCTGACGTGGACGGTCGAGCGGCGGGTTCAACTGGCCGAGCGGGCCGAGGTGCTGCGCAAGGAGCTGGCGGAGATCGATGTGGAAGTGGCCCGGCTGGAGGCCGCCGAGGTGGTGTTTGGGCATGGGGCCGACGCGACAGACAGCGGGCGACAGTCGCCGGGGATCGTGGAGCCGGGCCGGAGCCGGTGGTGGCTGGTCCGGGTGCGGGTGCGGGTGGGATGCGACACCGGCGAAGGTGGAGCCGGTCCGCGGGCAACTGCGCAAACTCGCCGACCGAGGCTGGATCTCGCGGACCGGCGCGGGACTCTATCTGACGCGCTGACAGGTCAGGGCAGTGGCGGACCGGCCGATTCCTGCCGTAAAAAGACGGCCCCCGGCGGGAGTTGGTGAATCTGCGACGAAAACCAGCCCGCCGAAGGCCCTCAGGATGTTGTCTACCAGGTCCGTCTCCCGCTGTCGGAACGGACCATCGATCTCGTCGCCGGACTGATACGCCGCCGACGTAACCAGCTGGGCACCCGGTGGCGCAAGCTCACCCCGGGCGCCCAAGCGGTTGTCGTGCTCGCCGTACTCCGCCACGACCAGCGCCTGGCCGACATGGCCGGCGGCAACCACGTCCCCGCCTCCACCGTGCGTCGCTGGGTGAAGGAAACGATCGAGCTCCTGGCTGTGCGGGCCCGCGACTGGACCGGGCACTGAAGAAGATCGCCCGCAGCGGCGGAGTCGTGGTCCTGCTGGACGGCACCCTCGTCCGCACTCGCCGTCGCACGAGACGGACAACCGGAAGAACTTCTCCGGCAAACACAAAGCCCATGGCCTGCTGTTTCTCGCGCTGACCGACGAGAGGGGCAACCTGATCTGGATCTCCGCGGCCAAGCCCGGCCGCTCCAGCGAGATCACTGCCGCCCGCCACAACAAGATCACCGGCCATCTGCGTAAGGCAGGGCTCGGAGCCCTGGCCGACCTCGGCTTCGTCGGCCTGGACGAGGACCCCGACGACCCGGTCGTCATCACCGGCCGCAAGACCACCCGCAACCGCCGCCTCACCGACGCCGAGAAGGAAGCGAACCGCCTGCTCAACCGCGAACGCGCTGCCGTCGAGCACGGCTTCGCGAACCTGAAGTCCTGGCGCTTCCTGACCAAGATCCGCGTGGACGCCCGACACGCCACCACCCTCTTGCGGGCCCTGCTCGTCCTCGCGAACACCGAAATTCACCGGTGACAGACGATCTCCCGAAGAAGATCACATCCCTGACCGGCGCGAGTACATCACCGCAGCCACACACCAGCCCCGTGACCTGCTTGATAGCCGCGAATTCAGCGAGCTGTGGGGTGCTGCCGCCGTCGGGACGCACCAGGAGCGTCTGGTGCTGCCGGACGGACCGGGACAGGAGCCCAGGTCAGAGGCAACGAGACTTCATCGTGCTGGTCTCGTACGACGCGTAGATGTTCCGGCCGGTTCCCGGCTCGTCGAAGCTCCACCGGCCCTGGGAGTCTTTCGTCAGCCAGAAGCCGCGGCCGGTGTCCGCGCCGTTCGGCTTCTTGCCCCGGTAATACGTGCGAGTAGTACCGCCGCCGCCGCTCCAGTAGGTCAGCTGACGCTCGGCCGTGGCCCAGGAGTACTTGCCGGCTGATCCGTCCACGGACAGGCCGTGCCTGTACTGCCAGCTCCTCGTCGCCTGATGGCTGTCCCAACCGAAAACGCCGTCGATATCGGACTTGTAGAACCGCCGGCCCTTGTCGGCGATCCACGCACCGTCCGCCCACAGCATCGCCTGCCACAGACAGGTTGCACCGGACTGGTCGTTCGTATGCAGGTTGACGACGCCTTCGGCAGAGCTGGTCGACCAACTGCCCTTGACGTACGTCGCGCCGGTATAGCTGTTATACGCCGAGGCCGTACCCGGCGCGATACCGATACTCACGCCAGTCGCGGCGATCAACGCCAAGGCACCCCGACGGCGCCATCGACCTGCGCTTGTGGACGTCATATTTTTTCCTCCATCAGCTGTCATGTCATTGCATCCGGACGCAGCGACGATTCGCCAGACGGCTCCACACGTCGTACGCCGACTCCTACGCGGACACGCTAGCCAGACTCGGTCGCTGAGTGTGCCGGTCGTTTGCCCCACAGCCGCCCGCGACCATGCCCCCTGGGCGACTATTCTGGCTGGGTATGGCTCTTAGTCGGGTAGCCGGGTCTGTCGAACGAGTGGTGTAACTGAGGTAGCAGCGGGCCTGGCCTTTGCCGGTGGGACCGAGGGCCATGATCGCCATGTAGACGCATTTCAGGGCGGCCTGCTCATTCGGGAAGTGCCCTCGGGTCTTGACCGCCCGGCGGATGCGGGCGTTGACCGACTCCAGGCCACTTCCACATCGATCTCCGCCAGCGCACGTCCACCATGCAGATCCCTCCCACCGCGGAACCCACGAAGGGCGCCGTCGTGCCGATGGGGAACCCGGAGAGCCGCCCGTGACAGACGATCACCTGCTAGTGATCACGCCAAGGAGCAGCACGAGTACGCCGGTCTCCGCCCACACCAGGGGCCTGACCTGCCGCTTCAGGATGAAACTCGCTCAGTGGTAGCAGCCCGTGCGCCGAGGACGGGCCTTCCCAGGTGCCGTTGGAGATCTCGGCGACGAACGTGAGGTATGGCGTCGCTGAGGGCGGACATCGCAATACGGAGTCGCTGCTTGGCGAGGTCTGTCATGAGGCTCAATTGGCGGGGAGGATTCGCTTCGAATCGAGTGCCGGGCTCCGCCCGTTGCCAGCCGACCTATCGAGAGCGCGTCTCGCGGTCTGTCGCTGCTCAGTGTGGTGTGTCGAGGAGGTGAAGGGCGGCGAGTCTCGGGAGTCGGCGTCGCATCTCATCGGGGTCGTCGAAGTCAAAGTCTTCGCCCATATCTACCATATCTACGGAGTCTTGTCCGGAACGGTCACGTGAGGCTGCGTACTCGTCCCAGGCGTCGTAGAAGTCCTCTTCACCGCCGGTGACGCGCTCGAACGCGCCGCTGGCCGCGTAGTTGACGTCCTCGTAGAACACGACTTCATCGTCGTACGCCCCTGCGGCGGCGATCACCGCAGGATGCTCAGCGAGACTGTCCGGGCAGGCCGCAGCCCTCTCGTACCAGTCGCGGCCCAGCGCGATCAGGCCGGCGCGGAAGTCCATGAAGCTGTCGTCCGAGCAGCCGCCGCCGATGAGGTAGGCGGCTGCCCACACGTCCCATCGGTACACGGCGTCATGCAGCTCGTCGAAGCGTTCCTGGTAGCGGAGGATGTCGTCCTTGGTGCGGGCGGCCAGCTCATCAACCAGGGCTTCGGCGAAAGGCCTGTCTGGCCCGACGGCCGAGCGGGCGGCCTCGATGACGGTCCAGAACTCAGAGGTGTCCATGGCTGGGCACTCTGCCAGTTATGCAGCGAGTTTCGAGACCCTGCATGTTCGTTTCGCGGGCCTCACATCGCGGTCAGCTACCCGACCGCGGGAACGACACCTCCACCCGCCGGTTCTTCTTACGGCCCTCCTCCGTCGCGTTGGAAGAGATGGGGTAGTCCTCGCCGTAGCCCCGTGTCTCGTAGGTGATCGTCGAGTCGTTCAGCTCCGACGCCAGGACTCCCTGTACGGCGTTCGCGCGCTTTCGGGACAGGACGTCGCCGTGGGCCGAGGAGCCCAGGTTGTCGGTGAAGCCGAAGACGCGGATCCGTGTGGCGTTCTGGGTCTTGATCTCCTCCGCGATCGAGGCGATACGGGACTTCGCCTCGCCGGTCAGCTTCGCGCTGTCCTTGGGGAACAGGACCTCGGCCTGGAGCGCGAACTTCACGTCCGCGTTGGTGTCCTCGCGGCGCTCCTCGCCGCCCTGGTCCTCCACCACCTGCTTGATGTCCAGGACCTTGGCTTCGGCGAGGGTGGCGCCTTCGGGGAGCTTGAGGTCGGGGTCGTTGGCGTCCACCTCGACGGGCGCGGCGGCGGTGGCCTCGGTGCCGGGCGGGACGCTGGGGTCGTCGGCGGCGTCGGCCGTGGTGGCGCCGAGGAGGTTGGCGGCGACCATGAGGGTGGCGGCGGTGAGGGTCAGGGGGAGGCGGGGGGTGCGGGTCATGGGGGCCTCACCCGGAGATCGTGATCGGGGCGCTGGCGAACGTCGGAAGCTGGAGGGTCACTTCGGACGAGCCCGAGGGCGGGGACGGGAACTGGATGAACACGGCGAGCGATTCACCCGCCTTCAAGGAGGTGAAGCCCGTGGTCGTCAGGGGCCGTCCGTCCGTGTCGCGCAGCACGTAGTAACGCTTCTTGTCCTTGCTGTCCACCAGGGTCGCGCCACCGAGCGACATGCCGTGACGCAGTATCTCCGTCTCGTCGCCCCTCACCGCTGCGGGCACGGTGACCCGTTGTGCACCGTCGTTCTTCAGCGTGCCGCTGACGGTGACGAAGCCCCCCGAGTCGCGTTCGGCTGAGGTGACTTGGAGCAGAAGGCCGCTCGCCCCCTTCATCTCGGCGAGGGGTGTGTCGGACTGGCCTTCCTGAGCACTTGGATCGGACCCGCGGTCCTGAGGGGCCGAAGCCGACTTCTCCGGCTTCTTGTCATCGTCGCCCCCGCCTCCGCAGCCGGCCACACCGAGGGCCAGTCCGGCCGCGACGGTCATCGCGACCATCCCCCTGCGGGCCTTCGTGGTGAACCGAATGCTCATGCCTCTGCTTCCTTCGTCACTCGTCGTTCGCTTTTCAGTCGGCCAGGTGGACGTCGAAGAGGTCCTCGGGGTCCGGAAGCGTCGCCGGGTCGTCCGGGTCCGGGTCCCAGTCGGTGTCCCCGCAGGTGAGTTGCGGCAGGGGCAGCGTGTCGTTGCCATCACCGTCGTCGGGGTCCCCACCGGGCAGTTCGAACCCGCAGCGAGGCTCGATCACTGCCCTGGCCGACGCCGTCGACCTGAAGTCCTCCGTGCCGGGGACAATGGAGTCGCCCACGGACTTGTCGGTCCTGACAACCACCTCGTAGCCCAACACCCCCGATTCCCCGCAGTCCTCGACGCCGGCGTCGTTCTGGGCCGCCAGCTCGTACGCCCGCCAGCAGCCGTTGAACACCGCGCCGCCGCCGTCAAGGATGTCCTGCCACTTCGTGGGGTCGCCCACGACCTCCAACCAGTCCCCCGCGAGTTGGTCCCGGGTCTCCTGCGCCGCCGCCAGCGCTGCCGCGTCGGCGGCTGTCTGGGCGCCGTTCCGATTCGCCGCGGCCTGGCCGACCGCAAGGTAAGCGAACGCGAGAAAGAGCAGGCCTGCCACCACCGTGATGTAGATGGGGAAGGCCTGCCCTGCGTCGTCGTACCTACGGGGCCGCCGCATCAGCCGCCTACGACTTCGGCGACCTTGTCCGTGATCGCGGTATAGATCGTGTTGCCGATGTCCGTCCCCGTAATAGCCAACACAATCGCCACAACCACCGCGATGATGCCCAGATACTCCACCGCCGTCTGCCCCTTGTCGTCGCGAGCGGCGCGAGAGCGTAGGTGGGCGACGGCGGTGTTGATCCAGTTGATCATGGTGTTCCCCTCTGGGCTCGCAAGTCCTATGAGAAGTATCGGGAGAAACGTAAGCGTGCATACCCCGAACACCAGAGGGTCCCCGGGCCCAATTCCGGGCCTCGGCCGAAAACCATCGCTCTGTCATCGCCGGCCAGCTCCGTCCTGGGGTGAACCCGAGGCCTGTCCAGCCACTTGGCGGCGGAATGCGCGTGGCTGGTGCTGTGGAGTTTGGCGAAGATTGGGTTGATGTGGTTCTTGACCGTCGAGGCCCATGTCCTCCGCCCCCCTCCCGCTCAGCTGGAATCGTGACCTGCAAGACGTCAACTGTCCCACATCCAGTTGCAGTCGCGAAAGGTGTTCGAAGGGAAAGTCAGGGAGAGGCCTGGAGTAGTTGGAGGTTGGCTGTTTGCTCACGCGATCAATGAAAGCTCTCATGGCCACCCCCCTGTCACCCCCTGTCACCCCCCCCTACTCCCCCGTCAACGACCCGAAGTCCGTCCCCGACCCCAGCAACAGCCCCGCCCCCAGCAGGATCATCGTCGCCGGCACCATGAACGTCGTGATCATCAGCGTGGCCCGAGGTACTGCCCTCGCCGCCTTCCGGCGCGCGTTCTGCGCGTCCGTGCGGCGCATGTCCTTGGCCAGGGCCACCAGCGTGTCCACGATCGGGGCTCCCAGCTCCTCCCCCTGCTGCAGCGCCGTCACGAACATCGCCACCTGCTCGGAGTCGTTCCTGCGCCGCAGCTCGGCGAAGGCCTGGCGGCGGCTCATGCCGAGGTCCATCTGGCGCAGGGTGATGCGCAGTTCGTCCGCCCAGGGGCCCTCGTACTTCGACGCCACCCGATCGAGTGCCTGGCGGAAGCCGAGGCCGGCGCTGACCACGACCGCCAGGACGTCCAGGAAGTCCGGCAGGGTGCGCTCGATCTCGTCCTTCCTGATCCGGATCGCCGACCAGATGCCGACCTCCGTCCAGAAGGCGCCGAACGCCAGCAGCAGCAACGCCACCAGGAACTGTCCCCGCAGCAGGAACACCAGGAAGCCGACCGCGCCGAGGAAGCCGTACACCGCGCGCCGGGCCGCGTAGCGGTCGATGGTCAGGCCGCCGGGGTTGCCCGCGAGGTCGATCCTGCGGCGGTACTTGGCGACCAGCTTGGGGCCCATCAGGCGCAGTACGGCGGGGGCGTAGCGCATGCCCATGCGGTCGATGAGGGAGTCCACGGCGCCGGTGCGGGTGGCGCCGATCTCCAACGCCAGCGCGAGATCGCTGGGCAGCTTCGTCTCCGCGCGGTACATCCGGATGCCGGCGAAGACGCCCCAGACGCTCAGGGCCATCACCGCTGCCAGTAGAAGTCCGATTCCCGATCCCATGACCAGTCCCCCGCCCTCAGACGTCGATCCGCGACATACGGCGGATCAGGATGAAGCCCACCGCGTACAGGCCGAACGCGATCAGCACCGCCGCCTGCCCCAGCGGCGACCCCGTCATGCGGTCCAGGGCGCCGTCCTTCACCCCGTTCATCAGGAACAGCGACCCCACACCCAGCACCGGGACCGCGTACGACGTCATGCTCACCTGCGACAACTGCGTACGGATCTCCCGTCGCGTCTCCTTGCGCTCCTCCAGCGTCTCCGTCAGGTTCCGCAGCGCGCTCACCACCTGGCCGCCTGCCCGGTTCGACAGGACCAGGGTCGTCACCAGGACGACCAGTTCGCGGGACGGGAGGCGTTCCGCCAGCTCGCCCAGGGCGTCGTCCATCGAGGCGCCCAGGGACAACTGGTTGGAGACCTTGGCCAGCTCCTCGCCCGCGGGGGCCTCCAGCTCCTCCGACGCCATGCTGATCGCGGTGCGCAGGGCCAGGCCCGCGTGTGCGGCGTTGGCGAGGATGCGGGCCAGTTCGGGGAGCTGGTTGATGAACTTCTCGATGCGTTTTTGCCGTTGCCAGTTCAGGAACTGGACCGCGGCCCACACCCCCAGCAGCCCCGCGATCGGACCGAAGAAGGGGGCGAGGGCCGCCTGGCCGATCAGCCACAGGCCCGCCACCGTCGCCAGCATGTAGACGAAGAACTCGCCGGGCGTGACGTCCAGGCCCGTCGCCACCAGCCGCAGCTCCAGTTGCCTGCCCAGTCTCGTACGGCGCAGGCGGCGGTCCAGGTCGGCGAAGCGGCGTCGGCGGCCGCCGGGGCCGGTGATCTGGCCGGTGGCGGACAGGCGCTCGACGAGGGCCTGGCGCTGGGCCCGACCGGCGCCGTAGGCGTGGACGCCCGCCACGGCCAGCGCGCAGGTCAGCAGCGCGATGCCGGTGGTGAGTGTGATGCGGGTCTGGAGATCCATGGGGGTACCTGTCCTACCTGTCCTACCTGTCCTGCCTGTCCTACGTGACTTGGCCGACCCGTCTACCTGGCTTCTCTGGTCGCGAGTTCGAGTGGTGACTGGGCGACGCCGAAGGCCTGCGGTATCGGCTGGCTCGCCATGTAGAGGCGGTCCGCGGTGCGGCGCGGGAGGGGGTGGTACGCGAAGGCGCCGTGGACGCGGCCGTCCGGCGTCATGGGCTGGGCGTTGAAGCGGGCCACCGTCACCAGGCGGTACGGCTCCGCCCCATGGCTGTCCAACACAGCGATCTCGGTGATTCGACGCGCCCCGTCCGGGAAGCGGGTCAACTGGATGATCACGTCGACCGCGCTGTTGATCTGGTCGTGCAGCGCCTCGAAGGGGACCGTGACGTCGGCCATGGACGCGAGGGTCTTCAGCCGCATCAGCGCGTCCTCGGCGCTGTTGGCGTGCACGGTGGCCAGCGAGCCGTCGTGGCCGGTCGACATCGCCTGGAGCATGTCCAGCGACTCGCCGCCGCGGACCTCACCGACGACGATCCGGTCGGGGCGCATCCGCAGGGAGTTGCGGACCAGGTCGCGGATGGTGACCTGGCCCTTGCCCTCGACGTTCGGCGGGCGGGACTCCAGGCGGATGACGTGGGCCTGCTGGAGCTGGAGTTCGGCGGAGTCCTCGATGGTGATGATGCGCTCCGACTCCGGGATCAGGCCGGAGAGCGCGTTGAGCAGCGTCGTCTTTCCGGTGCCTGTGGCGCCCGAGACGATGACGTTGAACTTTGCCTGCACCAATCCGGCCAGCAGATACACCATGGGCTCGTCGAGCGAGCCGAGACCCGTCATCTCGTGCAGGGTGAAGGAGCGCGGGAAGCGGCGGATCGTCAGGGTCGCGCCGGTGAGCGACAGGGGCGGGATGATGACGTTGACGCGCTCGCCGGACGGCAGGCGGGCGTCCACCATCGGGTTCGACTCGTCCACGCGCCGGTTCACCGTGGAGACGATGCGCTCGATGGTCTGCATCAGCTGGTCGTGGGAGGGGAAGCGGAGCGGCAACTGCTCCACCCGGCCGCCGCGTTCGACGAAGATCGCGTCCGGGCCGTTCACCATGATCTCGGTGATCGACGCGTCCTCGAGGAGCGGTTCCAGGATGCCGAGTCCGAGCGCCTCGTCGACGACCCGGCGGATGAGCTGCGAGCGCTCGACCGTCGACAGCACCGGACCCTCGCGGCTGATGATGTGCCCGAGCACCCGCTCGAGACGGGCCCGGCGCTCGGCGGCGGCCAGCGAACTCATCTCGGCGAGGTCGATCTCCTCCAGGAGCTTGGCCCGGTAGGAGGCGACCAGATGGCCGTCCTCGCCCCGGCTGCCGTGCTCCTCGGGGGTGTTGATGCGTGACCTCAGGCTCATGTGGATCCTCGTTCAGCGGTCGAGCGGCATGGTCGCGGTCTTCTGGGCAGGGTCGAAGTCCCAGCCGGGGACGATCGACGGGATCTCGACGGTGGCGGTGACGGTGACCTCGTCGCCGCCCACCGCGGGGGCGCAGGTGACGGACAGCCAGTCGCTGATGGCGCGCGCACAGCCGTCCTGCGCGCTCTCCTCCAGCGAGGCGGCCCGCGCCCCCGCCCTGGCCGCCGTGCCGGCCTGCTGGGCGGTGTAGGCGATCAGCCCGATCTGTACGCCCGCCATGGCGACGAGGATGAGGATCGGGATGAACCCGAGGTATTCGATGGCGACCTGGCCGCGGTCGCGGGCTCGGCGGACTTCGGCGTCGTACGACATCTCAGTCCTTCTCCTCCTGAACGGCCCCCGCGTGGCCGTCGACGGTGAACGGGAAGCCGATCGCGCCGGGGAAGAGGACGGGCACCTCCAGGTGCACATCGGCCGTGACGTAACCGCCGCTCGCCTGGCACTGCACGCTCGCGCCGCCCTCCCACGAGCCCGGCAGATGCTTCAGTCCCGCCTCCTGGCAGGCCGCCTGCCCCTCGGAGGCCGCTCCCGCGCGAGCCGCCTCGTCCGCAGCATTCCCCGCCAGCGTGAACGTGTACCCCAGCAGCACGAACTGCCACAGCAGCACCAGGGTGATGATGATCAGCGGGGTCATGCCCAGAAACTCGATCGTGACCTGGCCCTTGTCCCCCCGCCGCCTCACCTCCCTATCTCCTTCCGCCTGCGGAACGTCAGCGCCGCCCGGTCGCCGCCGCCCCGCGCCCTGCCGTTGCGGCGCTGCTGGACCGCCCCTTCCGTGCCCTTGACCAGCCCCAGCTCGCCGGCGAGCGTCCAAAGGGCCTGCTTGACCGTGCTCTTGGCGTCCAGCTCGTGCACCCGGCCGGCGTCGACGGCGCCCTGGAGTTCCTTGAAATTCGCGGGGATCGCGGTGGCGGCGATTCCGGTGCCGGTGATGCGCTGGATCAGGGCGGGCTGGATCTCCGTGCCGCGGGTGTGGCGGTTGACGACGATCGTGGTCTCCTCCGCCTTGCGGATCTGCAGGCGGTCCCACATCCGCACGGTGCGCTTGGCGCCGCGTACGGCGACCACGTCCGGGGTGGTGACGAGCAGCGCGGTGTCGGCCATCTCCACGGCGGCCGCGCTCGCGCCGGTCATCTGGGCGCCGCAGTCGATGACGACGACCTCGTAGCGGGAGCGCAGGGCGCCGACGACATGGCGGGCGGCCCGGTCGGTGACCTCCTCGCCGCGCTCGCCGTCACCCGGGGCCAACAGCAACGCCACCCCTGTGTCGTGGCGGAACACCGCGTCCGCGAGGACACGGGGCGTGATGTCGTTGATGGCGGCGAGGTCGACGACCGAGCGGCGGAACTGGATGTCCAGGTAGGACGCGATGTCGCCGGTCTGGAGGTCCATGTCGAGCAGGGCGGCGCTACGGCCGGAGGCCTGGGCGGCGAGGGCGAGCTGGATGGCCGTGAGGGTCGCTCCCACGCCGCCCTTGGCGCCGCTGACCGTCACGACCGTGCCGCCGACGCCGCTGAACACGTCGCCGCCGGCGCCCAGATGGCGCCGTACGCCCATGGACCACTGGGCGACCGCGTTGACGCGGCTGGCCAGCTCGTCGTAGCTCAGCGGCAGGGCGACCAGGCCCCGTGCGCCGTAGTCCATGGCGGCCTGGAAGAGGCCGGGGCCGGCGTCGGAGGTGACGAGTATGACGCCCACCGCAGGGAAGCGCAGGGCGACCTCGCGGATGAGTTCCAGGGCCGGGACGGGGCCGATGCGCTCGTGGACGACGACGACCTCGGGGAGTTCGTCGATGGACTCGGCGGCCAGCCGGGCGAGGGTGTCGACGAGCTGGGTGGAGTCGGTGACCGGGGCGACGGGCTCGGCGTCGGGGAGCTGGCTGAGCAGCGTCGTGAGGGACCGGACCGCGTCCGCGTCGCCGACGGCCGGGAGGATCCTCGTGGGCATGGGGGCCTCTCACTTGTCCTTGGCGAGTTCGTAGGTGCGGTCCGTCGGGGAGACGGAGGAGTCGGCGCCGGGTGCCACCAGGGCGAGCCGGACCTCGTCGGCGAACGACTCGGCGTAGGTGATGCGCTGGGCGTCGAGGGGCTGCAGCGCGAAGGTGATCGGGACGGCGTCGGTGGGTTCGCGACGGCGGTCGTTGTCGTCGGGCTTGAGCGAGGTCTGCTCGCCCACGTCGATGACGCGGGCGTTCTCGACGATGAGCTTGGACTGGTCGGGGGCGCCGTCGCGCTCGCCCTCGAAGGTGGCGTAGACGTTGACGGTGGCACCCGGGGTGATCTTGCCGGCCACGCCGGTCGCCGCGTCGATCATGATGGCGAGTTCCTGCTCGCCCTGCTGGAGGGCGGGCTGGTCGACGATCATGTCGCTCTGTAGCAGGGAGCCTTCCTTGAGGGTCGTGACGGCGATCTTGCCCTGGATCTCGCGGAGGCTGGTGACGGCGTTCTTCGACAGCCATCGCTCGGGCATCTCGATCTTCTCGAACTGGCCCGCGCTGAGCGGGGTGTAGGGCGCCACCTGCCGCTTGACCTCATAGGCGGTGACCTCTGGCCCGACCTTGGACTTCACGTCGTTGATGACGGACAGGACGCCGGCGAAGGCGCCGAGGGCGCAGACGATCGACAGGAGCAGGAGTATCACGCCGCGGCGCTGACGGGAGTTCATGAACCGTGCAACCTCATTGGGGGAATCGGTCGGTCGGAGTCGGGGCGGCCTCGGCGGCCGGTTCAGCCCGCGCGGGCCGGTTGCTCATGAGTGGGCGGGGTGGCGGAGCAGAAGACACAACGGTCGCCGATGACGTCGATGCCGCACCAGTGGCAGGAGTTCTGCCGTACGGAGGTGACGAGCTGGTACAGCACCGACAGGTCGGGGAGATAGGCGCAGAACTCGATCAGCTTGGCGGTGCCCCACCAGGCCGCAGACTCGGCGGGCAGCACCACCTCGCGCAGGCCCTGCGCGTTCCAGGACTTGGCCAGGGTGGCGGTGACCCAGTCGGACTGGAGCTGCCCCTGGGCGAGCAGCATCGAGGTGCCGAACTCGGGGCCGGGCAGGGTGACGCCGGGGGCGACGCGCACGAGGTGCGGGACCGGGTGGGCGAGGACGCCGAACTGGCTGCCGGGCATCCAGGACTTGGCGTGCGACTTGAGGTCGACGGGGACGCGGTCGAGCTTGGTGACGGAGCCGAGGAGCGCCCCGGCGTGGATGTAGTGGGTGAGCAGCCGGCCAGCCGAGGCGAGGACTCCGGGGCTGAGGTCGCAGGAGGCGAGCTGGCGCAACTGGCGGGCCAGGACGGCGAGTCCGAGCGGGGGCAGTTCGGGCCGGAACACGGCGATACGGTCGCTCTCCAGCAGGGACCGTACGGTGTGCAGCCGCTGCTGCGTGGCCCGCGGGGCGGCGTGCGAGCAGACGACGATGACATGGCCGTGCTGCTCGATGAGCGTCTGCATGCCCGCCAGCGACCGCTCCAGCGGCTCGCGTTCGAGGTCCTGGAGCACGACGGCGGGCACGGTTCGCTCGTCCTGCGCCGGCAGCGCCATGTCGGCGCTGGTCACGGCAATGGCAGTTGGCACGCGCAGCTCCCCGATGACTTCATTGCGTGACTATCTCAGCACTGTATCCACGCCCCCATGGCCGGAGAACAGCTTCTCTCTAGCCGAGAAGCAACTCTCATCGCACAAGTCACACCAAATCGGGGCAGGTTGCGCACACAATTTCTCCACCATCGGAGTCTCTTGACAGTTGAATTGGTCTGGACCAAGTTGTTCACCATGCCTCTTGTCATGTCCATACACCGCAGATTCCGGGTGGGCGCGGTCATCGCGGCCCTCGCCCTCGCCTTCCTCCCCGCGGGCCAGGCGTCCGCAGCGGACGTCAACAACGCCAAGAACGCCGGCTTCGAGTCCGGCCTGACCCACTGGACCTGCTCCGCCAACAGCGGCACGACCGTCTCCTCCCCCGTGCACGGCGGCGCCACGGCCCTGAAGGCGACCCCGGCCGGCCAGGACAACGCCCGCTGCACCCAGCCGGTGGCCGTCCGCCCCAACTCGACGTACACCCTGAGCGCCTGGGTCCAGGGCGGCTACACCTACCTGGGCGTGACGGGCACCGGCACCACCGACGTGTCGACCTGGACGCCCGACTCGTCGTCCTGGAAGCAGCTTTCGACCACCTTCACCACCGGCGCCTCGACGACCTCCGTCACGGTGTACACGCACGGCTGGTACGGACAGGCGGCGTACTACGCGGACGACGTGTCGGTGTACGGCCCCGACGGCGGCGGTGGCGGCGACCCCTCCCCCACGATCCCCGGAGCGCCGAGCGGGCTGACAGTGTCCGGCACGACCTCGTCCTCGGTCTCCCTGGCCTGGAACACGGTCTCGGGCGCCGCCGGCTACAACGTCTACCGCAATGGCACCAAGGTGACCGCGGTGACCGGCACGTCGGCCACCGTGACCGGGCTCGCGGCCTCGACGTCGTACTCCTTCCAGGTCACGGCGACCAACGCGGCCGGTGAGTCACCGAAGTCGGCGACGGTGACGGGCACGACCACGGCGGCCCCGACGGGCCCGTCCCTGCCCAAGCACGCGGTGACCGGCTACTGGCAGAACTTCAACAACGGGGCCACGGTCCAGAAGTTCTCCGACGTGCAGTCCCAGTACGACATCATCGCCGTCGCCTTCGCGGACGCGACCTCGACGCCGGGCGCGGTGACCTTCAACCTGGACTCGGCCGGTCTCGGCGGCTACACCGTCGACCAGTTCAAGGCGGACATCAGGGCGAAGCAGGCCGCGGGCAAGAAGGTCATCATCTCCGTCGGCGGCGAG
Organism: Streptomyces sp. UG1; assembly: GCF_049974585.1. Lineage (NCBI taxonomy): Bacteria > Bacillati > Actinomycetota > Actinomycetes > Kitasatosporales > Streptomycetaceae > Streptomyces > Streptomyces sp. UG1. Next base: position 288,415 of record NZ_JBNGGG010000001.1, on the reverse strand, counting down.
CGCGGCACGGTGAGCGTGAACGACGCCGCGTCGGCGACGAACTTCGCGAACTCCGTGTACTCCCTCATGCAGACGTACGGCTTCGACGGCGTCGACATCGACCTGGAGAACGGCCTCAACGCGACGTACATGACGCAGGCGCTGCGCTCCCTGTCGGGGAAGGCCGGTTCGTCGCTCGTCCTCACGATGGCACCGCAGACGATCGACATGCAGTCGACGTCGAACGCCTACTTCCAGACCGCGCTGAATGTGAAGGACATCCTCACGGTCGTCAACATGCAGTACTACAACAGCGGTTCGATGCTGGGCTGCGACGGCAAGGTCTACAGCCAGGGCTCGGTGGACTTCCTGACCGCCCTGGCCTGCATCCAGCTGGAGGGCGGCCTGGCTCCGTCCCAGGTGGGGCTGGGGTTGCCGGCTTCGACGCGGGCTGCGGGCAGCGGCTACGTGTCGCCGTCGGTCGTGAACAGCGCCCTGGACTGCCTCACCAAGGGCACGGGGTGCGGCTCCTTCAAGCCCTCACGGACCTATCCCGACCTGCGGGGCGCGATGACCTGGTCGACGAACTGGGACGCGGCGGCGGGCAACGCGTGGTCGAACGCGGTGGGGCCGCACGTGCACGGGCTGCCGTAAACGGCCCTCGGCCTCACCCCGCCGGCCGGTAATGGCCAAGCACCCAGGCGAGCTGCGCGAACCACTCCTGTAGCCGGGCCCGGGGCTTGGCCTGCACGCCGCACTCGTAGAAACGGCCGTCCATGTGGACCACGGCCACCATCAGGGCCTTGCCGTCGGGGCTCGCCTTGTAGTGGACGCTGCGGATCTCCGGCCAGCGGAACTCCAGGGTGTAGCCGGACAGCTCGAAGACGACGCCGGACGCGTCGACGACGACCGCGTTGTGCTTGTCGACGGCCAGGAACTCCGGGCCGGGCGGGGCCGGCTGGGGCGGGGCCGGGGCGTACGCGGGTTGCGCGGGGGCGTATGGGGGTGGTGCGGAGGTGTATGGGGGTTGCGCGGGGGCGCTGGAAGGCGCGTACTGCGGTGGGGGTGGGCCGAAGCCCGGACCGGGTGGGGGTGGCGGCTGCTCGGTCATCCGTTGGGTCCTGGGTCCTGTTCCTCGTGCTCGCGGTGAACTTCTCGGTGCTGTCGTGAAACATTCTCCCTGCCCCGCCGCATCAGTGAAGTGAGGACCTCATCGGCGGTCGGCAGGCCGCCACACAGCATCGGGGGGAAACGCATGAGACAGGCCCGCGCGGACGAGTACGCGGAGTTCGCGGCGGCGCGCGCCGGGCATCTGTATCGGTCCGCGTGTCTGCTCACCGCCGGGGACACGCATCTCGCCGAGGACCTGGTGCAGGAGACGCTGGGCCGACTGTACGTCCGCTGGCGGCGGGTCTCCCGCGTCGACAACCCCGCCGCGTACGCGCAGACCGTGCTCACCAGGGCCTTCCTCGCCCATCAGCGGCGGCGCAGCAGCACCGAGCGCGCCACCGATGTCCTGCCGGAGACGGCCGCGGCTGCCTCCGACTCCCTGCTGCGGCTCACCCTCCTCGACGCGCTCGGGCAGCTGCCCGCCAAGGACCGGGCCGTGGTCGTCCTGCGGTACTGGGAGGACCGGTCGATCCAGGAGACGGCGGACGCCATGGATACCAGCTCCGCCGCCGTACGCACCCGGTGCGTGCGCGCCCTTGCCCGGCTGCGGGATCTGCTCGGCGAGGACATCGGCGCCTACGCCACGCCCTGACCAGTCCCTTTTGCCTCCCTCTTCCCAGCCCCTTTTTGTCTCCTTCTTCCCAGCCCTCTTTGCCTCCTTCCTCACCGACCGACCCGAAACGGTGGTGCCCCATGCCCATGGACCAGCACAACGACCAGCACGGCAATCAGCACAACGACCCCTTCGAGGACCGGCTCTCCGCCGCCCTGCACACGACCGGCAGCGATTTCGACACCGACCGCGCCGCGCTGGCGGCCTCCGGTACGGCCCGTGGCCGGCGGCTCCGGGCGCGTCGGCACGCCGCCGTGGTGGGGGGCGCGGCCGCGATCGCGCTCGCCAGTGTGAGCGGTGCGCTGCTCGTGTCGGGCAGCAGCGGAGCCGACGACAAGCCGCAGACCTCGTCCGTGGCCGCGGAGGGCACTCGGGCCCCCTCCCCCTCGCCCACATCCACGCCCACATCCACACCGAACGGCGTCACCGCCGAGCAGATGATCAGCACCCTGAAGTCGCTGCTCCCGGAGGGCAAGGTCAGCCAGGAACAGGGCCGGGGCGCACATCCCGTGATCCTGCCGTACGCGTCGGTCGTCTTCGACGACGGCGAGGGCGCGGCGGCGATCTCCGTCGGTCTGGACCGGCTGGAGCCGGGTGGCGAGGACGCCCGCCTGAGGAGCGAGTGTCCCGACAAGAGGCTGACGAACCACGACGACTGCTCCGTACAGCGCCTCCCCAACGGCTCCGTGTTCAAGGTCTTCCAGGGGTACGAGTACCCGGACCGGCGTGCGGACACCAAGTTCTGGTACGCGGAGCTGATCACGGCGACCGGGCAGCACGTGAGCGTGAGCGAGTGGAACGCGCCGGCCGAGAAGGGCAAGCCGGTCAGCCGTCCCGAACCCCCCTTGTCTCCGGCGCAGATGAAGACCATCGTCACGGCCGAGGCCTGGCTCCCCTTCGTCGACGCCATCCCCGAAGACGACAGGAAGAAGCCGACCGGCGCCCCCTCCCCCTCGGACACTCCACCGAGCGTCGGCGGCCAGCAGATCGCCGGGGTTCTCACCCGCCTGCTGCCCAGTGGCATGAAGGTCGTCGACAAGGGCGGCCAGGAGTCCGAGTACGCCTACGTCGTCGTCGACGACGGCAAGGGCGAGAGCTTCGTCCAGGTCAATGTGCAGCCGGACATGAGCGACGTACGGGACGAGCTGTTCGGTCCCGACGACGAGACCCTCGCCGACGGGACCCGGGTCTCGATGCGCCAGGGTACCGGCGAGAAGGGGATCGACGGCGTCGTGATGTGGACCGTCGACACCCTGCGCCCCGACGGCCGCCGTGTCCTGATCAGCGCGTTCAACGCGGGGTCACAGACGACCCCGGCCACCCGCGGGACACCGGCCCTCACGATGGACCGGCTGCGGAAAATCGCCCTCGCCCCGCAGTGGCAGGCCGTCAGCTGAGAACCACCACAAGCACCCGTCAGAAGAAGTCCGACCACTGCTGGTCCCAGATCTGCTTCACACACAGCACCAGGAACAGCAGCCCGGCGATGGCGAGCATCGCGTTGCTCACCGGCCCGTTGCGCCACTCCCTCGGGGTGCGCGAGGAGTTGAGGAGCCAGATCAGGGTGCCGGCGAGGAACGGCAGGAAGGCCGCGCCCAGGACGCCGTAGATGATGATCAGACGGAAGGGCTCGCCCTGGAAGAGCAGGATGATGGGCGGGAAGGTCAGCCACAGCAGATAGGCGCGGAACGGCCAGGACCGTTCGCGTGTGCCGGAGGCGACCTTCTCGCCCTTCTGCTCGCCCTCGCCCCGGAAGCGGGCGACGAAGTCCGCGAACATCAGGCTCACGCCGTGCCAGACGCCGATCAGGGAGGTGTAGGAGGCGGCGAAGAAGCCGATCAGGAAGAACTTGGCCGTCACCGTGCCGTACTCCGCCTCCAGGATGTCGCCGAGCTGGAGCAGGCCCTTGCCTCCGCTCGTGATGGCGATGTTCGCCGAGTGCAGCAGCTCCGCGCCGACGAACAGCATCGCGATGACGAAGACGCCGGTGGTGGCGTAGGCGACGCGGTTGTCGAGCCGCATGACCTTCATCCAGCCGGTGTTCGTCCAGCCCTTGGCGTTGACCCAGTAGCCGTACGCGGCGAGGGTGATGGTGCCGCCGACGCCGCCGATCAGGCCGAGGGTGTTGAGGATCGAGTCCTTCTCGTCGGGCAGGACGGGCAGCAGGCCGGCGAAGGCGTCGCCGAGGTTCGGCGTGACGCGGATCGCGAGATACACCGTCACCACGAACATGACGCCCACCAGGACCGTCATGACCTTCTCGAAGATCGCGTACTGGTTGAACCAGACAAAGACCAGGCCCAGCAGACCGCAGCCGATGGCCCACCACTCCAGGTCCATCACGTTCGGGAACAGCGCCTGCAGCGGCAGCGCGCTGGACGACATCGCGGCCGCGCCGTAGACGAAGCCCCAGATCACCGCGTAGACGCCGAAGAACCAGGTGGTCCAGCGGCCGAGGCTGGCCCAGCCGTCGAACAGGGTGCGGCCGGTGGACAGATGCCAGCGTCCGGCCGCCTCGGCGAGGGAGATCTTCACCAGGCACCCGACGATCGCGGCCCAGAGCAGTGTGTACCCGAAGTTGCTGCCCGCGATGAGGGTGGCGACGAGGTCGCCGGCGCCGACACCGGTCGCGGCGACGACGATGCCGGGGCCGAGGTAGCGCCAACGGGATTTGGTGAGTGGGGGGTTGTTGCCGGTGGAGGCCTCAGTGGACGTGGGGTTTCCTGTGGTGTCCGCCATGCAGATCAAGAAAGCGCAATGACCGGGAACCGACAAGAGGGCGGGACGCACTCGCAGGTGCCCAGCTCGAACCACACCGTCTTGCCGGGCCCGTCCCGATGGCAGCCCCAGCGCCGGGCCAGCGTGTCCACCAGGAACATCCCTCTGCCGTTCTCCGCGTCGGACGCGTCCAGAACGGTCGGAACGCGGCTGCCGGAGTCCTGGACCTCGCAGCGCAGGATCCCGTGCGCGGCGGACAGGGTGAGCCGGAAGCGGCCCGCCGAGTGCAGCAGGGCGTTGGTCGCCAGCTCGCTCACCAGTAACTCGGCCACGTCCACCACGTCGTCGTGGTCCGCGAGCCCCCATCCCTCCAGGTGCCGGCGGACCTCCGCGCGGGCCTCGCCGACCGCGGAGGGACGGGGGTCGTACTCGACGCTCAGATGGCCTGCCCCCAGGGGCGGCTGGGGATATGAGCCGTGCAGCATGGGTCCAGGGTGGCGGGTGCGCGGGTACGGCCGCATGGGGAGGAATACCCGATTCCATACCTGCGCCCGGACCGTACCTGCGCCGGACCGCGCTACCCGTACTGGAGCCGTACGCTCGCCCCGTCCCCCTCCGCACGCACATCGACGTACGCGCACACCTGCCGGGCGAACCACAGCCCCTGCCCGGGTTCCAGCTCGGTGCTCGGCGGCGGTACGAAGCCCGCCAGCGGGTCGTCCACGCGGCGCGCAGCGCGCAGCTCGCAGACGCACGCCGGGGCCTCGCCCCACAGCAGGGCACCGTCGAGCGGGCCGAGGGCGGCGGCCGCCTCGGTGACGGCGGTGGCGAACAGCTCCGCGTCCGCGGCGGACAGCCCCTGGACGGTGGCCCAGGTGCGTACGGCGTCGGCGGTGGGGGCCGGCCCGGGAAGGCGCTCGGCGTCGGCGGGCGACGGCGGCAGCGGTACGGCGTCGAGTTCGGCGGCGAGCCGGACCGGGTCCTCGTACACGCAGGTGTCGGGGTGGGCCCGGCGGGCGGCGGCCACGATGGCGGGGCCGGCGACGCGGGTGTCGTAGGCGCACAGGGCGGTCGTGGCGAGCGGGGCGAAGAGGAGGTTGGCGAGGGCCTCGTAGCGGATCCACTCGGCGGTCTCACGCGGCGAACGCCCCGCGCGCCCCGCCCAGACGGGCTCCATCAGCAGATGGATACGGCCGCCGGGTCCGGCGTTGGCGGCGAGGTAACCGGCGCCTTGGGCGATGGCGTTGGCGGCGGACCCGGTGTACCAGTCGGTGTGCGGAACGAGGCCGACGTCCTTCGCGTCGGGGCCGAGTGCGTCGCGCAGGAGATCGAGGTTGCCGGGAGCGGCGATGGCCACGGGCGGGGGTTCGGCCGGGGCGACGAGGCCTTCGGTGAGGAAGGGAAGGGCGGCACCGAGAAACTCCTCATCGGTCCGGAAGACCGCCATACGGTGATCGAACTGGCTCTGCGGCGGGGCGGGTCGGGTGGTCATGGGGTGGGTGCGCTCCTCTGGGGGGTCGGTGAGGGGGAGGGGGGTCGGCCGTGGGTCCAGGGGTGTCTTGGGGGTCGTCCTGTGGAGTGCCCGCGCCCGGCGCGATGGGGGTGCCTGCGCGTGCCCCCGCGTGCCCCGCGTCCCCCGCGCGAGCTCGGTTCGAGCGTGGGGGAGGCTGTTGTCGCGGTCGGTGCGTGCCCTCTGCGTGCCGGGCGCCGAGGATGCCGTGCGGGGCCTTCAAGGCACCCCCTCGCGCTGGGCCGTCACCCAGGCCGCGATCTGGCTGCGGTTGCTGAAGCCGAGCTTGCCGAGGATGCGTTCGACGTGGCCCTCGGCGGTGCGGCGGGCGATGACGAGGCGGTCGGCGATCTGCTGGTTGGCCAGGCCCTGGGCGACGAGTTCGGCGACCTCGCTCTCGCGGCGGGTCAGGCAGGTGCCGTGGGCGGGGGTGCGGCGGCCGTTCACCTTGCGGGTGGCCGCGTCGTCGACGGCGTACTCGACGGCACGGGCGAGTTCGAGCGCGGCGCCGCTGTCGTACGCCCGCCCGTACTCGGGTGCGCCGAGGGCCCCGCGCGCCCGGGTCTCGCTGTCGCGCCGGGTGGCCTTCAGGCAGCGCGATCCCCAGCGGTCGCGGTCGACGGCGGTCCAGGTGCGGTCGGCGGCGCCGAGCAGCACGGCCGCGCGCTCGTGGGCGTCCGTCTCGGTGGCGGTGCGGGCCAGCAGGTCGAGGGTGAGGGCGATGCCGGTGACGTCGTGCACGGCGAGCTTGAGGCGCAGGGCCTGCCGGGCGTGGTGTTCGGCCCGCTGCCAGTCGCCCCGCGCGCTGTGGGCGAGGGCGAGCATCCGCAGGACGTAGGAGTGCACCCATTCCTCGCCGTGCCGTTCGCACATCCGGCGGGCCCGCTCACAGACCTCCACGGCGCGCTCGGCCTCGCCCATGAAGCCCAGGGCGCAGGCGAGTTCGACCTGGTCGAGGCCGTGCAGGCTGAGGTGCTGGCCGGGGACGGGGCCGCGGGCGACGCTGGCCTCGAAGTGCTTCAGCGCGGCCGGCAGATCGTCCATGAACAGGGTGATGACGCCGATGACGTACTCGGCGTGCGCGGCCTCCGCCTCGTCGCCGAGGTCCCTGGCCAGGGCATGGGCGTCGCGGGCGAGGGCGAGGCCGACGGGGAGGGCGTGGGTGGCGGCGGCGAGGAGTCCGGCGATCCACAGGCCGCGGGCGCGTTCCCTGGTGGGCTCCGGGTTGGCGGCCAGGGCGCGGTCGATCCAGTGCCGGCCCTCGCGTGGGGCGCCGCAGGCGTGCCAGTAGAACCACAGGGTGCCGGCCAGGCGCAGGCCGGTGAGGCGTTCGCCGGGGGTGGTGAGGCTGAAGTCGAGGGCGGTGCGCAGGTTGTCCTGGTCGGCGCGGAGCCGGGCGACGATCTCCCGCTGGCCGGGCCCGAACCAGGCCCGCTCACAGCTTGCGGCCCGCCGTAGCATCCAGTCCCGCTGCCGGCGCCGGGCGGCGGCCTCCTCGTCGGGCAGTCGGCGCAGGCGGTCGAGGCCGTAGTGGCGGAGGGTGTCGAGGAGGCGGTAGCGGGTGCCGTCGGGGCCGGACTCGCGGGAGAGGACGGACTTGTCGACGAGGCCGGTGATGGCGTCGAGGACGTCGTCCGGGCGGATGTGGGAGGTGGTGGCCGCCCGGGCTTTCTCGCCCCCGCCGCCCCTACCCGTCCCATCCTCAAGGGGCTCCGCCCCTTCCACCCCGCTGGGGGCTGCGCCCCCAGACCCCCCTTCGGCCTGAACGGCCTCGTCCTCAAACGCCGGACGGGCTGGGTGAAGCCGACCGGCGTCAGGAGGCAAAGCCCCCTCCGGGCGGGTGGGGAACAGGGACGGTGATGCCACGTCCTCAAACCCCGGACGGGCTGGGTGAAGCCGACCGGCGTCAGGAGGCGAAGCCCCCTCCGGGCGGGTGGGGGACAGGGACGGTGATGTCATGGCCTCAAACGCCGAACGGGCTGAAATCGCCTCCGCCGTCTCCAGGTCGAAGCTGCCCGTCAGCGCTGAACGGGCCTCGTCCCCAGACGCCGGACGGGCTGAAGCCACCGTCTCCGCCGTCTCCAAGTCGAAGCTCCCCGCCAGCACCGACAGCCGGGCCCACACCAACCGCTCGCGCTCGGTGCACAGTTCGTGGCTCCAGTCGACCGCCGCGCGCAGCGTCTGGTGGCGGGGCAGGGCGGCGGGGCTGCCGCCAGTGAGGAGGCGGTAGCGGTCGTCGAGGCGGTCGAGGAGCCGGTCGGCGTCGAGGACGCGCATGCGGACGGCGGCGAGTTCGATGGCGAGGGGGAGGCCGTCGAGGCGGCGGCAGAGGCGGGCTACGGCGGCACGGTTGGCGGCGGTGAGGCGGAAGCCGGGGACGACCGCGGCGGCCCGGTCGGCGAAGAGGGCCAGGGCCGGGTAGCCCTCGGGAGAGGACAGGTCGCCGTCGGGGTCGGGGACCGGCAGGGGCCGTACGTCCAGGAGGTGTTCCTCGGTCAGGCCCAGGCGATGGCGGCTGGTGGCGAGGATGCGTACGCCGGTGGTGCCGTGCAGCAGGGCCGCGGCGAGTTCGGCGCAGGCCGGCAGCAGATGCTCGCAGTTGTCGATCAGCAGGAGCAGCCGACGGTCCCTCAGTTGCGCCACCAGCGCCTGCAGCGGCGGCCGCGCGGTGTGGTCGTGCAGGTCGAGCGCATCGGCGACGGCGTGCGGGACGAGGGCGGGGTCGTCGAGGCCGGAGAGGGGCACGAAGCGCACGCCGTCGGGGAAGGTGCGCCGTACGCCGGCCGCGATGCGGGCGGCGAGGCGGGTCTTGCCGACGCCGCCGGGCCCGGTCAGCGTGACCAGCCGGGTCCTGGCCAACAGCTCGCGCCCGGCGGCGAGTTCGCCGCGCCGGTCGACGAAGCTGGTCGTCTCGACCGGCAACTGCCGATCCCGTCGTGGCGCTGATCCGCCCATGCCGAGGCCGTTCCTCCGGGGTGTCCAGGGCCTGTTCCGAGTTCCCCCGATCGTCCGCGCGAAGCGCGGGCGCAGCGGCGGTCGGTGCGTGCGATCGGCGTGCGGCGAGCGTACGTGCCGGGCGTCGGGGCGCAGACGGGGGAACTCGGAACAGGCCCTACGGGAACCGGGGAGGCGGCGGGTGCGCCGGTCCCCGCCTCGCCGCCGCTCCCACCGCTCCCCCCTTGCGCGACTCACCACCCTTCCGTGGCCCCGCGCCGCCCCGCACGTCCGGATCACACCCCCGGGTGGACTTCACCGGCGACCGCTCCGCGCGAACGCGCCCCGCGTACACTGCGCGGCTGATTTTCGGATCGTTCACGCCCTCCGCCATCCAGGTGCACTTGACCCGTCCATGTCATGGCCGCAGGATGAGCGCCACACCCGCACCAAGTACGTACGTCGCACTGAACCCCACCCCCCACTCCCACAAGGAGAATTCATGCGACTTCGCATACGCGGCTCAGGCGGCCGGAGCGGCAGACGCACTGCCGCCCTCGCCACGCTGCTCGCCCTCGCCCTCGCCGCTCCCCTCTCGGCGAACGTGTCCGCGAACGCCGACAGCGCCGACGGCTCCGCCAGGGCGGCCTCCTCGGCCGACGACATCCGGCAGTACGAGGTCCACATGCACTCGACCGCCGAGGACCGCACGGCACTTCAGCGGACGGGCGTGACCGTGGACGAGGCCCACGGTCACGGTGTCGTCGTCTCCGGCCGCGCGGACCAGATCAAGAAGCTGAAGGCCCTCGGCTACGAGGTCACCCCGCTCGGCGCGGTTCCCGACCGGTCCGCCGGCGAGGACGACGTCCGGCTCTACGACTTCCCGTCCGGCGACTCGCGCTATCACAACTACGCGGAGATGACGAGCGAGATCAACTCGATCGTCTCGGCCAACTCCTCGATCGCCAGCCAGCGTGTCATCGGCACGTCGTACCAGGGCCGGAACATCGTCGCCATCAAGATCAGCGACAACGTCGGCACGGACGAGGCCGAGCCGGAGGTCCTGTTCACCCACCACCAGCACGCCCGTGAGCATCTGACCGTCGAGATGGCGCTCTATCTGCTGCGCGAGCTGACCTCCGACTACGGCAGCGACTCCCGGGTCACCGGCCTGGTGAACAACCGGGAGATCTGGATCGTGCCCGACCTCAACCCGGACGGCGGCGAGTACGACATCGCCACCGGCTCGTACCGGTCGTGGCGCAAGAACCGGCAGCCCAACTCCGGTTCGTCGGCCGTCGGAACCGACCTCAACCGCAACTGGGACTACCGCTGGGGCTGCTGCGGCGGTTCCTCGGGGTCCACGTCCTCGGACACGTACCGGGGCGCGTCCCCCGAGTCGGCGCCCGAGGTGAAGGTGGTCGCGAACTTCGTGCGCAGCCGGGTAGTCGGCGGCGTGCAGCAGATCAAGGCCGGGATCGACTTCCACACCTACAGCGAGCTGGTGCTGTGGCCGTTCGGGTACACCTACTCCGACACCACGACCGGCATGACCGCCGACGACCGCGACGCCTTCGCCACGGTCGGGCGGAAGATGGCGGCCAGCAACGGCTACACACCGGAGCAGTCCAGCGACCTGTACATCACCGACGGGTCGATCGACGACTGGCTGTGGGGCAGCCAGAAGATCTTCGGGTACACCTTCGAGATGTACCCGAGGTCCGGCGGCGGGGGCTTCTACCCGCCCGACGAGGTGATCGAGCGGGAGACGTCGCGCAACCGGGACGCGGTGTTGCAGTTGCTGGAGAACGCCGACTGTATGTACCGGTCGATCGGCAAGGAAGCCCAGTACTGCAGCTAGGACCGGCTACTCCTCGAAGTAGGCGTCCAGTACGGCGTCCAACTGCTCGTCCCACTCCTTGAAGTCGCTCCTGGCCGTCGCCTCGATCTCGATCGGGTACCAGCGGCGGTCAGGAGTGTGCACCGTGATGGTGAGCCTCTTGCCGAACCGCGGCACGTCCGTCTCGATCGCGCCGATCTCGTCCCAGCGGAACTCGCACTGCTGGTCGTCCAGGGAGAGCCGTACGCCCTTGTGATCGGCGACGATACGGGCCCGGCGGTCGGCGGCCTCGAAGACGGGCCCGTCGGCAGGGGCGTCGTCCGCCGCCTCCTCATCGGCCTCCTCGTCGACCTCCGCCTCGGGCTCGTCGGCGTCGTCGAGGGCCGACTCCGCCAAGTCGCCCTCCTCGACCGCGTCCTCCTCCTTCGTCTTCTTCGCGTCCTCCGGCGCGGCGGACGCGGGTGAGGTGAGCCCGGGGATGAAGGCCGGGTCGAACCCGGCACCCTCCAGGGGCTGGCTGCCTGAACCTATGCGCTGCTCCACAGCCGAGCAGTATGGTCGACAACCCTGTGTCCCGCGCAACCAGCCCCCGCATCGTTATACGAACAGGCTCAATACCGCTGCCACCACGAACCCGGCCACCGACAGCACACTCTCCAGTACGGTCCACGTCTTCAACGTGTCACGTTCGCTGATCCCGAAGTACTTGGCGACGATCCAGAAGCCGCCGTCGTTGACGTGCGAGGCGAAGATCGAGCCGGCCGAGATGGCCATGATGACGAGGGCGACGAAGGCCTGGGAGTGGTCGCCCTCGGTGAGCAGGGGGGCGACGATCCCGGCCGTCGTGACGATGGCGACCGTCGCCGAGCCCTGGGCCACCCGGAGCACCACCGAGATCAGGTACGACAGGACGATGACCGGCAGACCGACGTCGTTGAAGGTGTCGGACAGGGCCTGGGCCACGCCGCTGGCCTTCAGGACGGCGCCGAAGACACCGCCGGCGCCGACGACCAGCAGGATGTTGCCCACGGGCTTCAGCGACGACGTCGACACCGTCTCCAGGGACTTGCGGGACCAGCCGCGGCGGATGCCCAGCAGGTAGTAGGCGAGCAGCAGGGCGATCGTCAGGGCCACGAACGGGTTGCCGAAGAACTCGACCACCGAGCGGGTGGTGGAGGGGTCCAGCGCGATCGAGGAGAACGTGGCGGCCAGGATCAGCACCAGCGGCGTACCGATGATGCCGAGGACCGTGCCCAGCGGGACCGGCTTCTCCCGAGGCTCGACCCCGGCCGCCCGCTGCTCGTCGAGCACGGCCCGCTTCGCCTCGTCCGCCGCCTCGACCATGTCCTGCGGTACGGCGACGAAGATGCGCCTGCCGATCCAGGCGGAGAACACCCACGCGGCCAGCACCGCGGGGATGCCGCAGACGATGCCCATGAGGATGACCCAGCCCAGCTCGACGTGGAGCAGGCCGGCCGCGGCGACCGGGCCGGGGTGCGGGGGCAGGAAGGCGTGGGTCATCGACAGGCCCGCGAGCAGCGGCAGGCAGTACAGGAGTACGGACTTCCCGGAGCGCTTGGCGGCGGCGTACACGATCGGGGCGAGGACGAAGATGCCGACGTCGAAGAAGACCGGGATGCCGAAGATCAGGCCGGTCAGGCCCATCGCGAGGGGCGCTCTCCGCTCCCCGAAGAGGTGCAGCAGCCGGGAGGCCAGCACCTCGGCCCCGCCGCTGACTTCGAGGATCGCGCCGAGCATGGTGCCCAGTCCGATGATGATGGCGACATGGCCGAGGATGCCGCCCATGCCGGACTCGATGGTGGACACGGCGTCGCTGCGCTGGACCGTGCCGAAGAGTTCGGTGACCGAGAGGCCGGCCATGAGGCCGACGGCTATGGAGACGGCGAGCAGGGCCACGAAGGGCTGGAGGCGCGTTTTGATGATGAGGAAGAGCAGCAGGGCGATGCCGATGGCGGCGACGGTCAGGAGACCGGCCGTACCGTCGATCAGCAGGAGCAGTCCGCCGGTGTGGGGTGGGGTCTCGGGGGTGGCGGCCGCGGCGAGCGGGAGGGACGATGCGGACATTCGGGGGTCCTCTGGGTAAGTACATCGAGCTTTCGGGCAGGGGGGATCGCGGCACGGCGCCCCGGTGGGCGCCGAGCCGTTGACGGCGTGCGGGAGTTGAGGAGGCGTCAGCCGAGTACGGCCAGCGCGTCGATCTCGATGAGCAGGCCGGCGGGCAGACCGACGTACACGGTCGTGCGCGCGGCGGGCGGCTGGGTCAGCCCCTGCGCCTCGAAGTAGGCGTTGTAGATCTCGTTCATCTCGGCGAAGTGGGCGACGTCCGTCAGATAGACGCGGATCATCATCACGTCGTCCCAGGAGGCGCCGCCCTCCGCCAGGATCGCCTTGACGTTGGCGAGGGTCTGGAGGGTCTGCTCGCGCAGGGTGGGGCCGGCGGGCGTCGGGGGCTGCCCCTCGACCGCCGGGAGGAAGCCGACCTGCCCCGCGACCTGGAGGATGTTCCCCTTCTTCACTCCGTGCGAGAACTTGGCGGGCGGGGTGGTGTGGGTCGTCGGGGTGAGTGCGGTCTTCTCGGTCATGCGGTGCCCTTCGCTGAGGTTCTGCCGGAGTACTCGCCGCTGATGTCGTCCGCCGTACGGCGCACCAGCGGGAGCAGGGTGAGGAGTTCGTCGGCGGTGACGACGACGTTCGGGGCGGAGACGGACATCGCGGCGACGACGCGGCCGTCGGCGCCGCGGATCGGTGCGGCGACGCAGTTGATGGACTCCTCATGGCCACCGAGGTCGGTGGCCCAGCCCTGTTCGCGCACGTTCGCCAGCTCCTTGAGGAAGGCGGTGGCGTTGGGCGTGGAACGGGCCGTGTACATGGGGTAGTCGAGCTTGTCGGCGAGGGCGCGGCGCTCGTGCTCGGGCAGGTCGGCGAGCAGGAGCTTGGCGACGGCGGCGACGGTGATGGCGACGGGCTTGCCGATCCGGGAGTACATCCGCACCGGGTAGCGGCTCTCGACCTTGTCGATGTACAGCACCTCGTCCTCCTCGTAGACGGCGAGGTGCACGGTGTGTCCGCACTGCTCGTTGAGGCGTACGAGGTGGGGGTGGGCGATCTCGCGGATGTCGAGGTTCTCCATCGCCTCCTGGGCGAGGGCGATGAGGCGGGCGCCGAGGCGGTAGCGCTGGTCGGACTGGCGGTAGACCATGCCGTGCTCGTGCAGCGTGCGCAGCAGGCGCAGGGCCGTGGACTTGTGGACGCCCAGGCGGTCGGCGACCTGGCCCAGGTCGGCGGGGCCCTCGGCGAGCAGCGGCAGGATGCTGAGCGCGCGGTCGACGGTCTGGCTCATGGCGTGCGTACCTCCTCGTCGGCCCGTTGTGCGGCTTGCGTCCAGCCGGGGCCGAGTCGAAGTGTCCCCCACGTGTCGTCGTCCAGGGCGGCCAGACGGTCGGCGTGGTCACGGGTGGGGGGTGGGGCGAGGTCGCCGGGGGCGGTGAGGGTGGCGGCGGCCCAGAGGTGGGCGTGGCGCAGGCGGGCGGGGAGGGGGAGGTCGCGGAGGGTGGCCGAGAGGAACCCTGCGGCGAAGGCGTCGCCGGCTCCGGTGCTTGCTACGACGTCCACGGCGAGGGCGGGTACGAAGGTGCTCGGCGTTGCGGCTGGGCGGGGGTGGGTCGCGCAGCCCGGCGCTGACGGGGTGCCGCCCTTCTGTGGGTCGGGAGCCGCCCCAGGCGGCACGCATGCCCGCGGCTTGGCTGGCTGCAACGCCCTAAGGGGCGCGGGGCTGTGACATGTGCGGCTCTGCCGCGTGGGCGCGACCAGCCCACCACCACCTGCAGCCGACACAAACGCTGTGGCCCCCACTCCCCCCTGCTTCACCACCAACGCCCGAGGCTCCGGCACCAGCTCACGGATCGCCTCCGGTCCTCCCGCAACCCCCCACGCCTCCTCCGCCTCGTCCTCCCCCACGAAGACCACGTCGGCCCCCCGCGCCAACTCCAGCAGCACCCCCGCCCCATCGCCGTCCCACCACAGCCCCGCCCGATAGTTGACGTCGAACGAGACCAGCGGGCGGCCCTCCCCCGGCGCCGTCAGCTCGCGCATCAGCTCCAGGCAGCCCTCCGACAACGCCGCCGTGATCCCCGAAAGATGCAGCACCCGACCCGAACGCGCCGCGCTCAGGTCCACGTCCGCCACGGACATCCCGGACGCCGCCGACCCCGCCCGGTAGTACGCCACCTCATGCGCGTCCGTGGCCCGGTCCCCGGCCGTGCGGAAGTACACCCCCGTCGGCCGGACCGGATCCCGCCGTACGGCCGAGACATCGACGCCGTGTCCCGCGATCGCCTCGACGAGATGGTCGCCGAACCCGTCGGCGCCGACGCGGCTGACCCACCTCGTGCTGTGGCCGGCGGCAGCCAGTGCGCACGCGACGTTGGACTCGGCGCCTCCGATCGCCCGTTCGAACGAGGGCACGTCGGCGAGTCGTCCGGGGCGGGTGGGCAGGAAGGTGACCATGGACTCGCCGAGCGCGACGACGTCCACGACGTCGAGGGCATTGCAGGGTCCGGTGACAGTCACGATCGTCGTAGCTCCTCGGCGCTTTCGCGGGACGCGGCTCCGTTGACCCGCGGTTGGGCGAGATGTTAGACAGCGGCTAGCGATATACGCAATGAGTGTTGCAGGTAATGCAATCTCGCAGATCAAGGAGGTTCCATGAGCAACGAGGCGCTTCGCCGCCTGGCCGAGGAACGCGTCGATCACCGCTTCAAGGGCCTCCCCCCGGACGCCGCCGACCTGACCGTCGCCGAGCTGGCCGCCCAGCGCCGCAACCTCTTCACCGGCGGCTTCGCCACCCCCGTGCTCGCCCTCTCCGCCGAGCGCCTGGAGCACAACCTCGACCTCATGGAGACGTACGCCGAACGCCACGGCCTCGCCTTCGCCCCGCACGGCAAGACCTCCATGGCCCCGCAGCTCTTCTGGCGGCAGATCGAGCACGGGGCGTGGGGCATCACGCTCGCCGTGCCGCACCAGGTGCGGGTGGCGCGGGCGTACGGCATCCGGCGGATCTTCCTCGCGAACGAGCTCGTGGACGCGGCCGCCCTGCGGTGGATCGCCGGTGAGCTGGCGGCCGACCCCGACTTCCGTCTCGTCTGTTACGCCGACTCCGTGCGGGGCGTGGAGCTGATGGACGCGGCGCTGCGGAACGCCGGGGCCACGCGCCCGCTGGACGTCGTCGTCGAGCTCGCCGCCGGTGAGGGCGCCCGTACCGGGGTCCGTACCGAGGCCGAGTGTGCCGCCGTCGCGGACGCGGTGGCCGCCGTGCCGACGCTGCGGCTGGTCGGTGTCGCCGGGTACGAGGGCGAGGTGCCGCGGCCGGACCCCGAGCGGGTGCGCGCCTATCTGCGGCGGCTCGTCGCGCTCGCCGCCGGCTTCGACAAGGCGGGGCTGTTCGGAGGGCTGGACGAGATCGTCGTCAGCGCGGGTGGCAGCGGCTGGTTCGACGCGGTGGCGGACGTCTTCGCCGACATCCCCGAACTGTCAGCCCCGGTACTGAAGTTGCTGCGCTCCGGCGCCTACGTCTCGCACGACGACGGCCACTACCGCAAGCTGACCCCCTTCAACCGGGTCCCGCAGGAGGGCGCCCTCGAACCCGCCTTCCGGCTGTGGGCCCAGGTCGTCTCCCGCCCCTCCCCCGAGCAGGCCTTCGTCAACGCGGGCAAGCGGGACGCGGCGTACGACCTCGATCTCCCGTTCGCCCAGGTGGTCCGCCGGGACGGGGCCGAGCGCCCGGCCACCGGCATCTCGGTGACCGCCCTGTCCGACCAGCACGCCTGGCTGGCGACGACCGAGGAGGCGGATCTGGAGGTCGGGGACTGGCTCGGGATGGGGCTGTCCCACCCGTGCACGTCGTTCGACAAGTGGCAGTTGATCCCGGTCGCGGAGGCGGACGGGACGGTCGTCGACTACATCCGCACGTACTTCTAGTCACGTACTTCCAGTAGAGGGGTGGCGGTCGTGGAAGAGCTTGTCATCCGGGACGCGGACGTCGTCGACGGCAGCGGTGGTCCGTCCTACCGCGCCGATGTCGTCGTGGACGGCGGCCGGATCGTGTCGATCGTGCGGGAGGCGGCCGCCGCCGGCTGTCAACGGCCCAAGGCGCGGCGTGAGTTGGACGCCGAAGGCCTTGTCCTGTCCCCCGGCTTCATCGACATGCACGCCCACAGCGACCTGGCGCTGCTGCGGGACCCCGACCACAGCGCCAAGGCCGCGCAGGGGGTCACCCTCGAAGTCATCGGCCAGGACGGGCTGTCGTACGCCCCCGTCGACGACCGCACCCTGGCCGAGGTGCGCCGCGCGATCACCGGCTGGAACGGCTACGGGGACGACATCGACTTCGACTGGCGTTCGGTGGGCGAGTACCTGGACCGGCTGGACCGGGGAATCGCGGTGAACGCCGCCTACCTGATTCCGCAGGGGACGGTCCGCATGCTCGCCGTCGGCTGGGAGGACCGGGAGGCCACGCCGGACGAGCTGGACCGGATGCGGCAGTTGGTCGCGGAGGGGATGGAACAGGGCGCGGTCGGGCTGTCGTCGGGGCTGACGTACACGCCGGGTATGTACGCCGAGGACGCCGAGTTGACCGAGCTGTGCCGGGTGGTGGCGCGGTACGGCGGCTACTACTGCCCGCACCACCGCTCCTACGGGGCCGGGGCCCTGGAGGCGTACGCGGAGATGGTGGCCCTGACGAGGGAGGCGGGCTGCGCGCTCCATCTGGCCCACGCCACCATGAACTTCGGCGTGAACAAGGGGCGGGCGGCGGAGCTGCTGTCCCTGCTGGACAAGGCGCTCGCCGAAGGGGCCGACATCAGCCTGGACACCTACCCCTACACCCCCGGCTGCACGACCCTCGTCGCGATGCTGCCGAGCTGGGCGAGCGAGGGCGGGCCCGAGGCGGTCCTGGCCAGGCTGGCGGACGACGACACCGCCGAGCGCATCCGGCACCACATGGAGGTCGTCGGCGCCGACGGCTGCCACGGCGTGCCCATCGAGTGGGACACCATCGAGATCTCGGGCGTGAGCGACCCGGCCCTCGGGGACTTCGTCGGCCGTACGATCCAGCAGTCCGCGGACGCGCGGGGCGAGGCCCCCTGGGTGACCGCGCGCCGACTGCTCCGTCAGGACCGGCTGGGCTCGACGATCCTCCAGCACGTCGGGCACGAGGAGAACGTCCGCGCGATCATGCGGCACCGCATCCACACGGGCGGCTCGGACGGCATCCTGCAGGGCACGAAGCCGCATCCGCGGGCGTACGGCACGTTCCCGCACTACCTCGGCCGCTATGTACGGGAGTTGGGGGTGCTGTCCCTGGAGGAGTGCGTGGCCCATCTGACCTCGCGCCCGGCGGCGCGGCTGCGGCTGCCGGACCGGGGGCTGGTGCGGGAGGGCTACCGGGCGGACCTGGTGTTGTTCGACCCGGAGACGGTAGCGGCGGGCTCCTCGTTCGAGAAGCCGCGCACGCTACCGACGGGCGTCCCGCACGTCCTGATCGACGGCCGTTTCGTGATCGAGGACGGCCGCCGGACGGACGTACTGGCGGGACGGGCGATCCGCGGAACCGCGTATCCGGGGTAGCCGGTTACGGCTTGGGCAGCACGCACCCGCTCGCGCTCAGGTCGAGCTTGTTGTCGACGCCGAAGCAGGCGGGGATCTGGTAGGTCTGCTGGGCGTAGTTGATGCCCTGGCGGACGGTGACGTCGCCGCTCTCGTCGACCTCGCACGGGTTGTTGACCGTGCAGCGCCGGCCGTCCTCGTTGCCGGTGTTGTTGACGGCAACGACCTTGTTGGTGGCCTGGTCGATGACGGGGGAGCCGGAGGTGCCGCCGATGGTGTTGCAGGCGGAGGTGTAGCGGACCGAGTCCTTGAAGGTCCAGTCGCCTTCCTTGAGGCGGTACGCGAACCCGT
Source organism: Streptomyces sp. UG1 (assembly GCF_049974585.1). NCBI lineage: Bacteria > Bacillati > Actinomycetota > Actinomycetes > Kitasatosporales > Streptomycetaceae > Streptomyces > Streptomyces sp. UG1. Next base: position 269,677 of record NZ_JBNGGG010000001.1, on the reverse strand, counting down.
CGATGTTGCAGTTGTACATCCGCTTCCAGTAGCCGGAGGCGACGGTGATGGCGGTGCCCGCGACCGGGTGGGTGTCGGCCATGGTCAGGGCGTCGATGTTGTACTGGCTCTTGATCTGGGCGTAGGTCGTGGTGAGCTGATAGATCGCCACGTCCGTGTCGGTCATCGTGCCGTAGGCGATCTTGCTGGCACGCAGGGTGCCGACCCGGCTGCCGGAGGCGTTGAGCAGACCGAAGGTACGGCTGGAGGCCCGGTCGACGACGACCTGGCCGGGTCCCGGCATGCCGGTCTCCAGACAGTGGCCGTTGGACATGACGAGCGCCGGGTCGTTGTCCTCGGAGTCCGGGAAGCGGACGACCGAGCCGGAGCAGTTGCTGAGCGAGACGGTACCCGCGAAGTTGACGGCCTGGGCCCTGGGGCTCAGGACCTGGCCCAGGCTCTGGGTGGCGGACGTGACGGTGTCCCGGACCACCGAGGTGACCGTGTCCGTGTCGGCACCCTTGCCGAAGGACTGGGCCGTGTCCACGTCAGCCGCGGTCGCGGGTGCGGCGCCGGCCCCGGCTATCGCCAGGGCGAGGAGGGCAGCGCCGAGCGGTTTTCTCATGTGGGGGTCCCCTCATACGAGGAGGGTGACCGGAGAATCTCCGGCCACCCACGCTTTTGTCATGCGCATTCTCACGCAGGAGGGGGGTGGGGACAAGGAGTTGCTTACCCGTGAGTTCAGTCCGTAGGTGACGAAGTCACGTCACAGGCACCGGGAAGTCGTGATGTCTTCACATTCCTGTCGGCAAATATCCCCGCAAATGGTGCATTACAGCACTCAATTGGCCAATCCATCAGCCATCCAGGAAACGGGGTATGCCTCCCCCGGGCAGCGACGGGAGCCTCGCGTTGCGGGTCGCCAGGACGGAACTGGTCCGCCCGCCGCAACAGCCGCTGTTGTCACGCCCTTGAGGCGACGGAGGCGTGTGCCGGGCGGCGCGGCGGCATGCCCGCACTTCCCCCGATCCGCTTTCCGCCCGGTCGGCGGCCGGGGCCTACCTGGGGCGTTTGGTGTTCCCCAGGCCGCGGCCCGGCTTGTCGTCGGCGGCGTTCGGTGGTGTCGTGGGCGCCGTGGCCGTCGGCGCCGGCTTGGCCCCGCCCGTCGTGGACGGCGTCGGTGAGGGGCGGTCGGTGTCGTCGTCCTGGGTGCCGGACGGGCTCGCCGAGGGGTTCGGGGCCGCCTTCTGCGACGGGGCGCCCGACGAGCGGGGCGTGGCCCGGTCGCCGTCCGGGGCCTCGGTCGGGGTCGCCAGGTCGGGCGCGGTCGGGCTGGTGCGGTTCTGCTTCTCCTGCGTGTCGTCGGCCGGCTCGGAGCCGTTCAGGGCCACCCCGCCGATCAGCGCCGCCGCCGACACCGCCCCCACCGCACCGGCCAGGACCAGCACCCGCCGCGAGACCGGGGGACCCGCCTTGCGCCGCGAGCCCCGACCCGCGCCGACAGCCCGCCGGCCACGCCGCGCTCCCCCGCTCGCGGCACCCTCCTCGACCACCGGCGGCAACTGGACCGTCTCGTCGTATCCGCTCTCCCAGCCATGCGCGGCCGCGGGGTCCGTGAACTCCTCGTACACGGGGGGAGGTGCCGTCGGCCGCGGGAGGAACACGTTCGGCGGCGTCGACGGCGCCCCGTTCTCGTACTCAGGCGGCTTGGACATGGCGGCGAATTCTAGAGACGGGAGAGGCTCATGGGACAGTTACCGGCGATAACAGCCCAAACCCCCGCGTCTCACGTGTCGGAAAACACGGCCCAAGGGGCGTTACCGGGCCGTAAGCTCCTTGACATGCAGGTGATCCAGTCGACCAAGCTCGCCAACGTCTGTTACGAGATCCGGGGCCCGGTGCTCGAGGAGGCGATGCGGCTCGAGTCGGCGGGGCATCGGATCCTCAAGCTGAACACCGGCAACCCGGCCGCGTTCGGCTTCGAGTGCCCGCCCGAGATCCTGGAGGACATCCTCCGCAACGTCTCGACGTCCCACGGCTACGGCGACGCGAAGGGCCTGCTGGCCGCGCGTCGCGCGGTCGTCATGCACAACCAGACCCTCGGCATCGAGACCGACGTCGAGCACGTCTTCATCGGCAACGGCGCCTCCGAGCTGATCGTCATGGCCATGCAGGCGCTGCTCGACGACGGCGACGAGGTGCTCGTCCCGGCGCCCGACTACCCCCTGTGGACCGCCGCCGTGTCCCTGTCCGGCGGCACCGCGGTGCACTACCGGTGCGACGAGCAGGCCGACTGGATGCCCGACCTCGCCGACATCGAGCGCAAGGTCACCGACCGCACCAAGGCCATCGTCATCATCAACCCCAACAATCCCACGGGGGCGGTATACGACGAGGCCATGCTGCGCGGGCTGACGGACATCGCCCGGCGGCACAACCTCCTCGTCTGCTCCGACGAGATCTACGACAAGATCCTCTACGACGGCGCCACACACACCCCGACCGCCGCCGTCGCCCCCGACCTGCTGACCCTCACCTTCAACGGCATGTCGAAGGCGTACCGCGTCGCCGGGTACCGGGTGGGCTGGATGTCGATCTCGGGCCCGCGCGCGCACGCCGACTCCTATATCGAGGGCCTCACCATCCTCGCGAACATGCGGCTGTGCGCGAACATGCCCGGCCAGCACGGGGTGGTCGCCGCGCTCAGCGGGCGGCAGACCATCAACGACCTGGTGCTGCCCGGCGGGCGGCTGAAGGAGCAGATGGACGTCGCGTACGAGCTGCTGACACGGATCCCCGGCGTGACGTGCGTACGGCCGAAGGGGGCGCTGTATCTCTTCCCGCGCCTCGACCCCAAGGTGTTCAAGATCAAGGACGACCGGCAGCTAGTCCTGGACCTGCTGCGCCGCGAGAAGATCATGGTCGTCCAGGGCTCGGGCTTCAACTGGCCGGAGTCGGACCACTTCCGGGTGGTGACCCTGCCGACGGTCACGGATCTGCGGGACGCGGTGGGGCGGATCGGGCGGTTCCTGGACGGGTACGGCCAGCCATAGATCTTTTGCGTTCGCTCAACTTTAGACGGAATCTAAGCTAGGATGGCTTCCTGACAGCACAGGAGGCCATCCATGTACGAACCGATCCGCACCAAGTCGGTCCACAGCACGATGGCCGGCACGACCTCCGACTTTCCGCACCGCTCCCGCGAGGAGGAGCTGGACATCCAGCTCGCGGGGCACCTCGCGGCGCTGCTGGCCGTCACCGACGAGCTGCGCGCGCTCGAACCGTCCACCGACCTCGACGCGGCCGCCGAGCGGCTCGCCGAGCAGGTGGCCCGGCTGCGGGAGGGGCGCGTGCCGGCCCGTACGGCTGCCTCCGGCGGTGAGCCGAAGCTCGCGGCGCTGCATCGTCGGGCGCATGCGCTTGCCGGGCGGGCGCTGGTCGTTGCCGCGTCGCGGGCCGACACCGCGGCGGCCATTCTGGCCGCCGAGCGAATGGACGCCCATGCCGCCGCGCAGATTGCTGCGCAGGCCGAGCCGCAGGAGTTGACCGGCGTCGGCTGACACCCCTGGACGGCCCCGGTCCGCGTGCACCCGCAGCGACGCGCGGGCCGGGTGCCATGGCACTGCGTTGGTTTGGGCCGACGTTCGCCTTCGCCGTAGGGGTTTCTGTCGTTTCGCGGCTGCCGGTTCGTTGTGGCTGGTCGCGCCCACGCGGCGGAGCCGCATATCGATACAGCCCCGCGCCCCTGGCGGGTCGCTCCTCCGCCCCCGTGTTGTAACGGGACCCATACGACACCTGCCGTTCATCCCTTTCGTCAGGGAACGTTGGATTCCGCGAGCACTCTCCCCGACGTGAGACGTATCGCTGGAATCGTCCTCGCGGTGCTGCTGATCGGTGGCGTGGTGGCCGCCGTCGTCGCGGGCCGCAGCAATGAGGACAAGGGCACGGCAACGAAGACCGTGCGTGCGGTGATCGGGTCGGAGAAGGCCGAGTTCTTCGCCGATCCCGACGTGGTGCGGGCCCTCGCCGCCAAGGGCTACACCGTCAAGGCCGAGACCTCCGGGTCCTGGGCCATGGAGGGGCTGGACCTCAAGGGCTACGATCTCGCGCTCCCGTCGAGCCAGGCGCCGGCCCGTGAGCTCGCCGCGAAGTACAAGGTGACGGGGACGCTGCCGCGGCCCTTCTACTCGCCCCTCGTCGTCGTGGCGCACAAGAACGCCGCCGAGGTGCTCGCGGCCAACGGGCTCGCCACGCTGGACGCGGCCCACCGCGGCACGCTGAGGATGGCCGCCTATCTTGACGCCGCCCGCGCCGACCGCACCTGGCAGCAGCTCAAGGAGGCCGAGAAGTACGGAGAGTTGACGGGCACGCTGTATCTGTCCAGCACCGACCCCGAGACCTCGAACTCCGGCGCCCTCTACCTCGCCGCCGCCTCCTACGTCGAGAACGGCGCCAAGGTCGTCACCACCGACGCCGAGGTCGGCCGCATCGCGCCGTTGCTGCACAAGCTGGTCAGTGTGCAGGGCGCACAGCAGTCCAGCAGTGACGCCGTGTTCCGGGACTTCGTCAGCGGCGCCGGCAATCCGCTGGTCGTGGTCTACGAGTCCCAGGTCGCCGCCCTGTTGGCGCGAGGACAGCAGCCCGAGGACCTGGTCGTCCTCTACCCGGACACCACGGTCAACAGCGACCACACCGTCGTACCGCTGACCGAGCACGGCAAGGCCGTCGCCGGACTCCTCTCCGACGACCCGAAGCTGCGCGAGCTTCAGGCCCGGCACGGGTTCCGTCCGCAGGGCGAGGCCGTCGAGTTCGCCTCGGACACCACGTACCTCAAGCAGCAACTGACCGGCGTCCACCAGGCGGCCGTGCCCACCTCCGAGGTGCTGCGCGAGCTGGCGCGGCGGGCGCGGGGATAGGGGGCACCGAACATGAGCAACAACAGCAACGACGACACCTTCGTCCTCACTCCGCCCGAGCCCGTGGCCGCCGTGCCGCGCGAGAAGGCCGGCGGACTCGTCCCGGTCGACGACAGCGTCCGTGCCGACATGGCCGACAAGGCCTCCGCCTATGTCGAGGGGCTCGCGGCGCTCGACGCCCGCTCCCCCGAGTTCGCCGGCAAGGTCGGCGAGATCACCGCGCTGGGCGCGGGCGAGATGCGGACCGCGGCCGGCCAGTCCAACCGGATGCTGGAGCGGACCGTCCGCAGCCTGCCGGACCAGGGTGGGGACGCCCAGTCGCAGGTCGCCGGCTCGCTCGTGGAACTCCGGCGCGTGGTGGAGGACCTGGACCCGCGCGATCTTCCCGCGTCCAAGGGGCGCAAGTTCCTGTCCAGGCTGCCCGGCGGCAACAAGTTGCGGGACCACGTCGCCAAGTACGCCTCCGCGCAGGGCACCCTCAACAGGATCGTGGGGTCGCTGCGGGGCGGGCAGGACGAGCTGCGGCGGGACAACGCCGCGCTGCAGACCGAGCGGGTGCGGCTCTGGGAGACCATGGGCAAGCTCCAGGAGTATGTGGTGCTGACGGAGGCGCTGGACACGGCCGTCGAGCAGCACATCGAGCGGGTCACCGACCCTCAGCAGGCCGACAGCCTGCGCGCCGACGTCCTCTTCCCGGTCCGGCAGAAGCACCAGGACCTGCTCACCCAGCTCGCGGTGTGCGCGCAGGGATACCTCGCCATGGACGTCGTACGGCGCAACAACGAGGAGCTGATCAAGGGCGTCGACCGGGCCGCGACCACCACCGTCTCGGCGCTGCGGATCTCCGTGATGCTGGCCTCCGCGCTGGACAACCAGAAGAAGGTCGTCGAGCAGGTCAACGCCCTGCGCGGGACGACCGAGGACCTCATCCGGGGCAACGCCGAGATGCTCGCCACGCAGAGCGGCGAGATCCAGCGCATCGCCGCCGACCCGGCGGTGGGGGCGGAGACCCTGCGCGGCGCCTTCCAGCAGATCTACCGCACCCTGGACGCCATCGACAGCTACAAGGTCCAGGCGACCGAGGCGATGGCGGCGACGGTGGAGAACCTGACCGCCGAACTGCAGCACGCCAGCGGCTACTTGGAGCGCAGCCGCTCGCAGGGCGCTCTGGAGGGTGGTCTCGGATGAGAGCACGGCTGCTCGCCGCCGCGCTCGCCGCGGTGGCCCTGCTGACGACGGCCTCCTGCACCTCGCAGCAGACGGACGACGACAAGCCGCAGAACGGCCCACGGCCCGGCACCCTCCGCGTCCTCGCCTCCAGCGAGCTCAGCGACATGACCCCGGTCCTCGACCGGATCGCCGACGACACCGGCGTCACAGTCCGGCCCACCTACATGGGCACCCTCGACGCCGTGGAGCTGCTGGCCAAGGGCGAGGCGGACGGGCGGTACGACGCGCTGTGGCTGTCCTCCAACGACTATCTGCGGCTGCGGCCGGAAGCGGCGCGGAAGGTCGTGTCGGAGACCCCGGTGATGTCCAGCCCGGTCGCCATCGGCGTGCGGACCACGGCCCTGACCGCCCTGGGCTGGAAGCCGGACGACGTCACCTGGTCGCAGGTCGAGCGGGCCGTCCGGGACGGCAGGCTGACCTACGGCATGACCGACCCGGCCCGCTCCAACTCCGGCTTCGCCACCCTCGTCTCGGTCGCCTCGGCCCTCTCCGGCGCCCAGTCCGCGCTCACCGACGCCGACGTCACCAAGGCCACGCCCCGGCTCAAGGAGTTCTTCAGGGGGCAGAAGCTGACGTCGGGCTCGTCGGGCTGGCTGGCGGCGGCGTACCAGCGGCGCGGGAACGTCGACGCGATGCTCAACTACGAGTCCGTCCTCAAGGGCATCCCGGACCTGACCGTGATCCGCCCCAAGGACGGCGTCGTCACCGCCGACTACCCGCTGTCCTCCCTCGCGTCGACGTCCGCCGCGACCCGCGAGGACGTCCGCCGCCTGACCGAGGCCCTGCGCACCGACGCCGTCCAGCGGATGATCACCGAGCGCACCCATCGCCGCCCGGTCGTCGCCGCCGTCGACCCCGCGCCCGGCCTGGACACCGGCCGGCGGCGCGAGCTGCCCTTCCCGGGCACCCGCTCCGTCGCCGACGGCCTGCTCGACTCGTACGAGAACGAGCTGCGCCGCCCGTCCAGGACGGTCTACGTCCTCGACACCTCGGGCTCCATGGAGGGCGACCGCCTGGCGAAGCTGAAGCGGGCGCTCACCGATCTCACCGGCGACTTCCGTGAGCGCGAGGAGGTCACGCTGATGCCGTTCGGGACGCGGGTGAAGAGCGTGCGCACGCATGTCGTGGAGCCGGCCGACCCCAGGTCCGGGCTCGAAGGGATCCGCGGGGACACCGAGGCGCTGTCCGCCGAGGGCGACACCGCGATCTACACCTCGCTGGAGAAGGCGTACGACCATCTCGGCGCCGGACGGTCCCAGGACACCTTCACGTCGATCGTGCTGATGACGGACGGCGAGAACACCACGGGCGCCGAGGCGGCGGACTTCGACTCCTTCTACGCCGGGCTCGACCGCGACCGGCGCGAGACACCCGTCTTCCCCATCCTCTTCGGCGACTCCGACAGGTCCGAGCTGGAGCACATCGCCGAGCTGACCGGCGGCCGCCTCTTCGACGCCCAGGAGGGCTCGTTGGACGGCGCCTTCGAGGAGATCCGTGGCTACCAGTAGGGCAGTGGCGTACCTGGAGTCCCGCAAGAACATCGCCGGGAGCGCGTGCGGGCTGGCGGGCCTGGCGCTGACCTTCACGGGGGTGGCGGGCCCGTACTGGCCCGTCGTGGTCGCGGGCCTGTACGGCGCGGCCGCACTGATCACCCCACCGGAGCGCCCCGCACCGCCCGACTTCCCGGACCCCTCGGCCCAACTGGAGGAGCTGCGCGGCGACTTCGAGAAGCTGCGCGGCTACCTGACGGACGTCGACCTGTCGGTCACGGCCGCGGCCCGACTGCGCGAACTCACCGAACTCCTCGGCGCGCTCCTCGACCAGGACTGGGTGGCCGAGCTGCTCGCCCACGACCCGGAGGGCGTACACATGCTCTCCCGGATCGTACGGCGCGATCTCCCCGAGGCGGTCGACAGTTTCGTACGGACGCGCTGGTGGACACGGATGGCACCGGGCACTCAGTCGCCCGAGCTGCATCTGGAGCGCCAGCTGGGCCTGTTGAAGAAGGAGGCCGAGCAACTGGCGGCGGGCCTGCGCGAGGTGGAGGCGCGCCGCCAGGAGTCCCACACCCGGTATCTGGAGGACCGGGGCGGGACGGGTGACATCACCGCCTGACGCCCGTATTTCCAGGCTTGGTTCCCTTTGGGGAAAGACCCGGTGAACACCTCCGGGCGCACGGGCATCACACACACCAATGCCTCTCACAGGACGCTCAAAGTTACAACCAACTCCCTATGCCGCTCGTCAACAGGGGTGTCCCTCCCAATCGGGGAGTGTCGGCAACTGCGGGGGGAGAGGTTGATATGAGCGACATAGCGGTCACGGTGGTCATTCCGGTGTGCAACGCCGCCGACTTCCTGGAGGAGTGCCTGGCGTCGATCGTGGAGCAGAGCCTCGGGTTCGAGCACATCGAGATCGTGGCCGTGAACGACGGTTCCACCGACGCCAGCGGGGAACTGCTGGACGACTGGGCGGAGCGGTACCCCAACGTCAGGGTCGTACACCAGGAGAACTCCGGGGCGCCCGGCGGGCCGCGCAACCGGGGCTTACAGCTGGCCAGGGGCGAGTTCCTGTTCTTCGCCGACCCGGACGACTACCTCGGCCAGGACGCGCTGCGGCGGATGGTGGACGCCGCCCGGCGCAACGACTCGGACGTGGTGCTGGGCCGGATGCGCGGGGTCGGCCGGGGCGTGCCGACCGATCCGTTCGCCGCGACGGTCGAGCAGGGTGACGTGTGGTCGACCAAGGCGATGTTCACCCTGACGCCGCAGAAGCTCTTCCGGCGCTCGCTCGTGGTCGAGTACGGCCTGCGGTTCGCCGAGGGGGTGCGGCTGGCCGAGGAGCAGCCGTTCATCGTCCCGGCCTATCTGAGGGCGCGGGCGATCTCGGTGGTGGCCGACTACGACTGCTACTACCTCGTGAACCGCGAGGGATTCCCGCATCTGACCAAGCAGCAGCCAACGGCCGAGTCGTTCTACTCGGCGGTGCGCACGGCTTTGCAGTCGATCGTGGATCTGACCGAGCCCGGTGAGCGGCGCAACGAGTTGTTCGTGCGGTTCGCCAAGGTGGAGCTGCTGGCGAAGTTCGGCCCGAACTATCACCGCTGGAAGTCCGCCGACCGGCAGGAGTCGTACGCCCGCATCGCCGGCGAGGTGCTGCGGGAGTTCATCCCGCAGGAGGTCATGACCCGCTTCCCGCCGGTCGACCAGCTCCGCGACAAGCTGCTGCGCGAGGGCGGACGGGTCAGCGAGCTGATCTCCCTCTCCCGGCACAACAAGCTCTCCTGGGCCGAGCTGGAAGACGGGCCCGACGCCATGGAGTGGCTCGACGACGGACGGCGGCTGGCCGTGCTGGTGCGCAGCGGCCACTATCGCGGCACCGGCGTCGAACGGGTCCGGCACAGCGTCGTGCTGCGCCACAGCGACGGCTACGAGATGCAGATTCCCGCCGGGAAGGCGTCGGCCACCGACGCGCCGCTGACCGCCCGGTTGGTCCTCGACCTGGGCGGTCTCCACGAGCACACGCGCCGGCCCGGCAAGTGGGAGCTGCTGCTGCGGGTGACGTCGGCGGACGGCAAGCTCCGCCACGACGTCCCCCTGCGGTTCCCGGCACCCCCCGAGGGCGGGAAGCGGCCGTCCGTCCCGAGCGGGGGGCTGCCCCGTCGGCGGTACACGCACGGAACCCGGCTGCTGACGGCGCGGGTGCGGCAGCAGTCGGACGGGAGCGTGGTGCTGGTCGTCGGGGGCGGGGACTGGCCTGCCGTCGCCCGCATGGTCCGGCGGCGACTGCGTCGGGGCTGAATCGTTTCCTCGCAGGCGAGGGCCTGTCGCCGCGCTCGTCCCGTCGGGGCGGACGGGAACTTGCGACGACAGGCCCAGGGCCCCGCACGTCGTTGTACGGAACCTCGCCGGTCCTGGGTGGGGAACTGTCAGCCCAGGCGCCGCACCAGCGCCCGGTACTCGTCCCACAGCTCCGTCGGCGTGTGGTCGCCGAAGGTGTTGAGGTGGTCGGGGACGAGCGCGGCCTCCTCGCGCCAGATCTCCTTGTCGACGGTGAGGAGGAAGTCGAGGTCGGCGTCGGCCAGTTCGAGGCCGTTCGTGTCCAGGGCCTCCTTGGTCGGCAGGATGCCGATCGGAGTCTGAACGCCCTCGGCCCTGCTCTCGAGGCGCTCGACGATCCACTTCAGGACGCGGCTGTTCTCGCCGAAGCCGGGCCAGACGAACTTGCCCTCGTCGTTCTTGCGGAACCAGTTGACGTAGTAGATCTTCGGCAGCTTGGACTGGTCCTTGTCCTTGGCCACGTCGATCCAGTGGGCCATGTAGTCGCCCATGTTGTAGCCGCAGAAGGGCAGCATGGCGAAGGGGTCGCGGCGCAGTTCGCCGACCTTGCCCTCGGCGGCGGCGGTCTTCTCGGAGGCCACGTTGGCGCCCAGGAACACGCCGTGGTTCCAGTCGAAGGACTCCGTCACCAGCGGTACGGCGGTGGCGCGCCGGCCGCCGAAGAGGATCGCCGAGATCGGCACGCCCTTGGGGTCCTCCCACTCGGGCGCGATGATCGGGCACTGCGAGGCGGGGACCGTGAAGCGGGCGTTGGGGTGGGCGGCGGGGTCCGAGGACTGAGGCGTCCAGTCCCGGCCCTTCCAGTCCGTCAGGTGGGCCGGGGTCTCCTCCGTCATGCCCTCCCACCAGATGTCGCCGTCGTCGGTCAGCGCCACGTTGGTGAAGACCGAGTTGCCCCACAGCGTCTTCATCGCGTTGGCGTTGGTGTGCTCACCGGTGCCGGGCGCGACGCCGAAGAAGCCGGCCTCGGGGTTGATGGCGTACAGGCGGCCGTCGTCACCGAAGCGCATCCAGGCGATGTCGTCGCCGATCGTCTCCACCGTCCAGCCGGAGATCGTGGGCTCCAGCATGGCGAGGTTGGTCTTGCCGCAGGCGGAGGGGAAGGCGGCGGCGACGTACTTGGACCCGCCCTGCGGGGGCGTGAGCTTCAGGATCAGCATGTGCTCGGCCAGCCAGCCCTCGTCGCGGGCCATCACCGAGGCGATGCGCAGGGCGTAGCACTTCTTGCCGAGCAGGGCGTTGCCGCCGTAGCCGGAGCCGTAGGACCAGATCTCGCGGGTCTCCGGGAAGTGGGAGATGTACTTGGTCTGGTTGCAGGGCCAGGGGACGTCCGCCTGGCCCTGCTCAAGCGGTGCGCCGACGGAGTGCACGGCTTTCACGAAGTTGCGATCCTCGCCGAGCTCTTCGAGCACGGCGCTGCCCATGCGGGTCATCGTACGCATGGAGACGGCGACGTAGGCCGAATCAGTGATCTCCACACCGAGGGCGGAGAGCTTGGAGCCGAGAGGGCCCATACAGAAGGGCACGACGTACATCGTGCGACCGCGCATCGAGCCACGGAACAGGCCCTTCTCGCCCTGGAAGATTTCCCGCATCTCTCCAGGGTCCATCCAGTGGTTCGTCGGCCCCGCGTCCTCCTCCTTCTCGGAGCAGATGAAGGTCCGGTCCTCGACGCGGGCGACGTCGGTCGGGTCGGAGGCGGCGTAGTACGAGTTGGGGCGCTTGATCGGGTCGAGTTTCCGGAAGGTGCCCTTCGCGACGAGCTCCCCGCACAGGCGCTCGTACTCGGCCTCGGATCCGTCACACCAGACCACGTTGTCCGGCTGCGTCAGTTCGGCGATCTCGTTCACCCACGAGACCAGTTCGCGGTGGTTGGTGGGAACGACGGGGGGAGCCGCGATGTCGCGCGCCACGGTTGCTCCTAAGTGAGGGATTTTGTCCTGAATATGCCCTTGTTTGCCCCGTGGGGGCCGCGACCCGGATGCTGTGCCGAGCGATCTTCAGCGCTCATCCGGTGCCGACCGCACTCATTTGATCATCCGACGCGTCTGCGCATATGTCCAGAGGGCGTCACAGGTGAGCGGCGTGAGCATCGCCACTCATCCAGATGTTTTCGATGTGTCACCACCGCTTCACCCCGGGTGTGTCCCCACCGGGTACCCCGTGAGACGATGGCCACTTACCGCCGCTCATCTCGCCACTCTGACGCGTAACTTACGGTTCCGTAGGTACGATGCCCCGCATGACTGCGCCCGTCCCCGACGCGCCCATGGACACGCCGGCCGCCGGCCGCGGTTCCGCCGCGCCCTCGCTGCCGCACCAGATCGCGCACCACGCCCAGCAGCTCACCGGCGAGATCAAGCCCAAGCTGCGCGGCTGGCTCCATCTCGGCATGTTCCCGGCGGTGCTCGTCGCGGGCCTGGTGCTCACCGCCCTCGCAGACTCGCCCCGGGGGCGCCTGGCCTGCGGAATCTACGTCCTCACCGCCTGCCTGCTGTTCGGCGTGAGCGCGCTGTACCACCGGGGCAACTGGAGCCCGCGCATGGACGGCATTCTGCGCCGGCTGGATCACGCCAACATCTTCCTGATCATCGCGGGCACGTACACACCGCTGACCCTGCTGCTCCTTCCGGGCGCCAAGGGCCAGTGGCTGCTGTGGGGCATCTGGGCGGCGGCGCTGGCCGGAATCGTCTTCCGGGTCTTCTGGGTGGGCGCCCCGCGCTGGCTCTACACCCCCTGCTACATCGCGATGGGCTGGGCGGCCGTCTTCTTCCTGCCGGACTTCATGCGCACCGGCGGCATCGCGGTGCTGGTCCTGGTGATCGTCGGCGGCGTCCTCTACAGCGCGGGCGGCGTGATCTACGGCATCAAGCGCCCGAACCCGTCACCGCGCTGGTTCGGCTTCCACGAGGTGTTCCACTCCTTCACGCTGGCGGCGTTCATCACGCACTACGTGGGGATCTCGCTGGTGGCGTACCAGCACGGGTAGCTGCTCCCGCTCAGCGAGGGCCACGGCTTCGAGCCGTGGCCCTTTTTCGTTCCCCGGTTTTCGTTCTCCGAGTCAATTGACAGTACCACTCTTTTGAGAGCTACTCTCATTTCATGGCTGCTGTCACCAAAGACGCACGCCGCTGGTGGGCGCTCGGCGCCCTCGTGGCGAGCATGCTCACGCTCGGTTTCGACCTGACGATCCTCAACGTGGCGCTGCCCACGATGGCCGGACAACTCCACGCGAGCACCGGCGAGTTGCAGTGGATCGTCGACTCGTACGTCGTCGTCTTCGCGGCGCTGATGCTCCCCGCCGGACTGCTCGGCGACCGCTTCGGGCGGCGCCGGATGCTGATCGCGGGCCTCGCGGTCTTCCTCGCCGGATCCCTGTTCGGCACCGTCGCCGACGCGCCCGAACTGGTCATCGTGGCCCGCTCGGTCATGGGCCTCGGGGCCGCGCTGGTGATGCCGCTCGGCCTGTCCGTGCTGCCGTCGATGTTCGGCGAGCAGGAGCGCGGCAAGGCCGTCGCCGCGGTCACCGCAGCCATGGCCGCGGGGATGCCGCTCGGGCCGCTGGTGGGCGGGGTGCTGCTCGACCACTACTGGTGGGGCTCGATCTTCCTGATCAACATCCCGATGGCCGCCGTCGGCATCCTCGCCTGCCTCTTCCTGCTGCCCGAGTCCCGCGACCCCTCCTCGCCCCGGGTCGACGCGGTCTCCACCGCGTGCAGCGCGCTGGGCCTTGCCGCCCTGGTCTTCGGCATCATCGAGGCGCCCGAGCGGGGCTGGGGCAGCACGACGGTGCTCGGCTCCTTCGCGGTGGCCGCCGTACTGCTGGCCGGTCTGGTCCTGCGGGAGCGGCGGGCCGTACGCCCCATGCTCGACCTGAAGCTGCTCGCCCACCGGGGGTTCCTGTTCAACAGCCTGGCCGCGACGCTCGGCACCTTCGTCTTCTCCGGGCTGCTGTTCATGCTGCCGACGTACCTTCAGGAGGTCGGCGGCAGCGACGCCTTCGGCACCGGGCTCAGGCTGCTGCCGATGATGGGCGGGCTCATGGTCTCCGCGCGGCTGAGCACCACACTGGTCCAGCGCATGGGACCGCGCCCGGTGGTCACCGCGGGCCTGGTGGTGCTGTGCTTCGCCGCCCTGCTCGGCTCGCGGACCGAGACCGGCAGCGGCTACGGCTTCACCGCGCTGTGGCTGACCGTCGCCGGCCTGGGCTTCGGCCTGGCGATGGTGCCCGCGATGGACGCCGCGCTCGGCGGCATCCCGGCCGAGGAGGCGGGCAGCGGCTCGGGGCTGCTGATGACGCTGCGCCAGGTGGGCGGCGCCATCGGCATCGCGCTGCTTGGCAGCCTGGTCGCGGGCTCCTACGGCGACCGGATCGACACCGCCGGCCTGCCCGAGGCGGCCGCGGACGCCGCGCGCGACTCGCTCAGCGGCGCCCACGCCGTCGCCGAGCAGCTCGGCCTGCCCGCGCTCGCCCGCTCCGCCGACGCCGCCTACGTCGACGGCATGACCACCGTGCTGGTCGTCTGCGGCATCGCCGCCCTGGTGACGGCGGCGCTGACGGCGCTGCTGCTGCCGAACACCCGGCCCGCCGCCGAGCCGCCCGGAGCGGAAGAGCCCCCGGCTGCGGTCGTGGTCCCCCGGGAGGCCGATGAACGACAATGAGCGACATGACCACGGCACGAACCCCTGTTCCGGAGGCGGCTCGCCATCTGAGCCTGCGCGAGCGCAAGAAGATCAAGACGCGGATCGCCATCAGGGACGCCACCTATGCCCTGATCAGGGAGCAGGGGTACGAGGCCACGACCGTCGAGCAGATCGCGGAGCGCGCCGAGGTCTCGCCGAGCACCGTCTTCCGTTACTTCCCCACCAAGGAGGACATCGTCCTGACGGACGAGTACGACCCGCTGGTGGAGGACCTGCTGCGGGAGCGGCCCGAGGACGAGCCGGTCCTGCAGTCGCTGCGCTGGTCGATCCACAAGGGGCTGACCATGGCGCTCGCCGACGGCCCGAAATTCGAGCAGGACGAGATGATCCTGCGCACCCGGCTCATGGTCGAGGTCCCCGCGCTGCGCTCCCGCCTGATGGAGAGCATGTCCGTCACGGGCCGCATGCTGTGCCGGGTCCTGGCCGAGCGCACCGGCCGGGACGAGAACGACCTCGAGGTGCGCGTCTACGCGATGGGCCTGATGGGGGCCCTGCTGGAGACGATGATCTATTGGGTCGAGCGCGACTTCGGCGACGACCTGCTGGAACTCATCGACCGCGCCCTCGCCGCCTTCAAGGACCTCCCGAAACTGCGGGACGCACCGCAGCAGGCCGCAAAACGGCAGGACCCCCGCCCGGGCCCCGTGACATCCTGACCGGGTGAACGGTCCCGAGATCCACGTCGAGTTCGCCCCCGAGCTGCGCCTGTTCCTGCCCAACGGCCGGCGCGAGGACGGTACCGCCCGGGTCGCCACCGACGGCGTCTCGACCCTCGGCCATGTCGTGGAGTCCCTCGGTGTCCCGCTGACCGAGGTCGGTCCCCTGGTCGTGGACGGACGCGAGGTGCCCGTGTCGCACATCCCGGCGGCGGCCGAATCCGTCCGCGTACGGCCCGTCGAGCGCCCCCAGCGGGTGCCCGGCGCTCCCCTGCGCTTCCTGCTCGACGTCCACCTCGGCACCCTCGCCCGCCGGCTGCGGCTGCTCGGCGTGGACACGGCGTACGAGTCGACGGACATCGGCGACCCGGCCCTCGCCGCGCGCTCGGCCGCCGAGCGGCGGGTCATGCTGAGCCGGGACCGGGGGCTGCTGCGGCGCCGCGAACTGTGGGCCGGCGCCTATGTCTACAGCACGCGGTCCGACGACCAGCTCCGCGACGTCCTGGACCGCTTCCGGCCCGAGCTGCGGCCCTGGACACGCTGCACCGCCTGCAACGGGCTGCTGAAGGAGGCGACCAAGGAGGAGGTGTCGGACCAGTTGGAGGGCGGGACGCAGCGGACGTACGACGTGTTCGCGCAGTGCACCCAGTGCGGCCGGGCCTACTGGAAGGGCGCGCACCACGAACAGCTCGTGGCCATCGTGGAGCGCGCCCTCGCCGACTACGCGAGCTAGCGCCGGGTCACATCACCCTTCCCGCAGGTGATCCCGTCCCGGTTCGGGTCCAGCCGCAGCGGGTCGTCCTTGCCGTTGACCTTCAAACGGCCGTAGTCGTTCTTCTTCAGCCAGTCGCAGCGGGCCTTCGTCGTCGCCTTCACCGTCGGCGGGAAGTCGGTCGGGACGCAGACGTTGGCCGAGCCGTAGTGGCGGTCGCAGCCGGAGACGGTCGGGCCGACGTTCTGGGACCGCCGCTTCTTTCCGGGGCCCGTGACCTTGCCCGTCAGGTCGTCGGCGAACTCGTGGACATGCGCGGTGGCGTCCGTCGCGCTCAGGGCCTGCGGACCCTGGAGGTGCACCCACTTGGCCACCGACGGGACCCCGTTCGCGTCGACCGCGAAGAGCATGTACCAGCCGGGCGGGGCCAGGTTGGGGTTGCTCGTCACGTTCAGGTCGACGTTGTTGCCGTCGACGGACAGCGGAAGATCCACGAACCGCTGGTTGGGATCCGACGAATGCGTCACCGCCGCCGGGCGGATCAGCTCGGCCTTGGCGATGGGCCGGTCGACGGTGATCCGCTGGGTGTCGCCGTAGGTCCACTCGGTGTCGATGACCGAAGTGATCGTCGGGCGCTCGCCCTTGAGGAGATAGGGCGGGGTGTAGATCGACACGTCGTGGTTCCAGGAGCCGTTGCCCGGGTTGTCACCCGTCGCCATCACGCGGCCGTCGGGGAGCAGGAACGCCGAGGAGTGGTAGCCGCGCTCCTCCGGGTCGGCCGCCACCGGGTCGAAGGTGTTGGTCGCCGGGTCGTAGATCGACGACTCGTACACCGGGTCGGCCCGGTTGTGCAGCGCGCCGCCCGTCTCCAGGACCTTGCCATCCGGCAGCAGTACGGCGGAGACGTACATCTTGCCCTGGCCGCCGGTCTGGGGGACCTTGCCGGCCCCGAGGTCGACGGTGCCCTGCGGGAGCGGCGGTCCCGCGACGTAGGTCGGGTTGGGCTGCTTGAGGTCGATGACGTCGGTGAGGCGGTTCGCGTCCGGGTTGGAGTCGATGTTGCCGCCGCCGATGGTGAGGACCTTCTGGTCCTGGGCCGGGGGCAGCAGCACGCTCGCGGACTGGTCGCGCTCGTCCTTGTTCTGCAGGCCCGGGATCTGGGTGACCGTGTTGGCGTCGTAGTCGTAGATCGCCGATCCGGTGCCCGGGATGTTGTTGCCGAAGACATGGCTGCCGGAGTAGAAGAGGCGCCCGTCCTGCATCAGGATCATCGACGGGTACAGGCCCCAGTACGACCAGGTCTGGTTGACCTTCCAGAGCTCCAGCCACTTCTGCTCGGCGTCCGACCACAGCTCGGCGGTGACCGAACCGGTCGAGTCCTCCTTCAGACCGCCGAAGGAGATGACGTCACCGTTGCCGAGGATGGTGGCCGACGGGTACCAGTGGCCGTCGTTCATGTCGTTGGTCTTGCTGTAGGTCTCGGTGACCGGGTCGAAGATGTACGAGTCCTTGTAGCCCTGGTAGCCGATCGTGCCGTCGGCCGACGGATAGCCCTTGTTACCGCTCATCACGAGCACCCGGCCGTCCTGCAACTGCACATGCCCGGCGCAGAACATGTCCTTGGGCGTAGGGATCGTCTTGTACGTGCCGTTCTCCGGGTCGTAGACCGCGCTGGTGAACGTGCCCGCCTCGAACATCTCCTCGCTGTTGCCGGACCCGGCGATCAGCAGCACCTTGCCGTTGTTCAGGACGACGGAGTGCATGGAGCGCACCGGGTTCTGGGTGGGCAGCACGTCCCAGCGGCCGTTCGCGCACTCCTCGGCCGTCCCCGTGCACACCGGGTCCGGGACCGGGTCGGCGACCTGGTCCATCGTGTAGTCGTCGGTGGTGACCGAGCCGGTGCCGTAGACGGAGACGCCCCAGGCGATGCGGTCGGTGCCGGCGGGCACCTCGGGTGTGCGGACCGTGGCCTCGGTCCAACCGGCCGCCATGTCCAGCGTCTTGAGGTCGGTCCAGTACTGCCAGCCCGCCGTGGGGTCGTGCCGGAAGAGGGTGATCGAAGTGTCGGGGGTGGTCGACTTGTACCAGAGCCCCAGGTCGTACTGCTTGCCCGGCGTGACGACCGGCGCGCACTCGGCGGACTCGGTGATCAGCGCCTTGCGGTCGCCGTCGAGGCGGCGGGTGAGCTCGACCTTCATGGCCTTGCCGCCGCTGTGGGCGTCGGCCACCGTCTCGAAGGTGAAGTCGTTGTCGCCCCAGCCGGACTTCTCCCAGCAGTAGGGCATGTCACCGGTGCCGGCGGTCTCGAAGCCGGGGTTCTTGACGAGGTTGGCGGCGGAGGCGGACGGGGGTGCGGTCAGGAGCAGGGCCCCGGTGAGGCCCATGACGGCCAGGAGGGCCGTTCTCCGTCTGGATCTCATGCAGTACTCCTTGCTGTGCGGCGGCTCCTGCGCGGGAGGTACACCAGCGCTTCGGTACCGACGAAGCGCAGGACGAAGGTGATGACCAGGGCCAGCGCCGTCGCGGGCAGCACGGCCAGCCCGAAGTGCCCGACCAGCAGCGCGATCAGCGGGATGCGCAGCACCAGGTCGGCGTTGGCGAGCAGCGCGAACCGTACGGTGCGGTCGGCCCAGTGGCGGTGCCGGCGGCGCTCGCGGAACAGCAGCTTCTCGATGAGCAGGAAGTTCCAGGCCACGCCGAACTGGTTGGCGATGATCTCCGCCGGGAGGTAGTGCAGCCCGGCCTGCGTCATCGCCCACAGCGCGGCCAGGTTCGGCACGAAGCCGGTCAGCCCGATCAGCCCGAACACCACCATCCTCGCCAGCGGGTCGGCCGTACGCAGCCCGGCGAGGTGCCGCAGGAAGCGGCGCCCCTCGGCCGCGGTGGACTTGGACTCCCCCGCGAACCGCTCCTGGAACACGAACGGCACCTCGCTGACCGCGCGCGGGCGGCTGCGCACGGCCAGCTCCAGGAGGATCTTGTAGCCGAGGGGCTTGAGCGCCTCTGCCGCGATGTCGCTGCGGCGGATCGCGAAGAAGCCGCTCATCGGGTCGCTGATGCCCTGCAGCCGGCGCGGGAAGAGGGACTTGGTCAGCCAGGTCGCCGCCCGTGACACGGCCACGCGATAGCTGCCGGCGAGCCCGGCCCGGCTGCCGCCCTTGATGTACCGGGAGGCGACGACCAGCCCGGCGTTCGCCCGCTCGCCGGTGGCGACCAGGTCGGGGACCAGGGACGGCGGGTGCTGGCAGTCGCCGTCCATGACGACGATCCAGTCCGACCCGGCCGCCTTCATGCCCTCGACGACCGCGCCGCCGAGCCCCCCGACCGGTTCGTCGCGGTGGATGACGGTGACGGGGAACGGACAGTCCTGCGCGGCCTCCTCGATGACCTGCGGGGTGTCGTCGGTGGAGTCGTCCACGAAGACGACCTCGCAGGGCAGCCGGGACGGCACCGACTCGGTGATCTGATGCAGCAACTGCCGTACGTTGGCGGACTCGTTGAAGGTCGGTACGACGATGGTGACGGCGCCGGGCTCGGGCACCTCGGCGGCATCTACGGACGGATCGCCCAACTCCTCCGGGACGGTGGACTCCTGGCTCATCGAACCCCTCCCGAGGCTGTCTGGATCTGACGGATCTCGACGCGGTCCGCGCCGCTGCCGAAGACGGCGACCGGCTTCGAGTGCTCGATGGCCGCCTTGACGCCCGGCAGGTCGGCCGCGTCCCGGCGCACCGTCGGCGAGGCGACCACGTAGTCGAGGTCCCTCCAGCCGCGCGGCATCGTCTTCGTCACGGCCGGGTCGAGGTCGGCCTTGTAGAACCAGATGACGCCGAGCCCCGGCTCGTACCCGGCGTGCACCAGGTCGAGCCACAGCGCGTCGTCGACCAGGACGCGGGTGTCCCCCGGGTCCGCCACCTCGGTGGCCAGCCACTTCGAGGCGGCCCGGTAGGGCGCGTTGGCGTCGGCGGTGACGGCGGTGCGATCTCCCTCGTACCAGCGCGGGACGACATAGGAACCGGCGGCGATCGCGAGGACGGCCGCGAGGGCGTACCGGCCGCCGGTGACATACCGGTGCTCGGTCTCGGACCGCCGGCGCCGCAGGACCGCGTGGGCGACGGAGGCCGTGCCGCCGGCGAGGACGAGGGCGAGGAACGGCAGGGCCTGGATGACGTACATGGCGGGCAGATAGCCGCTCGGGCGCATCGCCGTCAGGGCGAGGACGACCACCGCGAAGGACGGTCCGGCCAGCGCGCGGGCGGTGACCGACCAGCGCCAGGTGAGCAGGAGCAGCAGACCGCCCGCGAGACCGCCGAGGATCAGGACACGGTCGTAGTAGAGCCACGACTGGAGGACGCCCCAGGAGCCGGAGCCCTGGTCGAGGACGAAGCCCGAACCGGGCCTGGTCATCTGGTACTTGATGCCGTCCCACAGCGAGACATGCCCGCTGCCCGGCAGCAGCTCGCCCTTCAGCAGGGCGAACAGGGGGTAGGACAGGCCGATCAGCGCGCAGGCGGTGATCGCGCCGGTCAGGGCGAACTTGCGGGTGTCGCGGTGGCTGTGCCGCCACATGGTGATGAAGACCGCGGGCAGGACCAGGAGCATCGTCTCCTTGGTCAGTACGGCCGTGGCGGCCACGATCCCGGCGCCGAAGTGGTGCCAGAGGTGCCGGCTCGGCGAGGCGGCGAGGGCGAACGCGAGCAGCGTCCACATCACCGCGAGGTTGTCGAGGAAGATCTCCCGCTGAAGGACGACCGACAGCGGGGAGAGGCCGAACAGGACCATGCCGAGCCCGGCCGCCCAGCGCGGCAGGGACAGCCGCCGCCCGAGCACGTACACCAGCACCGCGCTGACCGCGCTGACGACGAGCATCGCCGCGCGCATGGTGCCGACGGTCATCGACTCGGGGCTGAGCGCGGCCGGGATCCAGGTCAGCAGGGCGAGCTGGATCCAGCCGAGCGGCGGGTGGTCGTACCAGTAGGTGTAGTGGGCCAGGCCCCGGCCCTCCTGCACGGCCCAGGCCTGGGCGAGGTAGGTGCCCTCGTCGTCGCTGAGGGTCGGGTAGTCGGCGATGTTCCAGCCCTGCACGACGAGGATCGCGACGAGCAGGACGCCGCACAGGACGAGGTCGGGTCGGGAGGAGCGGAGGCGGATCGGTGGGTTTGTTCGGCCGGCCGAACGCTCGATAGGGGCAGGTTGCCGCTGCGCGGGGACCTTGGGAGTGGTCACCGCGGGAAGGGTGGAGGTCACGCGGGGACGTCCTCTCGGATTACCGCTGTGTCGTTGAGGTGTGCGCCGACATGAGTCGTCAGCTCCCAGTCGTTGCGGCCGCGCTGCTCACGCCATACGGCGCGGACGGCGGCGCCGGCGAGGAGCACCTGGTAGAAGGGACCGCCCACGACGAGCTTCAGGTAGTGCACGAAGCGGACGCGCAGTGCGTACTGCTTGCCGAAGTCGTGCAGTCCGACGACCTCGAAGACGAAGGTCACGAGCGCGGTGACGGCCGGCAGGAAGGTGATGAAGGCGACGCCCACGGGTACGTCGAGGAAGACGGCGATCGCGATGTTGAGCGGGATGATGAGCCCGGTGAAGGCTTGCATGAACGGCGTCATGAGGGTGTAGCGGGCGAGCAACCGCTGTCCGAAGGTGGGCAGTTGCTTCCAGTCCTTCTTCCGGTAGACCTGAAGGAAGCCCTGGTTCCAGCGGGTGCGCTGCTTCAGCAGCGACATCAGGCTGCCGGGGGTCTCCTCCTTGGTCACCATGTCGGAGTCGTAGGCGACGACGACCTTCTTGCCGACGCTGGACAGGCGGACGCCCAGGTCGCAGTCCTCGGCGAGGCAGTCGGGATCCCAGCCGTCGGCCTCCCGCAGCACATCCGTCCGTACGAAGACGGTGTTGCCGCCGAGCGGGATGAACCCCTTCTGGGCGTGCAGGTGCAGTCGCGAGCGGAACCAGAAGAAGTACTCCAGGCAGTTGCGCAGGCTGTACCAGCTCGAGTGGAAGTTGATGAGCTGGACCCCGCCCTGGACGACGTCCGCTCCCGTGGTGCGGAACGCGTGGTCGACGTGGGCGAGCAGCTCCGGATGGACCTGGTCCTCGGCGTCGAAGACCCCGACGACATCGCCGCGGCAGTGCGGCAGCGCCGTGTTCATGGCCTTCGGCTTGTTCTTCTTCTCGTGGGTGTCGACCACGACCCGGACCCGCGGATCGCGGGCGGCCGCCTTCTCGGCGACCTCGGTGGTCTCCGGGTCGTCGTGTCCGACGATGACGATGATCTCGAAGTCGGTGTGTGTGGACTCCAGCAGCCGCTGGATGGTGTGGTCCAGCACGGCCTGCTCGTGCCGTGCCGGAAGCAGCAGCGAGAACGACAGATGCTCGCCGCCGTCCGGTCTGCTGAACCGGGTGGAGGCGAGCACTTCGGGCGTACGCCACGCGTGCATCTGCCACCACAGGGTGAAAGCCGCCATCCAGAACAAGGCCAGCGAGACGACGGCTATGAAGACAGACGTCAGCAACAGATCCCCCCAGATCCCCAATGCCCCCTGTCGCGACGGTGCGTCACACCCGTCGCGTCACTGTGGAGAGATTAAGGGGAAACTGTGAAGCGCAAGGGCCGTTTCGGTCAATTGCGTGTTTCGGAACGGGGCGTTGGATAGCGCGACCTGTCGGAACACAGACCCATATGGGCAGCACACACCCATAAAGCAGCCGGAACGACTCCCTCCGCGTCCGTGTCGACCCGTCAGCTCCGCAGAGCCGCGCGCAGCCGCTCCGGATCGGTCGTCGGCGCGTCACATGTGAAGTTACGGCAGACGTACGCGGCCGGTTCACCGCCGACGAGCGGCCGGTCGGCGAGCAGCGGGAGTTCGTCGCTGTCCGGAGTGCCCACGGCGACGACGGCTCCGGGGGCGGTGCCCAGAAGTGCCGTACGGTGCAGGGCCTTTGTGGCCCCGTCGTCGAGGCTCGGCCCGACGATCGCGACCTCACGGGGCCCGGCGAGGTTGGCCTCGGCGACGGCCAGACCCCAGCCGATGAAGCGGGGGACGCGCGGGCCGAGGGCCTTGACGACGCCCAACGCCTTCTCGGCGGCGGTGCGATGAGGTTCCGCGCCGGTCTGGGCGGCGTAGCCGAGCAGGGCGCCGGCCGCCGCGCTCCAGCCGGAGGGGACGGCGTTGTCGGTGGGGTCCTGGGGCCGGCGGATCAGTTGCTCGGCGTCGACGGCGGTGTCGTAAAGCGCACCGGACGCCTCATCCACGAACCGGGCGAGCACGTGGTCCAGCAGGAACCCGGCGAAGTCCAGCCAGACGCCCTCGCCGGTGACGGAGGCGAGCGCGAGGAAGCCCTCGGCGACGTCGGCGTAGTCCTCCAGCACGCCCGTGTTGGCGCCGGACCGGCCGTCCTTGCTGGTGCGGGCGAGGCGGACCTGGTCGTCGAGGTGCAGCCGGACCAGGAGGTCGGCGGCGGCGAGGGCGGCGTCCACGAGGTCGGGGCGGTCGAAGTAGGCGCCGGTCTCGGCGAGGGCGGCGATGGCGAGGCCGTTCCAGGCGGCGACGATCTTGTCGTCCCGGCCGGGTGCGGGGCGCTCCGCGCGCCTGTCCAGCAGCCGCTGCCGGATGGACGCGATCTTCTCGGCGTCGAACAGCCCGTCCTGCTGCGGGAGCTGGAGGACGGAGGCGCCGTGCTCGAAGGTGCCCTCTTCGGTCACGCCGAAGTGGCGGGCGGCGAGCTCGGCGTCGTCGTCACCGAGGGCGTCGCGCAGTTGCTGCGGGGTCCAGACGTAGTAGGCGCCCTCGACGTGCCTGCCGGTCCCGTCGTCGCTGTCGGCGTCGAGCGCGGAGGCGAACCCGCCCTCGTCGGTGCGCAGGTCGCGGACCATGAAGTCGGCGGTTTCGAGGGCTACCCTGCGCGCCAGCTCCGAGCCCGTACTACGCCACAAGTGAGCATACATTCGACACAAAAGGGCATTATCATAGAGCATCTTCTCAAAGTGCGGGATCACCCAGTCGCGATCGACGGAGTACCTCGCGAACCCGCCACCGAGCTGGTCATAGATCCCACCCCGAGCCATCCGCTCACACGTGTCCTGCGCCATCTGCAACGCGCCCTCGGAGCCGGTGCGGGCGTGGTGGCGGAGCAAGAACTCGATCACCATGGACGGCGGGAATTTGGGAGCCCCCCCGAACCCGCCCCGCTGCGGGTCGTACTCCCGCGTCAGCCCGAGCAGCGCCTGCGCCAGCTCCTGCTCGCCGGGCGCCTCGGTGCCGCCGTAGGAGATCTCCCGCCCGGCCAGATCCCGGACGATCTTCCCGGCGACCTCGGCGACCTCGTCCCGCCGGTCGGCCCAGGCGCTGCGCACGCCCTCCAGGACCTGACGGAAGGACGGCATGCCGGAGCGGGGGGTGGGCGGGAAGTAGGTGCCGAAGTAGAAGGGCTCGGCGTCCGGCGTGAGAAACACCGTCATGGGCCAGCCGCCCTGTCCGGTGGCCGCCTGGACGGCCTCCATGTAGACGGCGTCGACGTCGGGGCGCTCTTCGCGGTCGACCTTGACGCTGACGAAGTGGGCGTTGAGGTAGTCGGCTGTCTCCTGGTCCTCGAAGGACTCGTGGGCCATGACGTGACACCAGTGACACGCGGAGTAACCGATCGACAGCAGAACGGGCACACCGCGTCGCCTCGCCTCCTCGAACGCCTCTTGTTCCCAGGGCCACCAGTCGACCGGGTTGTCGGCGTGCTGGAGCAGGTAGGGGGACGTCTCGTGGGCCAGTCGGTTCGGCATGGGGTCCATCCTGCCGCAGTACCCCGTTCGTCACACGGCAGGCGCCTCCCGGACGGTGACCTTGAAGCGGACGATGCGGCGGCCCCCGCGGCCGGCTCGTCGGCGCCGCACGCCCACACGATCACCCGGCCCCCTCCCCACAGCGCCCCATCCACAGCACACTTGACCAAGAACGCCATTGCCGCCGGAGGGGGACGAGACATGCGGGACGGCCATCGCAGCGATGCCGAGCGGCTGTTGGCTCGGGCCGTGGAGGAGGAGGTGCGGCGCTCGGGTGGCCGTATCGACGGCCAGGTGCTGTTGTCGCGGGCGCGCGGGGCGCTGGATTCCATGGCGCAGGCGGCGGCTGAGGAGTACGAGGCGTACACCCGCGCGCTCGACGAGGCGGAGGCCGGGCGGCTGACGTTCGGGCAGCGGTTCGCGCGCGAGGGCGGCAGTACGCCGCTGATGGTGGCGGGCGTCGCCGCGGTCGCGGCCGTCGTCTCCGACCTGGCACTCGGCACCGGCACCGGCACCGCGGTGGGCGCGGGCGTCACCGTGGGCGTCGTGGGCGCCGCGGCGACCGTCGTGAAGGTGGCCGGTACGCATCTGCCGGCCGCCCACCACCGCGCGGGCGCCGTCGGCCAGCCCGGCGGCCCGCAGCAGCTTCGGCTGCAGTGGCTGACGGCGCTGGAGGTGCGCGGCATCCGCCCCTTCCTCGACCAGCAGCGGGTGCTGAGCGCGTCCACCGGCCCGAAGAAGACGGGGCCGCGGCTGAGAGGCGCGGACAAGAGCGCGGCGGCCCGTGGGCGCAGTGTGCTGGGGCAGTCGTTCGCCCAACTCCCGGACCCGGTGGACGCGTTCGCGGGCCGCCGGCAGGAGATGGCGCGGATCCGGCAGTGGGTGCAGGCGGCCCGGGCGAGTACGGAGACGAAGCCTACGGTCGTCGTCCTGCACGGCGCGCCCGGCAGCGGCCGTACGGCGCTGGCGATCCGCGCGGCCCACGACCTGAAGGACCAGTTCCGCGGCGCGTGCGTGGTGGACCTGCGCGGCGGCACCGCCGAGGAGCCGCCGCTGCCGACGAGAGACGCGCTGCTGCATCTGCTGAACCGTCTGGGCGCCCCGCGCGAGCAACTCCTGTTCCGGGAGCGCTCCTCGCCCGAGCAGCAGATCAAGCGGCTCGGCGAGCTGTACCACCAGCACCTCACCGGCCTCCCGGTCACCGTCGTACTGGACGACGCCTCGGACGCGGACCAGGTCCGCACCCTCGTCCCCGAGCGCTCCGACAGCCTGGTCCTGGTCACCTCCCGCGAGCCCCTCGGCCTGCCCGCGGACCTCTCCGCCTGGGTGCACCACCTGCCGGTCGAGGCGCTGGACCCGGCCGGCGCGGAGGAGCTGCTGACCGCCGCGGCGCAGGATTCCTCGGGGCCCTACGACGCCGAGTCGGCCGACCGGATCCGGGAGCTGTGCGGCGGGCTGCCGCTGGCGCTGCGCATCGCGGGCTCGTCCCTCGGCCCGCGCTCCCCGCGCACGCTGGCCACGGATCTGGGGGCGTACGGCCCGGTGGAGCCGGTCGAGCGGGTGCTGTGGCTGCGCTACACCGACCAGTCGGAGGCGGCCCGGCGTCTGCTGCGCAGGCTCGCGCTGGCGGGCCGGACCTCGCTGGGCGCGGCCGCCGCGGCGGCGCTGCTGGCCACGGACGAGGCGGAGGCGACCCGGCACCTGGTGGCGCTGTCCCGCTCGGGCCTGATCGACCACGTCCGCGGCAACCGCTACCGCCTGCACGACCTGGTCCGCGCCTTCGCCCAGGCCCGCCTCCTGGACGAGGAGGAGCAGGCGGAGCGTACGGCGGCGCAGGAGCGGCTGATCGTGAACTACGCCGATCTCGCCGACTCGGTGCTGCGCCTGGTCGACGGCAACATGTCGACCCGCTCGGACCGGTTCAGCCCGCACGGCTTCACCTCGCTGGACGACGCGCTGCGCTGGCTGGACGACGAGTCCAGCTTCATCACGGCCGCGCTCCGGCACGCGGAGGACGCCAACCAGGCGGCGGTGCTGAACCTGCTGGGCGCCCTGTGCGACTACTGCCTGCTGCGCGGCGACCTCTACCGCCTCGGCGAGATCAGCGAGCTGGCACAGGCCGTGGACAAGGGCCTGCTGGTCCGCTCGGTGCAGTGGCGCACCGGCATCGCGGCCCGCCAGCTCGGCGAGCTCGACAAGGCCCGCACCACCCTGACCTCGGTGGTCGAGCTGTACATGGAGGCCCACCACGACGCGGGCGCGGCCCGTGCCCTGTGCTCCCTCGGCATCACCCTGCACCACCAGGGCAACCTCACCGAGGCGGCGGCGAAGCTCCGCGAGGCCCTGGACCTGCAGTCGGCGCCCGGGCTGGCGACCGACCGCGCCTGGACGATGCACGCGCTGGCGGCGGTGGAGCGGGACCGGGGCCGGGTCTCGGACTCCCTGGACCTGCTGACCGAGTCCCTGTCCCTGCACCGCGCCGGCGAGTCCGTCCACGGCGAGGCCTGGGCCCACTTCCAGCGCGGCCAACTGGGTCTGCGGATGGGCGACGTACCGCGCGCGCAGGACGATCTGCGCACGGCCCTGGAGCTGTACGGCCGTACCCGCGACGCCCGCGGCGAGGCGTGGGCCATGACCCAGCTCGCGCGGGCCCGCCTGGTCGCGGGCGATCCGTCCCCGGCGGTGGACGGACTGCGCCAGGCGGCCGCCCGCCACCGCGAGAACGAGGACGCGCGCGGCGAGGCCTGGTCCCTGTACTACCTGGGCCAGGCCCTGGAGGAGACGGGCAGCCTCGACCTCGCGGTGCGGGAGCTGGAGCGCTCCCGGACGTTGTTCTCCCGGATGCGCGACGTGTACGGCCTGGCGTGTGCCCGGCACCACTCGGCGCGGGTGACCCGCGACCAGCGGGCGGCCCAGACGGGCTCGCTGCGCAACTCGGGCTTCGCCCGCCAGCTCCTGGTCGACGCCCGGGCCGACTTCCAGCGCATCGGCGTCGCGCACGGCGAGGCGTGGACCTGCCTGGAGCTGGCGGTCGTGGACGCCGGCAACACCCGCGCCCCGCAGGCGCTGACGCTGTGTGACGACGCCATCGGACTCTTCGCGTCCTACGGCGACCGGCGCGGCGAGGACTGGGCCCGCTTCCTGCGCTGCACGCTGCTGCCGTACGCCGCTCCCGGCGGCGTGGAGGTCGGCACCGCGGTGGCCCAGGAGGAACTGGCCCAGCTCTCCCGCACCGGCCATCCGCTGCGTGACGCGAAGCTGGACGACTATGTGGAGGCGTACCAGCTCCTGCTGGAACGCGGCGTGAACCTGGAGACGGGCTGGCAGGCCTGGCGGCTCGGCATGGTGCCGAACCGCCACGCGCGGGAGGTGATGGGGGTGACGGTGGCGGCGTCTCGGGGGTGAGGCCGGGGCCTCGACGGACGATCCGCTGCGCGGGCGCCTCGGAGGCCGTTCCTCGATGCGGCCATGCGGGCCGGCATCGGGTACGCGGGCATCGGGACGGCTCCCGTGCGAGCGCGCCTCCCTGGCCAACCACTGCCGATGAGCCCGAGGGCGTCAGTCCTCGTACGGGTCCACGAGCCGGATCGGCTGCCGGGTCGCCTCCAGCACGGCGGCCGGAAAGTCCGGTCCTGGTACGTAGAAGCGGGCCTTGGTGTTGCCCACCGCCTCCAGGAGACCCGCCTCGGTCAGGGCTCGGACGTCCCGGACCGCCTGCTGGTTGCTCAGGTTCTCGGCCCGCTGATAGCGGGCACGGCGGACCCGGCCGGACACGGCGGCGTCGTGGAGGGCGGTGACCTGGCGTTCGTCGATGCCGTGCCGCTCCGCGTACTCGGTGAGGTCGATCCAGCAGCGGTTGGACCGGGTGATGCGGTGCCGCACCGACTGCGACTGCTGGTGGTAGGCGAGGAGGTTGAAGCGGATCCACGGGGCGGTGTCGCGGTCGGGGGTCCATTCCTTGCCGCCTACGCGGCTGAGGATCTTGTAATACTCCCAGGTGTTGACCGGCGCCCCCAGCCAGGACTCGATCGACGAGAACTCGGGGGCTAGCACGCCGCCACGCGCGATGAGGAGCGTCTGAAGCGAACGGGACATGCGGCCGTTGCCGTCCGCCCACGGGTGGATCTTGACCAGGTTGAGATGGGCCATCGCGGCGCGGACCAGCACATGGGCGTCCGGATCCCCATCGTTGAGCCAGGCGACCAGTTCGTCCATCAGGGCCGGGAGCCGGTCGGCGTCCGGAGCGACGTAGGCCGCCTCGTTCGGCCTGCCCGGCTCATTGATCCAGACCCCGCTCTTGCGCCACTGGCCGGCCAGTTTGCGGGGGTGGTGATGTCCCTGGAGCATCCAGTGCAGGGCATTCAGCAGCGACTTGGAGTAGGTGAAGTCGGCGACGTCATGGAGCGACTGGACGTACGTCATGGCGTGTTGGTACGCCAGCGTCTCCGCCTTGTTCTCCTCCGACGTGCCAACTTCCAACTCGCCGTCGATCAGATCCTCGGCGTCGACGGAGTCGACCTTGTAGCCCTCGATGGTGTTGGAGCCGGCGATGGCCTCGGCCGTCAGCGTCTTCCGCAGCCCCGCTGTCCACTTTATAGGCGTCTGCAGAACCTGGTGCCGCAGCTCATGGCGCATCTTGTCGATGCTCTCCAGCACCTCGCGGTCTTTCGGATCAAGGTCAGGCGTGCGATACAGCATGATTCCATGATACCCACAGGCCATCATGGAATCATGCCGTCAATGCATCGCCTCGCCGTCAGCCCTTCGCCGCGGTATCCCCGGACTCCGCCTTCGGGTCCGGAGCCTCCTTGAACTCGACCCTGCTCATGTGCCGGTTCATGGACTTCATCAGGCCCCACACCGCCAGCGCCATCACCGCGAACACGATGAAGCCGAGGACACCGGGGGTGACCTTGTCCTCGTCCACCTCCTTGGCGAGGGTGGCGAGCTGTGTCATTGCCAGGCTTGCGCTTGCGCTCATGTCAGGCATTGTCGCGGATGCCCGCAAAGAGGTCGTCCTCGGGGAGGGAGGTATCGACGAGGGACTTCGCGAGCTCGTACTCCTCGGTCGGCCAGACCTCCCGCTGGAGCTCCAGCGGAACGCGGAACCAGCCGCCGTCGGGGTCGATCTGGGTGGCGTGCGCGAGCAGCGCCTTGTCACGGATCTCGTAGAAGTCGCCGCACGGAACGTGCGTGGTGAGAGTGCGCTGCTTCATGCCGAACTCGTCCCAGCGCTTGAGCCAGTCCCCGTAGGGCGACTCCATGCCGCGGTCGAGCATGGCCTGGTGCAGCGCCTCGGTGCGCGGGCGGTTGAAGCCCTGGTTGTAGTAGAGCTTCTGCGGCTGGTACGCGGGCCCGTACTCGGCCTCCGGGTACTTCTCGGCGTCCGCCGCGCCCTCGAACGCCACCATCGAGATCTTGTGGGTCATGATGTGGTCGGGGTGCGGGTAGCCGCCGTTCTCGTCATAGGTGGTGATCACCTGGGGACGGAAGCGACGGATCTGCTTCACCAGTTCGCCGGCCGCCTTGTCGACGTCCTCCAGGGCGAAGCAGCCCTCCGGGAGCGGCGGCAGCGGGTCGCCCTCGGGCAGGCCGGAGTCGACGAAGCCGAGCCACTCCTGCCCGACCCCGAGGATCTCGCGGGCCTCGTCCATCTCCTTCTTGCGTACCTCGTGGATGTGCTCCTCGATGTACTTGTCGCCCTGAAGCTTCGGGTTGAGGATGGAGCCGCGCTCTCCGCCCGTGCAGGTCACCACCAGCACGTCCACCCCCTCGGACACGTACTTCGCCATGGTCGCCGCGCCCTTGCTCGACTCGTCGTCGGGGTGGGCGTGCACGGCCATCAGTCGTAGCTGGTCAGTCAAGACTCAATCCTCAAGTGTCGGCGCCCGGTGTGAACCGGCGCGATCGGCAGCTTCTATAGTGACCGAATCGGGGGGCGGATAATTCCGGGCCACGGCCCGCGGGCCCCGTTTTGGGACATCCGTCCCGCCCCGGCGGAGAGGACGATCATGAGCACGGCGAGCACGCGACCGCCCGAGGGCCGCTACGGCCGCTCCTCGGACGCACGTGCCGACCGCACGCTCAAGGTCACCGGCGCCGTCCTGGGGGCGGTACTGCTGGCGCTGATCGGCTATTTCGCCTATCACTACATCGGCCAGAACAAGATCAGCGCCGAGGTGATCGAGTACGACGTCGGCGAGAACGCGGTCAAGGTGCATCTGGAGGTCCGCAAGGACGCCGGCGCCTCCGGCTACTGCACCCTGCGCTCCCAGGCGGAGAACGGCGCCGAGGTGGGCCGGGCCGACTTCCGCTTCGACGGCGATGCCACCCGCATCGACAAGGTCGTCACACTCCGTACGACGTCCCGGGGGACCACGGCCGAGCTGCTCGGCTGCCACGCCGACTGACCCCTCGCCCTCGTCCGGAATACAGAGACGCTGACCTGCGTTGACGTGATTCTGATGGCTTATGTCCTCCCCCTTCGGGCATTGAATTGTTAGGCTCGTGGTTTCGCCCATCCATGAGGGAACATCCTTCTGGGTAGGGCGATGCTTTGTATTCCCAGTACCTACGAGGAGCACCTGTGACCCAGACCAGCGAGAACGTCACCTGGCTGACCCAGGAGGCGTACAACCAGCTCAGGGCCGAGCTGGAGTACCTGTCTGGTCCCGCGCGCACGGAGATCGCCGCCAAGATCGCGGCCGCGCGCGAGGAGGGCGACCTGCGCGAGAACGGCGGGTACCACGCGGCCAAGGAGGAGCAGGGCAAGCAGGAGCTCCGTGTGCGTCAGCTCACCCAGCTCCTGGAGAACGCCAAGGTCGGCGAGGCGCCGGCGTCGGCGGACGGTGCGGTGGCCCCCGGCATGGTCGTGACGATCGCCTTCGACGGTGACGAGGACGACACGCTGACCTTCCTGCTCGCCTCGCGTGAGTACGCGAGCTCCGACATCGAGACGTACTCCCCGCAGTCCCCGCTGGGCTCCGGCGTGATCGGCCACAAGGTCGGCGAGGACGCGGAGTACGAGCTGCCGAACGGCAAGACGGCCTCGGTGAAGATCCTCAAGGCCGAGCCCTACAGCGGCTGACTCCGCCTCCGGACAGGACCGGCAGGCCCGGTCTTCCACGACAACCCCCGGCCGCCCCTCGGCACCGGGGGTTTCGTCATGCCGTGGCGGAGCGGTACTTCCTGACCGCCAGGGTGCGGAAGACGACCAGGATCAGCACCGAGTAGATCAGCGAGGCCCACACCGGGTGCTGCATGGGCCAGGCGTCCGACGGCGACTGGCCCGGGTTGCCGAACAGCACCCGGCAGGCCTGGACGGTGGCGCTGAACGGGTTCCATTCGGCGATGTGCCGCAGCCACGGGGTCATATGGCTGGTGTCGACGAACGCGTTCGAGATGAACGTGACCGGGAACAGCCAGATCAGCCCGCTGGACGTGGCCGCCTCGGGAGTCTTCACGGACATGCCGATCAGGGCGCCGATCCAGGTGAACGCGTAGCCGAGCAGAAGCAGCAGGCCGAAGGCGGCCAGGACCCTGCCCGCGTTCGTGCTGCCGTCCGAGCCCACACGCCAGCCGACCAGCAGGGCGACCACCGCCAGCACGACGAGCGTCAGCGCCGTCTGCACGGAGTCGGCGAAGGTACGCCCGGTCAGCACCGCGCCGCGCGCCATGGGCAGCGAGCGGAAGCGGTCGATGAGGCCCTTGTGCATGTCGTCGGCGATGCCCGCGCCGGAGCTGGCGGTGGCGAAGGTGACGGTCTGCGCGAAGATGCCCGCCATCAGGAAGTTCTTGTAGTCGACGACGCTGGTGCTGTTGCCGATCCGCATCGACCCGCCGAAGACGTAGGTGAACAGCACCACGAACATGATGGGCTGGATGAGCCCGTAGATGATCATCTCCGGGATGCGTGACATACGGATCAGATTGCGTTTGGCGACGACCATCGAGTCCCGGACCGACTGACTGACCGGGTTCGTGGCCGGCGCGACCCGCACAGCATCGGTGACGGCGCTCACTTCGCGGCCTCCTTGGCGTCGTTCTCGTCGTTCTCGATCTCCGCGAGATGGCCCGTCAGGGACAGGAACACATCGTCGAGGGTGGGTCGGCGCAGGCCGATGTCGTCGATCTCGATGCCGCGGACGTCGAGCTCGCGGATGACCTCGGCGAGCAGCTTGGCGCCGCCGATCACGGGCACCGTGAGCTTGCGCATGTGCTCCTCGACCGTGGTGTCGCCCTTGCCGAAGCCGCGCAGCACCTCCGATGCGGGCTGTATGTCCTCGCGCTCATGGACCACGACCTCGACGCGCTCGCCGCCGGTGCGGGCCTTGAGCTGGTCGGAGGTGCCCTTGGCGATGACATGGCCGTGGTCGACGACGGCGATGTCGTGCGCGAGGTGGTCGGCCTCCTCCAGGTACTGGGTGGTCAGCAGCAGGGTCGTACCGCCCGAGACGAGTCGCTTGATGACCTCCCACAGGAGCTGGCGGTTGCGTGGGTCGAGTCCGGTGGTCGGCTCGTCCATGAACATCACGGGCGGTGAGACGACCAGCGCCGCCGCGAGGTCGAGGCGGCGGCGCATGCCTCCGGAGTAGGTCTTCGTGGGGCGGTCGGCGGCCTCGGCGAGATCGAACTGCTCCAGCAGCTCGGCCGCGCGGGCCTTCGCCGCCTTCGCCTTCATCTGGTAGAGCTGGCCGACCATCTGGAGGTTCTCGCGGCCGGTGAGGTATTCGTCGACCGCCGCGAACTGGCCGGACAGGCCGATGGAGCGGCGCACGGCGTGGGGGTTCTTGAGGACGTCGATTCCGGCGACGACCGCCGAGCCGCTGTCCGGCCGCAGCAGGGTCGTCAAGCAGCGGACGGTGGTGGTCTTGCCCGCGCCGTTCGGCCCGAGCAGACCGAGGACGGTGCCCTCGGGGACATCGAGGTCGACGCCGTCCAGAGCCCTTACGTCGCCGAAGGTCTTCACCAGACCTTCGGCATAGATGGCGCCTGGCATATGGGTCTCCACGTCGTTGGGGGGTTACTGCCATGCAATGCAGACACACCATAACGCGATGTATCGCGTCTCTCAATGGACTTACTCGAACGGGTGACGAAGACTGGCCTGACCTCAGCCGATGACGGTGTAGCCCGCCTCGCGCAGGGCCTGACCGACCTCGACGCAGTGCGCCGGACCCTTCGTCTCCAGGTGCAGCTCGACCTCCGCCTCCGTGAGCCCGAGCCGTGGGTCGGTCCGTACATGGCTCACGTCGAGGACGTTAGCGTCCACCACTGACAACACCCCCAAAAGCGTGGCGAGCGCGCCCGGCCGGTCCGTCAGCCGCAGCCGTACGGCCAGGTAGCGGCCCTGCGCGGCCATGCCGTGCCGCAGGACGCGCTGCAGCAGCAGCGGGTCGACGTTGCCGCCGGACAGCACCGCGACGACCGGGCCCTCGAAGTCGCCGGGATCGCTCAGCAGCGCCGCGACCGGGCTCGCCCCGGCCGGCTCGACGACCAGCTTGGCCCGCTCCAGGCACAGCAGCAGAGCGGTGGCCAGCTCGTCCTCGGTGACCGTGCGGACCTCGTCCACCAGGTCGCGGACGAGCCGGAACGGCACGTCGCCGGGCCGGCCGACCTTGATGCCGTCGGCCATGGTCGCCGGGTTGTCGACCGCCACCGGCTGCCCGGCGGCCAGGGAGGGCGGGTACGCCGCCGCGCCCGCCGCCTGTACGCCCACGATCCGCACATCGGGCCGCAGCGACTTCACCGCCACCGCGATACCCGCGGCGAGCCCTCCCCCGCCGATGCCGACGACGACCGTCCGCACCTCCGGGCACTGTTCGAGGATCTCCAGGCCGACCGTGCCCTGACCCGCGATGATGTCGGGGTGGTCGAAGGGGTGGATGAACACCGCGCCCGTCTCGGCCGCGTACTCCTGCGCCGCGGCCAGCGTCTCGTCGACCACCTGCCCGTGCAGGCGCACCTCGGCGCCGTAGTCACGGGTGGCGCTGATCTTCGGCAGCGGGGCGCCCTTCGGCATGAACACCGTCGAGCCCACGCCGAGCAGCGACGACGCCAGGGCGACGCCCTGCGCGTGATTGCCGGCGCTCGCCGCCACGACCCCCGCCGCGCGCTCCTCCGGCAGCAGCCCGGCGATCCGCACATACGCGCCGCGCAGCTTGAACGATCCCGTCCGCTGGAGGTTCTCGCACTTGAAGTGCACCGGCGCGCCCACCAACTGGGACAGGTGCCTGCTGCCCTCCATCGCCGTCACCCGCGCCACGCCCGTCAGCATCTTCTGCGCGCCGCGCACGTCGTCGAGCGTGACGGGAGGCAAGGAGTCAGCCGTGCGGTAGCTCATGACACAAGTCTCGCAGTTCACAGGCGCAAGGCCGCGTTGTGACCAAGCACCGAGACGGGTTTGCGCAGCGCCGGTACACCCCGCCTCCCGGCCGCGTACCCTGTCCCCCAACCCAGCACCCCCTTTCATGAAGTGAGCCCCCGGCCATGCCGACAACACCTGAAATGTCGATGGACATGACGACCGTCGCCGACAGCGGTCTCCTCGACACCCTGCAGCACGAGGTGGCGGTCTTCGCCCGTCGTGCCGAACAGACCCGGCTCGGTGGGGTCGGGCAGGTGCGCAACTCCATGGACCGCGCCGCATACCTGCTGCTCAACCGTCTCGACAAGGAAGGCCCCATGGGCGTCAAGGCGCTCGCCGCGAGCATGGGGATCGACTCGTCGACGGTCACCCGCCAGGTGGCGCCGCTCGTCGACACGGGGCTGGTCAAGCGGACCTCGCACCCCGAGGACGGACGGGCGGTGGTGCTCCAGCTCTCGCCGCGCGGCCAGTCCCGGCTGGAGGAAGTGCGCTCGTCGCGCCGTCAGTTGATGGCCGAGCTGACACACGACTGGGCGCCCGAGGAGCGCGAGGCGTTCTGCACGCTTCTCACCCGCTTCAACACCGCGCTCTCCGCCCGGATGGCGGCCCAGGGAATCTCCGGCGCGGAGCCGCACACGGAGACCTGACCAGCGGGGCCGCGCCCGCTGGCTCCCGGGGTGTCCCGGATCGTGCACGCGCGCGTGCACGGATGATCGGGTCCCGGCTCTTGACCCCGGGCCCGCGCTGTCCTCATATGAAAGCTGTCCTCATATGAAAGCTGTCCTGATGTGAAACCGGGCCCTCTTCGTACGCGGCCGATGCGTCATGTGCCGGGTCGGGGCCGGTCCTCAAGGCGCGGTCAGGCGGGAGGGGCGGTGGGACGACGGAGTGTGGTCCAGGACGCCCGCCGGGACCGGGAGTTCGAGGCGTTCGTCGCGGGCGCGGCAGGGCGGCTGCTGCATGCCGCCACACTGCTCACCGCGGAGCCGCCCGAGGCCAACCCGCGCGCGAGACGCCTGCTGACGCTGGCCCTGGCGCACACGTACGCGTGCTGGGACCGACTGCGCGGTGAGGACCCGTACGACCGCGCCCGCCAGGAACTGGCCACCCGCTTCTCCCGGGTCGCCTGGCACCGGTACGGCGGCCCGGGCGCCCTCGGCCGGTCCCGCCCGCACCCCGACAGCCCGCTCGCCCGGCTCTCCCCGCAGGAACGGCTGATCCTGGTGCTGCGGCTGTACGAGGGGGTCGCCGAGGAGCAGACGGCCGCGCTGCTCGGCCTGCCCGCGGAGCGCGTCCACACGATCTGCGACCGGGCGACGGCGACGTTGCTGCATCCGCCGCGCGGGCCGGCTCCGGCCGTGCTGGGGGCGAAGGCGGTGTCACCGTGAACCGCACGCAGCGGGAGGCGGCCGCGCGGCGGATCATGGAGGGCACGCCGCCGCCCGTACCGCCGGATCTGTACCCGGAGGTGGTCCGGCGCGGCGGGCGCATGCTGCGCCGCAGGAAGGCGGCCTTGCTGCTGACGTGGCTGCTGCTGTTCGCGGCGGCCGTGGCGTTCGCGGTGTGGGCGGTGACGGCCCGGCCCTGGGTGGAGCCGCCGTCGGAGACGACTCCACCCCTGACGGGCTGGTGAGACCTTCTGACGGGCTGGTGAGACCTTCTTGCCGCCCCGGCCTAGCCGAGCGCCTGCTGAAGGTCCTCCAGCAGGTCGTCGACGTTCTCGATGCCGACCGAGAGCCGGACGAGGTCGGCGGGCACCTCCAGGGCGGAGCCGGTCACCGAGGCGTGGGTCATGCGTCCCGGGTGCTCGATGAGGGACTCGACGCCGCCCAGGGACTCGCCGAGCGTGAACAGCTCGGCGCGGTTGCAGACCTCGACGGCCGCCTCCTCGCCGCCGGCGACCTGGAAGGAGACCATGCCGCCGAACGTCTTCATCTGCTTGGCGGCGATCTCGTGCCCGGGGTGCTCGGGCAGGCCCGGGTACAGAACGCGCGTCACGCGCGCGTGCCGGGTCAGCATGTCGGCGATCTTCGTGGCGTTCTCGCTGTGCCGGTCCATGCGCACCGAGAGCGTCTTGGTGCCGCGCAGCACCAGCCAGGAGTCGAAGGGCCCGGCGACCGCGCCCATCGCGTTCTGGTGGAAGGCCAGTTCGTCGCCCAGGTCCGGGTCACTGACGATCAGGGCACCGCCGACGACGTCCGAGTGGCCGCCCATGTACTTGGTCAGGGAGTGCACGACGACGTCCGCGCCGAGCGACAGCGGCTGCTGAAGGTACGGCGTGGCGAACGTGTTGTCGACGACGAGCCTGGCGCCCGCGTCCCGGGCGACCTGCGCGACGGCGGCGATGTCGGTGATGCCGAGCAGCGGGTTGGAGGGGGTCTCCACCCAGACGACCTTGGTCTTCGGGGTGATGGCGGCCCGCACGGCGGCCGCGTCGCTGGTGTCGGCGACGGACCACTCCACGCCCCACCGGGCGACGACCTTGGCGAACAGGCGGAACGTGCCGCCGTACGCGTCGTTGGGGATGACCACGTGATCGCCGGGGCTGAGCAGCGTACGCAACAGGCAGTCCTCGGCCGCCAGTCCGGACGCGAACGCGAGCCCGCGACGGCCGCCCTCCAGGGCGGCGAGGTTCTCCTCCAGGGCGGTCCTGGTCGGATTGGCGCTACGGCTGTACTCGTAGCCACCGCGCAGGCCGCCGACGCCGTCCTGCTTGTAGGTCGAGACCTGGTGGATCGGCGGGACGACCGCGCCGGTGAGGGGATCGGCGGTGTTGCCCGCATGGATCGCGAGGGTCTCGAAGTGCTGACTGATGTGCCTGTCACTCATGGGCACCGAGCGTAGTGCGCGAACGGACCGGATGCCGGACGGCGGGTTAACCGTTTCTCCACAGGCCTCCGACCTCGTTGGCCAATTGTCGGCGGCGTCTGGAACGCTGGAGGCATGGAAATTCTCTTGCTCCTGGTCGCGCTGGTCATGATCGGTTTCGTGCTGGTGCCCTTCATGCGCCGCAGGCGGGGCATGATCGAGCAGGTCCCGGCGGGCCACCCCGACGCCGCGGACCCGGCGAACTACGGCTTCGTACGGCAGGAGGAGCTGGACATCCGCATGCCCGGCCCCGACCAGGACCTGCTGGACGTCCTGGACCTGGTGCAGCGCACCCAGGACTACCGAGCGGCCTCGCAGCTCCTCGCCGGCACCGAGGCGGAGGGCGAGCTGCGCTGGCAGCGCGTACAGGCTTTCGCCGGCGCCGCCGCGCTGGAGCTGCAGCAGCGACCGGGCGGGGTCGGTGAGGCGCCGGGCGGCCAGTGGCTGCGCGTGTGGCGGACCGAGCAGCCCAAGGACGCGGGCGGCGCGGCGGTACAGGCAGAGTTCCTGGTCCAGCAGGCCTGGCGTACGGCGACGCCGGGCACGGACGAGTTCCGGATCATCATGGAGGAGGCGAGGTCGGCGTGCGGCGAGGCGGCCCTGCTGGCTCCCGGTGACCCGATCCCGTACATCATCGAGCTGTCGGTGGCCCGTGGACTGGCCTACCCCCGACCGGAGTTCGAGCAGCTCTGGCTGAAGATCCTGGACCGCGCCCCGGCCCATATGGGCGCGCATCTGGCGGCCCTGCACTACTGGTGCGAGAAGTGGCACGGCTCGCGGGAGCTGGCGTACGACTTCGCGGAAGCGGCGGCGGCCCGCGCACCCCAGGGTTCCCTGCTCGCCGCCATGCCGCTGTTCGCGGTGTTCGAGCACCTGCCCGAGGTGAACCTGGTCAGCGGCTTCTACCAGAGCGAGGTCGTGACGAAGGCGATCCACGGCGCACTGTTCACGGTGCACGCGGCCCGCCGCGACGACCCGATGCTGGCGCACGTACGGCACCTGCTGGTGTTCTTCCTGGTCCGAGGCGAGCGCTGGGCGGAGGCGATGGACCAGCTCATACACGTGGACGGCCACGTGGGCGCCCTGCCCTGGACACTCTCGGCCGACCCGGCCGCGGAGTTCGCGGTCTACCGCGCGATGGCGGTGGCGGGCTACGAGGCGAACGGCGGAAGCCCGGCGACGCTGCCGCACTGACGGGCACGGACCGTGCGGACACCGGCAGAGTGAGTACCCACTCCGTCAAGAGGGAAGTGAGTACTCACCCCGCCCCAGCCGCTCCGCCAGGAACTCCTCCCACGTCAGCTTCCCCACCGCCCCGCCCTCCAGCGTCAGGTTCGCCCCCGCCCGATACGCCCGCCCCGCCCTGCCCGGGATGCGGATCGGCAGGGACGGACGGGGACGTTTGCCGGTGAGTCGGAGGTAGGGCCGGGCCAGGGCGGGGAGGTCGTACAGCTCGGGGCCGGTCAGGTCGGGGACCAGGCCCGCGGGGGCGGCGAGGGTCAACTCGGCCAGGCGGGCGGCCACTTCGCGGGCGTCGACCGGCTGGAGGCGCAGGCCGCCGGAGTTCGGCAGCACCGGCAGCCGCGTCAGCTGCCGCACCATCTTCAGCGTCAGGTCGTGGAACTGGGCCGCGCGCAGGGTCGTCCAAGGAATGCCGGAGTCGGCCACCGCCCGCTCCGCCGCGAGCTTCATGCGCAGCCAGGCCAGCGGGACCCGGTCCGCGCCGACGACCGAGATGTAGACGAGATGGCCGACGCCGGCCCGCGACGCGGCGCGCAGCAGGTTGCGCGTCGCCACGTCGTCCCCCTTCCGGCCACCCGCCAGATGCAGCACCGTCCCGGCGCCCGCCACGGCCGCCTCGACGCTCGCGAAGTGGCCGCCCGCAGCAGCGGGACCACATGGCCGCCCAGGGTGCCGGTACCGCCGGTGACCAGGATCGTTGATGTCATGACCGCTCCGCTCCCATCGTGCTGTGGTGTGCCTGCGCCGGTATGACGCCGGGCGGAGCGGTGATGTGACGGGCTTGCCGGGCGAGGGGTGTGACCCGGGTCAGCCGCCGCTGCCGTACGGCCTGGTCAGGATCTCCAGGTTGTGGCCGTTCGGGTCCTCGAAGTACGTGCCGCGGCCGCCGTCGTTGTGATTGATCTCGCCGGGGCGGCGGTGGCCCGGGTCGGCCCAGTACGTCAGGCCGGCCTGGCGTATCCGGCCGAAGATCGTGTCGAACTCGTCCTCCGACACCAGGAACGCGTAGTGCTGCGACGTGATCGCGCCGGGCGAGTCCAGGTAGTCCAGGGTCACGCCGTTGGAGATCCCGACCGGGATGAAGGGACCGTACTGCGGGCTCACCTCCAGTCCCAGGATGTCGGCGAGGAACCGGGCCGACTCCTTCTTGTCGCGCGCGGCGACGATGGTGTGGTTGAGCTGGACAGTCATCGGAACTGCCTCCTCGTCTACACGGTCCGGACTGGCTCCTTCACCTTCACGCTAGGCGGGCCCGCCCCGCGGCACATCGGTCGTGGGGCGGGGGTGGCGCTACTCCTCCGGTACTCGGGCTCGGGGGCCCTTCGGGCCGGGCGCGGTCAGATCGTCGCCGTGTCGATCACGAAGCGGTAGCGCACATCGCTGCTCACCACCCGCTCGTACGCCTCGTTGATCTGGTCGGCGTCGATCAGCTCGATCTCGGCACCGATCCCGTGCGCCGCGCAGAAGTCGAGCATCTCCTGGGTCTCGGTGATGCCGCCGATCATGGAGCCGGCGAGGGTCTTGCCGCCGCCGATCACGGAGAAGAGATTGAGCGCGACGGGCTCCTCGGGCGCGCCTACGTTCACGAAGGCGCCCTCCGACTTCAGCAGGGACAGAAACGCGTCCAGGTTCAGCGGGGCGGAGACCGTGGAGAGGATGACGTCGAAGGTGCCCCTCAGGTCCTGGAAGGTCGTCTGGTCGCTGGTGGCGTAGTAGTGGTCGGCGCCCAGCTTCAGGCCGTCGTCCTGCTTGCGCAGGGACTGCGACAGCACGGTCACCTCGGCGCCGAGCGCGTGCGCGATCTTGACGCCCATGTGGCCGAGGCCGCCGAAGCCGAGGATGGCGACCTTCTTGCCGGGGCCGACGTTGAAGCGCTTGAGCGGCGAGTAGGTGGTGATGCCGGCGCAGAGCAGCGGCGCGGCGACGTCCAGGGAGAGGCCGTCGGGGATGCGGAGGACGAAGTTCTCGTCGACGACGATCTTCTGCGAGTAGCCGCCGTAGGTCGGCTCGCCGTTCTTGTCGAGGGCGTTGTACGTGCCGATCTGGCCCTTGAGGCAGTACTGCTCCAGGCCGGCCCGGCAGTTCTCGCACTCACGGCAGGAGTCGACCATGCAGCCGACGCCCACACGGTCGCCGACCTGGTACTTCGTGACGCCGGGGCCGACCTCGGAGACGACGCCGGCGATCTCGTGGCCGGGCACCATCGGGAAGATCGCCTCGCCCCAGCCCTCGCGGGCCTGGTGGATGTCGGAGTGGCAGATACCGGCGAACTCGATGTCGATCAGGACGTCGAACTCGCCGACCGCGCGGCGCTCGATGGTGGTGCGCTCCAGCGGAGCCTTGGCGGAGGGTGCCGCGTATGCGGCGACGGTGGTCATGCCGGGTTCTCCTAGCGGGGGTTTCGCGCCCGGCTGCCTTCTGGTCCTGCTTCTCGTCCGGGCACGTCCTCAGCCTGCTGGTTCGGCCGGCGGTCACCCAGACCTCGGTCGATCGTACGTCGGCCGGTCCTACCACTGACGGGGACAGGCTGGTGGGCGTACGAACGGGAATACTTGAGGCATGGATGAACAGCCCCGATCCATGCCAGGACCCGCCGCCGGAACCGGGCGCGGCCTGGATCCGCGCACCGAGCTCAGCGAGTTCCTGCGCACCCGGCGGGCCCGGCTGAAGCCGGAGGACGTCGGGCTGCCCGACTTCGGCCGCCACCGCAGGGTGCCGGGGCTGCGGCGCGAGGAGCTGGCGCAGCTCGCCGGGGTGTCCGTGGCGTACTACACGCGGCTGGAGCAGGGCAACGGGCGCAATGTCTCGACGGAGGTCCTCGACGCCATCGCGCGGGCGCTGCGCCTGAGCGACGCCGAGCATGCGCACCTGACACACCTGGCGAAGCCGAAGCAGCACAAGAAGAAGCCGGCGTCCCGCACGGAGCAGGTGCGGCCGGCGCTGCGGCAGTTGCTGGACTCGATCCACGACGTTCCGGCGTACATCTCGGGCCGGCGCTCGGACATCCTCGCCTGGAACGGGATGGCGGCGGCGGTCTTCGGCGACTGGGCGGAGTTGCCGGCGAAGGAGCGGAACTGGGCGCGGCTGGTGTTCCTCAGGCCCGAGTACCGCGAGCTGTTCATGGAGTGGGATCAGAAGGCGTCCGACATGGTGGCCTTCCTGCGCATGGACGCGGGCTGCCACCCCGACGACCCGCGCCTTTCCGCCCTCGTCGGCGAGCTCTCCGTCAAGAGCGAGGAGTTCCGGCAGCTGTGGGCCGCCCACGACGTCAAGGAGAAGAGCTACGGCGTCAAGCGCCTGCGGCATCCCCTGGTGGGCGAGCTGACCCTGAACTTCGAGTCCTTCCGCCTGACCGACGGCACGGAACAGAACCTGATCACCTACCACGCGGAACCGGGTTCGCCGTCGGCGGAGGCCCTGCGGCTGCTGGCGAGCTGGGGCGCGGACGCGACGAAGGCGGGGACGGGGGCGTCGGCGTCTTCGGGGTGACGGGTGCGGCAGTGCCCGGTCGGCCGGTCGGCCACGGCCACCCCTGGCTGTGGAAGGCCGGACCGGCCACCTGCGTGACCTGGGGCGGCGTCGAGGTGGCTCGGGTACGGCGGATCTCGCAGGACCATCGCGCGGGCAGCCGCTGCGCCTGCGGTCCAGGACCCGCCGGGCTCCCGGGCCCAGGTGGCGGCGGACGAGTACGTCCAGCGACCGCGCCTGCCGGGCCATGCTCCCTCCCAGACCGCCTTCGACGGCAAGGCGATCACCTTCCAGCTCTGGCACCGGCACGAGGACGGCGAACGCCACGACCTGGAGCGCTTCCAGCCCATCCCCACCGGGTGACACCTGGACGGTCCGAGTCCGCCGGACCACGTCCTGGGCCCTGACCAGCCGACAACTCACGGCACGACGCGGCCGCCCCTGAGGCAGCGCAGGGCGGATTGGCCGGGCGCACGGAATCGCCTGGAACCCTCGCGCGTTGTGGGCAGTGGGCACGGCATGCCGGTGGTGTGCGAGTCGAGTGCCCGAGGTGACCGACATTGGAGGGTCGTAATGGCTGCGCAGACGCAGAGGGCCGTGCTGGCCGGCGGATGCTTCTGGGGGATGGAGGAGCTGATCCGTCGGCTCCCGGGCGTGACGGCGACCCGGGTCGGATACACCGGGGGTGACGTACCGAACGCGACGTACCGTAACCATGGCACGCACGCGGAGGCCATCGAGATCCTTTTCGACCCCGCGAAGACCGACTTCCGCGAGATCCTGGAGTACTTCTTCCAGATCCACGACCCGAGCACCAAGAACCGCCAGGGCAACGACATCGGCCTCAGCTACCGCTC
This sequence comes from Streptomyces sp. UG1, assembly GCF_049974585.1. Taxonomy (NCBI): domain Bacteria; kingdom Bacillati; phylum Actinomycetota; class Actinomycetes; order Kitasatosporales; family Streptomycetaceae; genus Streptomyces; species Streptomyces sp. UG1. The sequence goes on along the minus strand of NZ_JBNGGG010000001.1, from coordinate 226,067 downwards.
GGCGATCTACTACGTGGACGACGAGCAGAAGCGGATCGCCGAGGACACGATCGCGGATGTGGACGCCTCCGGCCTGTGGCCGGGCAAGGTCGTCACCGAGGTGGAGCCGGTCGGCCCCTTCTGGGAGGCCGAGCCCGAGCACCAGGACTACCTGCAGCGTTACCCGGACGGCTACACCTGCCACTTCCCGCGTCCGGGATGGCGGCTGCCCGCCCGCACGGAGCGCTGACCGCGAGGCTGCCCGGCGGGAGGCGGAAGCCGACCAGCCGGGCCGCGACGGTCCGCGCCGCGTGGACACCGCCGGCGGCTCACGCGCCGGGAGGCCGATGGCCGCATGGGCAGCGTGGGCAGCGTCAAGGATCCGCCCGATCCGAGCGGCGGCCCGCCGTGGTGACCTTGTCCTTCGCGTCGGCGAGCGTCTGCGCCTGCCGCAGCGGGATGTAGAGGTTCGCGGCCGCGTCACCGCTGTCGGGCGTGGCGATGCCGATCACCTCGAGCTTGGTGCCCTTGATGGTGGCCGCTGGTGATCTTCGAGGACGTCAGCGGCCCGAGCCCCGGCTTGGTGACGTCCGCACCGTAGACCGTAGACGGAGTAGCTGTTGACGTCGAAGTCGGCACCGCCGACCCGCACTTCGCCCTGCGGCTGCCCGGGTCCTCCGCCGCCCTGGCGGCCTCCGCTGTTCTGGTCCTGCTGGAACTGCCCGCGCGTGAACTGCCCGCTGACCTTGGTGACCTGAAGACTCAGCCCGCCCACCGCGTCCAAGACCCCGCTCTGCGAGCCGACCTCGGTCACGGTCGAGGCCGACAGGGGCTGGAAGCCGCGCACCATGACGCGGTCGCTGCCGCGCTCCTCCTCGGCGCCGTCGCTCTGGGCGTCGAACCGGAAGCGCGGCCGATCGGAGTTGACCACGTCCCCGGAAACACCGATGCCGCCCCTGAGGGCGGCATCGGTCGGCTGTGAGGCGGCTGTCAGACGTCAGACGGCCTCAGACGGCCGAACCGGCCTTCCACTGCGCCCAGTCCATGTTCCAGCCGTTGAGGCCGTTGTCCGGCGCGATGGTCTTGTCGCCGGTGTTCTGGACGACCACGACGTCACCGACGATCGAGTTGTTGTAGAACCAGTAGCCCGCGGTGCCCTTGTCCTTGGCGCCCTTGGTGTCGGACAGGCCCACGCAGCCGTGGCTGGTGTTCACGTTGCCGAAGATGGACTTGGCGCCCCAGTAGTTGCCGTGGATGAAGGTGCCGGAGGTGGACAGGCGGATGGCGTGCGGCACGTCCTTGATGTCGTACTCGCCCTTGCCGTCGTCGTCCGTGAAGCCCACGGTCGCGCCGTTCATGCGCGTCTCCTTGAACTTCTCGGACATCACCATGATGCCTTCGTAGGTCTTGTTCTCCGGGGAACCGGCAGAGATCGGGATGGTCTTGATGGTCTTGCCGTCCTGCGTGACCTTCATCTGCTTGGTCTTCGCGTCGACGTAGCTGACCTGGTTGCGGCCGATCTTGAAGGTGACCGTCTTCTCCTGGACGCCGTAGACGCCCTTGGAGCCCTCGACGCCGTCCAGGGCCATCTTCAGGGTGACGGTCGAGCCCTCCTGCCAGTACTCGTCGGGTCGGCAGTCCATGCGGGTGTCGTTGAACCAGTGGCAGGCGACTTCCTGGCCGCTGGTGGTGGAGACGGTGATGCCCTTCTGGACGTCCGCCTTGTTGCTGATCGCCTTGTCGAAGTTGATCGACACCGGCATGCCGACGCCGACGGTGGAGCCGTCCTCCGGCGTGAAGTAGCCGAGGAAGCTGTTGCTCGGGGAGACCGTGGTGAAGGAGGCGTTCTCGTGCGCCTCGAGGCCCTTGGAGTCCTTCGCGGTGACCCTGACCTTGTAGGTCGTGGAGCGCTGAAGCTGGGCGCTGGGCTTCCAGCTCGTCTTGTCGGCGGATATCTCGCCCTCGACCGCAGTGCCGTCGGCGGTCGCCATCGTCACCTCGGTGAGCGTGCCCTTGCTCACGGTGACGGCGGCGGAGTTGTTGATGGAGGCGTTGTCGGTGCCGTCCTCCGGCGTGATCTTGATCTGGGCCTCGGAGGTCTCCTTGGCGGCCGCCTCGTCGACCTTGGCCTGCGAGGTGTCGCCGTCGCCCGCGGCGGCGTCGTCGTCACCGCCGCCGGAGCAGGCCGAGAGCACCAGGACCCCGCCGAGCAGTGCGGACGCGACCGTCAGGCCCTTGCGCCGCCTACTGTTCGTCATCACACGCTTCTCCATCTTTCCCGAATCCCCAAAACCCCGAGAGTCCCCGTCAAGAATCTTCAACGCTACGACCGGTTCGTCCCGTTCCACATCCCTTGTATGTGTGGGGCACACCACGTCCGCCGGGGCGGATGGTGCGGATGTCGGTCAGTGCGCACCATGAGACGACGAAACCCCGGGCGGCGGTTGCCGCCCGGGGTCACAAATTCCCCAAGGCGCCTCAGCCGGCCCGCTCGGCCCCTTCGCTCTCGCCGTCGAAGTCGTCGATGTCGTCGATGTCGTCGAAGTCCTCGCCGCCATCATCCTCGTCGAAGTCCCACTCCGGCGAATCAGGGTCGTACTCGATACGTTCGCTGGACCAGGAGGCCTGGGCGAGTTCGACTCCCGGCACCTCGCTGACCAGGTCGAACGGATCAACGAGATAGGCGAGGGCCTCGGCAGTGTCTTCCGTCACAGTACTGTCGGCCCCTCCTTCTCCTCCCTCTTCCCCCTCTTCCTGAAGTCGCCGCAGCGCGGCCTTGGTCACGGCGTCCGCGTCGTCCACTTCGAGAACGAGTTCAATCCGAAGCCGGACAAAACGTGATGTTTCTGGAGTACTCATGCCCGGAGCGTACGGCCCTTTTCTCCCGTGACTTTCCCGTGACCCGCCACTTTCACTAACATCGCCCCACACGGCCAATTCGCCAGCACCGCAAGGGGATCGATATTCCGTGTCCGCCGCTCACCGATCGTCGTCCACCGCACGCCGATCGCTGCTGACCGCCACCGCCGCGGGAGCCCTCCTCACCGCCCTGTGGTTCGTGCCCTCCGCGAACGCGACGGGCGACGAGCCGGCCGGAACGGAGCCCTCGGCGACCCCGTCGGCACAGATGACCCAGCAGGCGCGAGCCGCCTCCGACGGTACGGGCGGCAGCAGTGCGGACGACACCCGGCTCGCCGACACCGGAAGCTTCGACACGACACCGTACGTCGTGGGCGGGACCGCTTTCCTCACGCTGGGCGCGGGCTTCATGATTTATTCGGTTCGCCGGGAACGTCTCGGTTTCTGAACTGGCTTGACGCACGCTTGACCAGGGCCTCATAGTCCGCGCATGAAGAGATCATCGGGCGTGCGCATCGCCGCCACGGTTGCCGTGAGTGCGCTGTCGCTCGCCCTTGTCACGGGCTGTTCCGACTCCGGTTCGGGCGACGCCAAGGATTCCACGAATTCCGCTTCCTCCTCCTCGCCGTCGGCTCCGGCCGCGAAGCCGCTGACCACGGCCGAGCTGGAGAAGCTGCTCCTCACGCAGGGTGAGGTCGAGGGCTACAAGGTCACCTCGGGCGACGACACCCTGCCGAAGTCCAAGTCCGAGGTGAAGACCGACAAGGCGGAGTGCGACCCGCTCGCCTGGTCAACGGGCGGTCTCGCGCCGGGTGACACGGACGCCAACGCCAGCAACTCCGTCGCGGAGGACAAGGCGTCGACCGCCACCGCGCAGCCGGAGGACGCCGCGGACCTCTTCGACGTCAACCTGACGTTCGTGGGCCTGTCCTCGTACGAGGGCGACGGCGCCGCGAAGGCCATGAAGGCCGTTTCCGACGGCGTGACAGCCTGCTCCGGCGGGTACAGCCTCGCCGCCGGGGACGACGACGGGAAGGTCACCAAGGTCGCCTCAGAGAAGGGCTCCGGACTGGGTGACGAGTCCCTCGCGTTCGTCGAGACCGTCGACATGGGCGGCGAGGGCACGGCCACCTTCCACACCGAGGTGGTGCGCAAGGGCAACACCATCGCCACGTTCTACGCGGTGAACATCGCCGCGCTCAGCACCGGTGGGGCGGCCGATATCCCGGCCGCCGTGGTCGAGGCACAGGTCGCCAAGCTCAAGTAACCACCCGGGGCCCTGCCGCGCGGCAGGGCCCCGACGACGTCAAGGCATCTACTGCAGCGGCCCGGTGACCTGCTCCGCCGCCGCGACCACCCCCCCACCGCGCACGAACGCGTCGGCCGCGGCGAGGTCGGGCGCCAGGAACCGGTCCGGGCCCGCGCCCTGGACGCCGGCGGCCCGGACGGCGTCGATGACGGCCTGTGAGGCCGGTGCCGGGGCGAGCCCTTCCCGCAGCTCTATGGCGCGCGTGGCGGCGTACAGCTCGACGGCGAGGACGCGCGTGAGGTTGTCGACGGCCGTGCGCAGCTTGCGGGCGGCGGACCAGCCCATGGAGACGTGGTCCTCCTGCATGGCGGACGACGGAATCGAGTCCGCGGAGGCCGGCACGGCGAGCCGTTTCAGCTCGCTCACCAGGGCGGCCTGTGTGTACTGCGCGATCATCAGCCCCGAGTCGACGCCCGCGTCATCGGCCAGGAACGGCGGCAGCCCGTGGCTGCGGTTCTTGTCCAGCAGCCGGTCGGTGCGGCGCTCGGCGATGGAGGCGAGGTCGGCGACGGCGATGGCGAGGAAGTCGAGGACGTAGGCGACGGGCGCCCCGTGGAAGTTGCCGTTGGACTCGACGCGCCCGTCCGGCAGGACCACGGGGTTGTCGACCGCCGAGGCCAACTCCCGCTCGGCGACGAGCCTCGCATGCGCCATGGTGTCCCGCCCGGCACCGGCGACCTGCGGGGCGCAGCGCACCGAGTACGCGTCCTGCACCCGGGGCGCGTCGTCCTGGTGATGCCCGGTCAGTCCCGAACCCTTGAGCACGGCCAGCATGTTGGCGGCGGAGGCGCCCTGCCCCGGATGCGGCCGGATGGCGTGCAGCTCGGGCGCGAGCACCTTGTCCGTCCCGAGCAGGGCCTCGAGGCTCAGGGCGGCGGTGACGTCGGCGGACTTGTAGAGGGTGTCGAGGTCGGCGAGGGCCATCACCAGCATGCCGAGCATGCCGTCGGTGCCGTTGAGAAGGGCGAGGCCCTCCTTCTCGCGCAGCTCGACGGGAGCGATGCCGTGCGCGGCGAGCAGCTCGCCGGCGGGCCGCACGCTCCCGTCCGGGCCCTCGGCCTCGCCCTCCCCCATCAGCGTCAGGGCGCAGTGGGAGAGCGGGGCGAGGTCCCCGGAGCACCCGAGGGAGCCGTACTCGTGAACGACGGGCGTGATACCGGCGTTGAGCACATCGGCCATGGTCTGCGCGACCTCGGGCCGCACTCCGGTGTGCCCGGAACAGACGGTCTTGAGCCGCAGGAACATCAGGGCCCGTACGACCTCCCGCTCCACGCGCGGCCCCATCCCCGCGGCGTGCGAACGCACGATGTTGCGCTGCAACTGGGCCCGCAGCTCCTGGCTGATGTGCCGGGTCGCCAGGGCGCCGAACCCGGTGGAGACGCCGTAGACGGGGTCGGGCTTGGCCGCCAGCGCGTCCACGATCCCCCGGGCAGCGGCAAGCGCCGCGACCGCCTCCCCCGACAACTCGACCCGGGCCCCGCCACGCGCCACGGCAAGGACGTCGGACGCGGTGACCCCGGACGTCCCCACCACCACAGTGTGCATATCCATATTCAGGAGCGTACGCAGTGAAGACGAAGTTGTCACCAGTGGATGAGCGGTACACCCCTTACAGAACCGCGGCCCGCGCTCTCAGCCCGTCCGGCGTTTGAGGACGAGGCCGTTCAGGCCGACGGAGGGTCTGGGGGCGTAGCCCCCAGCGGGGTCGAAGGGGCAGCGCCCCTGGAGGATGGGACGGGTAGGGGCGGCGGGGGCGAGAAACCGCACGGCCCGCACCCGCACCCGTCACGGCAACCGCCCCCGGAACCTCCGCCGCTCCCCCACGCCCTCGCCGAAGGGCTCGTCGGCAAGGCGTACCACCGGGTCGTCCGGCCCCTCCCGCCCCGCGACGACCGGCCGAGCGGCCCGCACCGCCTTCGCCCGGTACTGCGCGGCGTCGGCCAGTCGGAACAACCGTCGGGCGGAGCGCACCTCCCCGATCGAGTCCTCGGTGGACGCGATCCCGCACGCGACCCCCTCCCCCAGCTCCAACTCCCCCGCCCGACGGCACAGTTCGTCCGCCGTCTTCACCACGTCATCCGCGGCCGAACCAACCGCCAGCAGACAGAACTCGTCCCCGCCCAGCCGCGCCGCGAGCGCCCCCGGCAACATCGCACCGCACAGCGACAGCACCGACCCGAACCGCTCCAGCAGCCGGTCACCGACCGCATGCCCCTGGGTGTCATTGACCCGCTTGAGCCCATTGAGGTCACACACGACGAGGCTGACGACCACACCGTCCCGGCGATGCCGCTCGATCGCCTCCTCGAGGCGCACATCGACGGCCCGCCGATTCGCCAGCCCGGTCAGCGCGTCGGTGAACGCCAGCCGCCGAGCCTCCTCCAGCCGCTCGCTCTGCGCGAGCCCGGCGGCGACCACGGACGCGAGCACGGTGGCGAAGTCGGCGTCCCCCCGGTCGAAGACCGGCGCCCCGGCCGACCGGGCGACGTACAGCTCCCCCCACGCCCGCCCGTTCAGCACGACCGGCGCGACGACACAGCACCCCCGCCCCCGCCGCCGTAGCGCCGCGACCCGCTGATGGCAGTACCCGGGATGCCCGGCGGCCGGCCCTTCGGCGGTCTCCACCCAGGCGTTGGGCTCGCCCCCGGCCACCCACCGCTCGTGCAGAAACTCGGTGATCTCCGGGAACTGATGCACCGGATACGCCTCGTCCCCCGGAAACTCCTCCTCCCCGCGCGCCCGGTCCCCCACATTCACGAGCACCCGCAACCGCCCGAGCTCCCGCTCCCACACCGACAGCGCGGCAAAACTCCCGGCCAGCGCCCGACACGCGCCCAGCGCCGCCGCCCGCCAGGACTCACGCGGGGTGTGCGCCGCCGCCATCCCCTGCGCCAGCGCCACCACGGCCGAGAGCCGTCCGTCCTCACCCATCACTCCAGGTTAGGGAGCTTTACCCCGGTTTGGGACGTTGGCGTGGCGAACGGGCCCTCACTCGCCCGGCCACTGCGGCTTCCGCTTCGCGTTGAACGCCGCCACGCCCTCCGCCCGGTCCCCGGAGAACGCCGTAGCCCGCCAGGCCGCGTCCTCGACCTCGAGACCGGCCCGTAGATCCATCCCGTGCCCCAGGCGCAGCGCCCGCTTGGCGTTGCGCAACCCCACCGGCGAGTTCGCGGCGATCCGGGCCCCCATGGCCAGCGCCTCCTCCCGGTCCCGCCCCTCCTCCACCAGCTCGTCCACCAGCCCCAGCTCCCGGGCCTCGGCGGCCTCGACGCGCCGTGCCGTGAAGATCAGCTCGGCCGCCCGGGCCGCCCCCACCCGCCGGGGCAGCAGCTGCGTACCCCCACCGCCCGGGATCACCCCCACCGACACCTCCGGCAGCCCCACCACGGCCGTGCGGTCGGCCACGATCACATCGCACGACAACGCCAGCTCGAAGCCGCCCCCCAGCGCGAATCCGTGCACCGCCGCGATCGTCGGCACGGGCAGCTCCAGCACCCCGGTGTACGCACCCCGCGCCACCGGCCGCTGCCGCACGAGATCCGCGTCGCTGAACGAATTCCGCTCCTTCAGATCCGCCCCGACGCAGAACGCCCGCTCGTGCGTCGAGGTCAGCACCACCACCCGTACGTCACGGTCCGCGCCCAGCGCCGCACACGCCCCCGCGATCGAGCGGGCCATCTCCGTCGAGACGGCGTTCATGGCCTTGGGCCGGTCGAGGGCCAGCTCCGCGACATGCCCCTCCCCATGCCGCCGCACCAGCACGAACTCCCCGTACCGCTCCTCGCTCATGACACCCTCCGGTTAACGCGGGTTAACAACACTCGCCCCGATCATCGCAGCAGCACCCCGCCGGGGAAAGGCCCACCACGACCGGTTCCCGGGTCCAGGCCCGACACCCCGTTCGAGTGACATCCCACCCAACCCACGCCCCACCACCCACGCCACCGCATAACGTGCGCGACGCGACGGCGCAATTGGGGGCGCGGGCGCATGGGGAGGGGCGCGATGGGCACAACGGCGGACGAGCCGAGGGCACGCGAGACGACGCCGGGGGCGGAGGCGCCGGCGGCGGAAACGACGAGGGCGGAAGCCACGGACACGGAAGCCACGAGGGCAGAAGCGACGAGGGCGGAAGCCACGGACGCGGAAGCCACAGGGATGGAAGCGACGGAGACAGCCGAGGCGTTCGGCCCGTACGCCCCCGTCGCCGCCACCCGCCTCTTCGGCCCCCGCGGCCGACACCGCCGCCCCCGCCCCCGCAAGGTCCTCCTCGCGGCCGGAGGCCTGGCCCTGGCGGCCGGCGCCCTGAGCCTCGTGCGCCCGACCCCGGACTCCGGCGTCACCGGCAGCCTGGGCGCATCGGAGTCCAACCCGCCCGCGGCCCCCGCCCCGGACACGGCCCCGCGGCCGGACCGCACGGCGAACGCCGCCACCGCCCTCCCGACGACACCCCCGAAGCCGACCCCGACGTCGACATCCGCGATGGGCGGCCGCGAAGCGGCGTCCACACCGACCTCGATCCTCGTACCGACGCCCCCGAACACCACGACGACCCCAGAACGGCCCACGGCCCGACCGACCACGCCGACGACACCCCAACCCCCGGGAACAGCAACACCCCAGCCGCCCCCGCCCACACAAGAGCCCCCCGACCAGCCACCGACGACCCCGCCCCCCACACAACCGACTCAGTCCGACGCCAACCCGGTCTGCATCCCGGTCATCGGCCTGTGCGTGGACCCCCTGCAGAACTGACCAACGCCCCACACTGCAACGCCCTCAAGGGGCGCGGGGCTGTATCGATATGCGGCTCCGCCGCGTGGGCGCGACCAGCCACAACGAACCCGCAGCCGACACGAAACAGCCGCCGCAACGGCGCTCACTCGCCCCCGGCAGCCGCCCTCCGCGTCAAGAGCCACGGCTCCACGACCCCCAACCCCCGCACCGGCCGCTGCCACATCGGCTGCAACGCGAACCGGTACACCGGGGCCTCCTCCCCCTCCTTCTCCGCCGCCGCGGCGGCCTCCGCCGCGTCCGCCTCGGACGCCGGCGCCTCGCCCGAGCGGATGAGCTCCTCCGCGAACGCGCTGTCGACGAGGACGGCGTCGCGCGGGGCTATCGACGTCAGCCGGGAGGCGAGGTTCACGGTCGTACCGAAGACATCGCCCATACGAGTGGCCACCGTGCCGAAGGCGATGCCGACGCGCAGCTCGGGCATGGTCTCGTCGCCCGCCATCGTCTCGATGAGACGGAGCGCGATCTCTGCGGCGACACCCGCGTCGTCGGCCGCGTACAGCACCTCGTCGCCGAGGGTCTTGATCAGCCGCCCGCCGCGCGCGGCCACCAGGTCGGCCGCCGTGGTCTCGAAGGCCTCGACCAGTTCGCCGAGTTCCTCCTCCTCCATGCGGCGGGTCAGCCGCGTGAAGCCCACGAGGTCGGCGAATCCGACCGCCAGCCGCCGGTCGACCATCTCCTCGTCGTCGGCGGCCTGCACGACCCGGCCGGTCGCGGCGGCGAGCTGGCGGCGCCAGACGTAGACGAGGAACTCCTCCAGCTCGGGCAGCAACAGCTCGACCAGGGGATACGTCACCTCGGTCCGCGTCATGCCGGGCTCCGGGGGCTCGGTCAGGCCCTCCAGGAAGGAGTCGATCTGCCATTCGGCGAGCCGGGCGGTGGTCTGCCCGGTCGAGCGGGCCACCTGCACGGCCATGGCCTCGCTGAGCAGCCCCGCCTCGACGAGACCGGCGAGGCGCCGCAGGGCCAGTACGTCGGCCTCGGTCAGCGCCTTGGCCTGCCCGATGTCGGCGAAGCCCATGGCCCGCCAGAAGCGGGACGCCAGCTCCATGGAGACCCCGGCGCTGCGGGCGGCCTGAAACGGGGTGTAGCGCCGCTCGGCGCCGAGGATGAGCTGTTCCAGACGCAGGGCGAGCGGATCCTCGCCCGGATCGGCGGCGTAGGGATCCACCCGGCCGTCCGCGCCCGTGCCGGAGCCCGTGTCGTCGACGGTCACGCCTGCTGCCCTTCCGATCTGCCGCGGTCAGTAATCGACCGGCCTTCACTTTACGGCAGGTGTGCGCCAGCTCACTCCGTAAGAGAAAGCCCTGCCCGGCCCGGATGCGGGCCTCATGCCAATCGCAGATGCACGATGTCCCCGGCCCCCACCGGCTCCTGCACGCCCTCCTCCGTCGCCAGCACCAGCCGTCCGTCCCCGTCGATGGCGACCGCCTCCCCGGTGATCGCCCGGTCGCCCGGCAGTTCGGCGCGCACCACCTTCCCCAACGTCGCACACCCCGCCGCATACGTCTCCTGGAGCCCGCTGACCAGCGGATCCCCGGCCGCGGCCCGCCATCGCCCGTACCAGTCCTCCAGCGACCGCAGCACGCCGCGCAGCAGCGGATCCCGGTCCGTGCCGGCCGCCCCGGCCAGCGCCAGCGACCCGGCCTGGGGCACCGGCAGCTCGTTCTCGCGCAGCGTGACGTTGATGCCGACGCCGATGACGACCCCCGCGTCCCCGGCCCGCTCCGCGAGGATGCCGCCGGTCTTGCGTTCGTCGCCGCCGATGGTCACCAGCAGGTCGTTCGGCCACTTGAGTGCCATGTCGACGCCCGCGGCCCGGGACAGGCCGGTCGCCACGGCGACGCCGGTGAGCAGCGGCAGCCAGCCCCAGCGGGGCACCGGCACCTCGGCCGGGTTCAGCAGTACGGAGAAGAACAGCCCCGAGCGGGCCGGTGCCGTCCAGTCGCGGTCCAGGCGCCCCTTGCCGGCCGTCTGTTCCTCGGCGACCAGAACCGTGCCCTCGCCCGCCTTGCCCGCGGTGGCCAGGTCCACGAGATCGGTGTTGGTGGAGCCGGTGCGCTGCACGACCTCCACCTGCGTCCACAGGCTGCCCTCCCGCACGAGCGCCCGACGCAGGGCGGCGGCGTTGAGGGGCGGGCGGTCCAGATCGGACCAGCGGCTGTCGTCTGATGCATCTCGCGGCGTCATGCAAGCCACCCTAGGTCTGAGGTTTCCGTAGATCTCGCCGACCTTCCTGGGAAGACCAGGGCGGTGTGGTAAACGCCGCACTGCCGATTGGTAGGCGCCCCACTACTCTACGGATGAGTAACCGTCCCCCCTTTTGAGCAGGCAGGGAGCCACATCCCGATGTCCGAGCCGGAAGAGCGTCACGAGATCCAAGGGTCCCCTGGGATCGACATCCACACCACCGCGGGCAAGCTCGCGGATCTCCAGCGCCGTATCGAGGAAGCGACGCACGCCGGCTCCGCACGCGCCGTCGAGAAGCAGCACGCCAAGGGCAAGTTGACGGCCCGTGAGCGCATCGAGCTGCTGATGGACGAGGGGTCCTTCGTCGAGCTCGACGAGTTCGCCCGGCACCGCTCCACCAACTTCGGGCTGGAGAAGAACCGCCCGTACGGGGACGGTGTCGTCACCGGGTACGGCACGGTCGACGGCCGCCCGGTGGCCGTCTTCTCGCAGGACTTCACCGTCTTCGGCGGGGCCCTCGGCGAGGTCTACGGCCAGAAGATCGTCAAGGTCATGGACTTCGCGCTGAAGACCGGCTGCCCGGTCATCGGCATCAACGACTCGGGCGGGGCACGGATCCAGGAGGGCGTCGCCTCCCTCGGCGCCTACGGCGAGATCTTCCGCCGCAACACGCACGCCTCCGGCGTCATCCCGCAGATCAGCCTCGTCGTCGGCCCCTGCGCGGGCGGCGCGGTCTACTCCCCCGCCATCACCGACTTCACGGTCATGGTCGACCAGACCTCGCACATGTTCATCACCGGCCCCGACGTCATCAAGACGGTCACCGGCGAGGACGTCGGCTTCGAGGAGCTGGGCGGGGCCAGGACCCACAACTCGGCCTCGGGCGTGGCGCATCACATGGCCGGGGACGAGAAGGACGCCATCGAGTACGTCAAGCAGCTGCTGTCGTACCTGCCGTCCAACAACCTCTCCGAGCCCCCGGCGTTCCCGGAGGAGGCGGACCTGTCCGTCACCGACGAGGACCGCGAGCTGGATGCGATCGTGCCGGACAGCGCGAACCAGCCGTACGACATGCACGCGGTGATCGAGCACGTCCTGGACGACGCCGAGTTCTTCGAGACGCAGCCGCTGTTCGCGCCGAACATCGTCACCGGGTTCGGCCGGGTCGAGGGCCGCCCGGTCGGCATCGTCGCCAACCAGCCGATGCAGTTCGCCGGCTGCCTCGACATCGACGCGAGTGAGAAGGCCGCGCGCTTCGTGCGCACCTGCGACGCCTTCAACGTCCCGGTGATCACCTTCGTCGACGTGCCGGGCTTCCTGCCGGGTGTCGACCAGGAGCACACCGGCATCATCCGCCGCGGCGCGAAACTCATCTACGCCTACGCCGAGGCGACCGTCCCGCTGATCACGGTCATCACCCGCAAGGCCTTCGGCGGCGCCTACGACGTCATGGGCTCCAAGCACCTGGGCGCCGACCTCAACCTCGCCTGGCCGACCGCCCAGATCGCCGTCATGGGTGCCCAGGGCGCGGTCAACATCCTGCACCGGCGCACCCTCGCCGAGGCGGAGGCGGCCGGGGAGGACCTGGAGGCGGTGCGTGCGCGGCTGATCCAGGAGTACGAGGACACCCTCCTCAACCCCTACGTCGCGGCCGAGCGCGGCTACATCGACGCGGTGATCATGCCGTCCGACACGCGCCTGCACGTCGTACGGGGTCTGCGTCAGTTGCGTACGAAGCGGGAATCCCTGCCTCCGAAGAAGCACGGCAACATCCCTCTCTAGGCCCGCCGGGAGCCGCCATGAACATCAAGGTCCTACGGGGCAACCCGACACCGGAGGAGCTGGCCGCCGCACTGGCGGTGGTCCGCGCCCGCGCCACGGCGGCCAGCGCCCTCCCGCCCGGCGCCCCCACCGCCCGCGACTCCTGGTCGGACCCCTCCCGCATCGCGAGGCGACGGCTGCCGCAGCCGGGGCCGACGACGTGGGCGCGTACTTACTGGCCCGGCTAGTCAGAGGATCGCCGACACGGCTTCGGCCATCACCTCGTACCCGGCGTCGTTCGGGTGCAGGTGATCGCCGAAGTCGTACGACGGGTGCAGGCGGTCGAGGTCCGCGGGGTCGGCCATGGCCCGGCCGAGGTCCACCACCGTGTCGTACTCCCCCGAGCACCGGATCCACTCGTTCAGCTCGTGGCTCACCTTGGCCGCGTGCTCACCCCAGTGGTCCGACCCTCCGAACGGCAGCAGCGTGCAGCCGATCAGCCGCAGTCCCGCCGCCCGGCCCTGCCGTATCAACTCCCGGTGCCCGGCGATGAGTTCCTCCGCCTCCACCACCGGCGCCGGTTTGTACGTCGGCTGCTCGTCCGTCTCGCTGAAGCCGATGTCGTTGAGCCCCAGCAGCACGACGAGTGTGTCCACTCCGGGCCGGTCGAGGACGTCCCGGCGCAACCGGTGGAGAGCCTTCTCCCCGTACCAGGCCGAATCGTTGAGCAGCAGATTCCCGCCGATCCCCGCATTGAGCACGGGCCGCCCCGTGCGCTCGGCGAGCGCGTCCGACCACCGCCGGTCCGCGCCCACCGTCGAGCCGAACCCGTCCGTGATCGAGTCGCCGAAGAGGGCGACGGCGTCCGTGCGGTCGGCGTCGACCTCCACCGCCGTCAGGAAGTACCAGGACTCGCTCACCGCGTCGAAGCCCTCGCCGCCCGCGTCCGCAGACCGGTCGCCCTCGCCCCGATAGCCGGTCGTGAACGCCTGGGCATGGAAGGTCGCGGGCCCGGTGGCGCCGTCGAAGTGGAGCGTGACGGTCACCGGCTCCCCGGCCGCGACGGCGAGTCTGACGTCATCGCTGACGACCTCCCCGCGCACCGGTATCGCGACCTGCCCCGCGCCCCCGAACGTGAGCCGCGTCAGCGATCCCGGCTCCACCGCGGCCCCCACAGCCGTACGCCCCACGCTCGCGCCCGCGACACGCACGGGCGAGGCGCCGTACGCGTTGGACAGCCGCACCCGAACCCGGCCACCACCCGCCGACAGCCGGACGACCTGCCGCAGCGACTGACGCCAGAAGCCCTCACGGGACCAGTTGGGCGTGAAGCCCTCGCTGGGCGACTGAGGGGCCGCGATCCAGGAAGTGGTGAACATGACACACTCTCCAAACAGAACTGAAGTCCCTTTAGTTAATGGAACCGTAGCACCGTTTGGTGAAGTTGAGTATGCGTACTCAGGCGCCGGGCCGAACCGCCGACCGACGATGGAAGGCATGCTGTGGTCCGACCCCGAGAACGAGCCGCCCAAGGAACTGCGCGACACGCAGGAGATGTTGCGGCGGCTGGGCGTTCTCATGGCGCTGGCCGTGGTGCTCGCGATGATCGTGCTCGGGCTGCTCGGGCGGGGATGAGCCCGGCCGGAGGCGCCGATACGCTGACGGCATGACTGATCAGCCCCGCCGCCGACTCGTCCTCGCCTCCGCCTCCCCCGCCCGACTGGGCCTGCTGCGCCAGGCGGGGCTGGAACCCGAGGTCGTCGTGAGCGGCGTCGACGAGGACGCCGTCCACGCACCCACCCCCGCCGAGCTGGCACTGGCCCTGGCCGAGGCGAAGGCCTCCGTCGTGGCGGCGAAGCCGGAGGTCAAGGGCGCGATCGTGATCGGCTGCGACTCCGTCCTCGACCTGGACGGCCAGGCCCTGGGCAAGCCGGCCGACGCCGAGGAGGCCACGGCCCGCTGGAAGTCGATGCGCGGGCGCGCGGGCACCCTGCAGACCGGCCACTGCGTCTACGACACCGTCAGCGGCCGGTACGCCTCCGCCACCGCCTCCACGATCGTCCGCTTCGGCGAGCCGACCGACGAGGAGATCGCCGCGTACGTCGCCTCCGGCGAACCGCTCTACGTCGCCGGGGCGTTCACCCTGGACGGCCGCTCGGCCCCGTTCATCGACGGCATCGACGGCGACCACGGCAATGTGATCGGCATCAGCCTGCCGCTGGTGCGCCGGCTGCTGGCCCAACTGGGCATCGGCATCACCCAGTTGTGGGCGCCGGCGGAGGACTGACCGGAGCGCCGCCGGCCGGGGAGCCGTCGCCGTCGCCCTCACCCGGAGCGGCGTCCACGGGCTCCTCGGGCGCGGCCGGGGCGTCGTACGTCATCAGCAGCAGCACGATCAGGCCGAGTACGACGACCATGAACACGAACGCCGTCCAGCCCACCAGGCCCCAGACGAACGCGGCCAGCAGCCCGTGCACCACGGCCGCGCTGATCAGCAGGATGCGGCCGAACCCGGCCGGGGCACGGTTGCGCACGGCCACGAGCAGGGCGACCAGGCCGCACAGCGCGAAGTAGGCGCCGAAGACCACGCCGCCGATCTTCGAGGACATCGACATCATGTCCGGGTCCAGGCCCGCCAGGGACATGTCCTGACGGTCGACGACGACCCCGAGGAACCAGTTCAGCGCCGCGACGCCGAACGCCTCGACCAGGAGCACGACCGCCACGACCCACGCCACCGGCCTGCGCACCACCGGCCCCCACCCACTTTCGAGCCCAACCCGGGTTACCCCAAGTACGTTCGAGACATCGCGAACGCTACTAACGGGTAAACCCCGGGACAAGGGTTCGGTGGTCGGCAAAGATGCATTGGGCCATTCGTAGGGATTCCACAAAGAAACCGAGTGGCCCGCAGCACGTGATGACAGAGACCTTGACCACAGGGGGGAGCTAGGGTTTTCCGGAAGAGACCTGCGTACCGTGGCGCGACAAGGGATTTCGCAGGTTGGGCGAGCCTGGCATCACGCTCCGTGTGGGCAAGCTCACCACTGGGGACGGGTCGAAGTGTCGTGTCGGCAGTCCCTAAACTCGGCTTGTTTCAAGGAGGGAGCCTCAATCGTGCGCAAGGTGCTCATCGCCAACCGTGGCGAAATCGCTGTCCGCGTGGCCCGGGCCTGCCGGGACGCCGGGATCGCGAGCGTGGCCGTCTACGCGGACCCGGACCGGGACGCATTGCATGTCCGCGCCGCGGATGAGGCGTTCGCCCTGGGCGGTGACACCCCGGCCACCAGCTACCTGGACATCGACAAGGTACTCAAAGCCGCACGCGAGTCCGGCGCGGACGCCATCCACCCCGGCTACGGCTTCCTGTCGGAGAACGCCGACTTCGCCCAGGCCGTCCTCGACGCCGGTCTGATCTGGATCGGCCCCCCGCCGCAGGCCATCCGCGACCTCGGCGACAAGGTCGCCGCCCGGCACATCGCCCAGCGCGCGGGCGCCCCGCTGGTCGCGGGCACCCCCGACCCGGTCTCCGGCGCCGACGAGGTCGTCGCCTTCGCCGAGCAGCACGGCCTGCCGATCGCCATCAAGGCCGCCTTCGGCGGCGGCGGACGCGGCCTGAAGGTCGCCCGCACCCTCGAAGAGGTCCCGGAGCTGTACGACTCCGCCGTCCGCGAGGCGGTGGCCGCGTTCGGTCGCGGGGAGTGCTTCGTCGAGCGCTACCTCGACAAGCCCCGCCACGTGGAGACCCAGTGCCTGGCCGACCAGCACGGCAACGTGGTCGTGGTGTCCACGCGTGACTGCTCGCTGCAGCGCCGCCACCAGAAGCTGGTCGAGGAGGCCCCCGCGCCCTTCCTGTCCGAGGCGCAGACCGCCGAGCTGTACAGCGCGTCGAAGGCCATCCTCAAGGGGGCCGGCTACGTCGGCGCGGGCACCGTCGAGTTCCTGGTCGGCCTGGACGGCACGATCTCCTTCCTGGAGGTCAACACGCGCCTCCAGGTCGAGCACCCGGTCACCGAGGAGGTCACCGGCATCGACCTGGTCCGCGAGATGTTCCGCATCGCCGACGGCGAGGAACTCGGATACGACGACCCGGCGATCCGCGGCCATTCCTTCGAGTTCCGCATCAACGGCGAGGACCCCGGCCGCAACTTCCTGCCGGCCCCCGGCACGGTGACCACCTTCACCCCGCCCACCGGCCCCGGTGTCCGCCTGGACGCCGGCGTCGAGTCCGGCTCGGTGATCGGCCCGGCCTGGGACTCCCTGCTGGCCAAGCTGATCGTCACCGGCGCCACCCGCGAGCAGGCCCTGCAGCGCGCCGCCCGCGCGCTGGAGGAGTTCCAGGTCGAGGGCATGGCGACGGCCATCCCGTTCCACCGCGCGGTGGTCGTGGACCCGGCGTTCGCCCCCGAACTCACCGGCAGCCAGGACCCGTTCACGGTCCACACCCGCTGGATCGAGACCGAGTTCGTCAACGACATCAAGCCCTTCGCCGCCCCGGCCGACACCGAGACGGACGAGGAGAGCGGCCGCGAGACGGTCGTGGTCGAGGTCGGCGGCAAGCGCCTGGAGGTCTCCCTGCCCGCCTCCCTCGGCATGACCCTGGCCCGCACCGGCCTGGCCGCCGGGGCCAAGCCCAAGCGCCGCGCGGCGAAGAAGTCCGGCCCCGCGGCCTCCGGCGACACCCTCGCCTCCCCCATGCAGGGCACCATCGTCAAGGTCGCCGTCGAGGAGGGCCAGGAGGTCAAGGAGGGCGACCTCATCGTCGTCCTCGAGGCGATGAAGATGGAACAGCCCCTCAACGCACACAAGTCCGGCACCATCAAGGGCCTGTCCGCCGAGATCGGCGCCTCCCTCATCTCCGGCGCCGCCATCTGCGAGATCAAGGACTGAGTCGTACGACGTCCTGAGGCGCCCGGCGGACTGAGCGATCAGCCCGCCGGGCGCTTCCGCACCCGAGGACCAAGTGAGGGAAGGGCAGGTGAGCCCCATGGCCCGGCCGCCGACAGGCATGCGCGCCGATGCCCGCCGCAACCACGAGCGCCTGCTCACCGAGGCCCGCTCCGCCTTCGCCGAACACGGCACGGACGCGTCCCTGGAGGACGTGGCACGCCGGGCGGGCGTGGGCATCGGCACCCTCTACCGCCACTTCCCCAACCGCGACGCCCTGCTGAGCGCCGTCTTCGAGGAGGCGGCCGGCGACCTGCTGACCCGCTCCCGAGAACTCCTGCAAGCCCCGGAGCCCTGCGCGGCCCTGGTGACCTGGCTGCGCGAGATGGTCACCCACGCCGGCGAGTACCGAGGCCTGGCCCACGCCCTGATGTCCGCCACCGACAACAAGGCCTCGGCGCTGGCACGGTGCAGCGGCCCGATCCGCGAGGCGGGCGGCGCACTGCTGGAACGGGCCCAGAAGACCGGCTCCGTCCGCCCCGACGTGGCCATCACCGACCTCCTCCAACTGACACACGCCATTGCCCTGGCGGCAGAGGAGACACCGGGGGATCCGGAGTTGGCGGACCGCTTGCTGCACCTGACACTCCGGGGACTACGGCCAACCTAGGGGCGCGGGGCTGTGTCGATTTGCGGCTCCGCCGCGTGGGCGCGACCAGCCACAAACGACCGGCAGCCGCCCAACAACCAAGACCCGTACGGCGAATAGGCGACCCTAACGCCGCCGCAGATCCGCAACTCGCGCCCGCTCCCGCTCGGCCCCTTGCTCACCCAGCACCGTCGCGGCAGCGGAACGCAACCCCGCCCCACCCCCCGGCGTCTGCCCGCGCCGCGGACTTGGCAGGGCCCGTTGACGTCGCGCAGGGACCTCGTCACCCCCCGACGAACCGCCCGCCCCCGTCGCTCCGGCCACAGCGATCTGCACCCCCTGATCGGCAAGGGCCTGCAACTCGGTGTGGGCGCGGTCGTCGTGGGCGGGCGGTTCGTCGGTGACCAGCCGTGTGATGACGTCCGTGGGCACCGTCTGGAACATGGTGTCCGTGCCGAGCTTCGTATGGTCGGCGAGGACGACGACCTCGGAGGCCGCCTGCACCAGCGCCCGGTCGACGGACGCGGAGAGCATGTTGGACGTGGACAGGCCGCGCTCGGCGGTGAGCCCGCTCCCGGAGAGGAAGGCCCGGGACACCCGCAGCCCTTGCAGGGACTGCTCGGCGCCGCTGCCCACCAGCGCATAGTTCGACCCGCGCAGCGTCCCGCCGGTCATCACGACCTCGACCCGGTTGGCATGGGCCAAGGCCTGCGCCACCAACAGCGAGTTCGTGACGACGGTCAGCCCGGGCACCCGGGCGAGCCGCCGGGCCAGCTCCTGCGTGGTGGTTCCCGCCCCGACGACGATCGCCTCGCCCTCCTCCACGAAGTTCGCGGCGAGGTCGGCGATGGCCGTCTTCTCGGCGGTCGCGAGATGTGACTTCTGCGGAAAGCCGGACTCCCGCGTGAACCCGCCCGGCAATACCGCACCGCCATGCCGGCGGTCGAGGAGTCCTTCTGCCTCCAGCGCGCGCACGTCCCGCCGTACGGTCACTTCGGAGGTCTGGACGACGCGGGCGAGCTCACGGAGCGACACGGCCCCGTTCGCTCGCACCATTTCGAGGATCAATTGACGACGTTCTGCAGCGAACACGAAACTGACAGTAACCCCAACGACCGTCTGGTTTCAGCAGTTTGCGCCGAATAACAGAAGTTGTTCGCACGCCAGGGCAAGAAGTGGTATAGAGCCTAGGCCCGCCGCCTATGCCGTACGCATGCTCGACAACTCCCCGTGACCAGCGGGGAGTCGGATCCGGCCGTCAGAACTCGCCGCCGGTCTTCCGGGTGTGGAGCTGGCGTGCCACCTCGGCGATCGAGCCCGAAAGGGAGGGGTACACGGTGAAGGCGTTCGCGATCTGTTCGACCGTCAGATTGTTGTCGACCGCGATCGAGATCGGGTGGATCAGTTCCGAGGCGCGCGGCGAGACGACCACGCCGCCGACCACGATGCCCGTACCCGGCCGGCAGAAGATCTTGACGAAGCCGTCCCGGATGCCCTGCATCTTCGCGCGCGGGTTGCGCAGCAACGGCAGCTTGACGACCCGGGCGTCGATCTTGCCCCCGTCCACGTCCGCCTGGGTGTAGCCGACGGTGGCGATCTCGGGGTCGGTGAAGACGTTGGACGACACGGTCTTCAGGTTCAGCGGGGCCACCGCGTCGCCCAGGAAGTGGTACATGGCGATACGTCCCTGCATCGCCGCGACCGAGGCGAGGGCGAAGACACCGGTCACGTCACCGGCCGCGTACACCCCGGGAGCCGTGGTCCTCGACACCTTGTCGGTCCAGATGTGCCCGGACTCGCGCAGCTTGACGCCGGCCTCCTCCAGGCCCATGCCCTCGGAGTTCGGGATGGCGCCGACGGCCATGAGGCAGTGGCTGCCGCTGATGACCCGTCCGTCGGCGAGGGTGACCTCGACCCGGTCGCCGACCCGCTTGGCGGCGGCGGCGCGCGAGCGGGCCATGACGTTCATGCCGCGGCGCCGGAAGACGTCCTCCAGGACGGCCGCGGCGTCCGGGTCCTCGCCGGGCAGCACGCGATCGCGCGACGAGACGAGGGTGACCCGCGACCCGAGCGCCTGATAGGCGCCGGCGAACTCGGCACCGGTGACACCGGACCCGACCACGATGAGCTCCTCGGGCAGCTCGGTGAGGTCGTAGACCTGGGTCCAGTTCAGGATGCGCTCGCCGTCGGGCTGGGCGTCGGGCAGCTCACGGGGATGCCCGCCGGTGGCGATCAGCACCGCATCCGCGACGAGCGTCTCCTCGGTCCCGTCCGCGGCCCGCACCACGACCTTGCGGGAGCCGTCGAGGGCCTGCATGCCCTCCAGCCGGCCGCGCCCGCGCATCACGCGCGCGCCGGCCCGCGTGACGGAGGCGGTGATGTCGTGGGACTGCGCGAGCGCGAGCCGCTTGACACGCCGGTTGACCTTGCCCAGATCGACGCCCACGACGCGCGCGGGCGTGTCGATGTGCGGGGTGTCGTCGGCGACGATGATCCCCAGCTCCTCGTAGGAGGAGTCGAAGGTGGTCATCACCTCGGCCGTGGCGATGAGGGTCTTCGACGGCACGCAGTCGGTGAGCACCGACGCCCCGCCGAGGCCGTCGCAGTCGACGACGGTCACCTCCGCGCCGAGTTGCGCGGCGACCAGCGCCGCTTCGTATCCGCCGGGTCCGCCACCGATGATCACGATCCGAGTCACGTACTCCATTGTCCCGCACGCCGCACCATGCGACCGCCTGGGGGCCCGCCCGAGACACCACCGTTACGACAGGGGCACGGGATGCACCTGCCGTACCCTCTCCCCATGTCGCTCTACGCCGCGTACGCCGGCAATCTCGACGCGCGGCTGATGACCCGCCGCGCCCCGCACTCGCCGCTGCGCGCCACCGGCTGGCTGAACGGATGGCGGCTGACGTTCGGGGGCGAACAGCTCGGCTGGGACGGCGCGCTGGCGACGCTCGTCGAGGAGCCGGGGGAGCAGGTCTTCGTCGCGCTCTACGACATCGCGCCCATGGACGCGGACTCCCTGGACCGCTGGGAGGGCGTGGGCCTGGGCATCTACCGCCGGCTCCGCGTCCGCGTGCACACGCTGGAGGGCGAGGAGCCGGCGTGGACGTACGTCCTGAACGCCTACGAGGGCGGTCTGCCGGCGGCCCGCTACCTCGGGGAGATCGCCGATGCGGCGGAATCGGCGGGGGCGCCACACGATTATGTGATGGAGCTGCGCAAGCGGCCTTGCTGAAGGGGCCTGACCTCTAGGCTTGGCAAGGATCGACACCACGAACGGGAGAATTCCATGAGCGAGGAGCGGCGCACCTACCAGGTCTACTACACCGAGCAGGCCGCGACGGCACGTGACCGGCTCGACGACCGCCAGCGCAGCTCCTTCGACAAGGGGATCGCCGTTTTGGCGCGGGACCCCTTCCTTCCCGCGTCCCGCGCCATAAGTGCCACCGGAGACGACCGTACGGTCCGGCTCACGCAGAACATCCTGGTGGAGTACTCGATCAGCCTGGGGCGACTGCTGGTCTTCATCGTCGAGGTCTTCAACGACAAGGACATCGTCATCACCGACGAGTGACCGCCCGCTCGGCGCAGGCTTCGTCGGAAACGACAAGACAACGATCGCCATCCCGTGAGCTCCGTCATCTACGCGCGTAGGCCCAAACCGGCTACCCTCAGTCGCGTGAACGCATCTCTTCTTCCGGACGACATCCAGGGCGACCCGCACGCCGCCGCCGACGCCGCCGCCGCGCGCCTGCGCGAACTCACGGGCGCCGAGACCCACGACGTCGCCCTCGTGATGGGCTCCGGCTGGGCTCCGGCCGTGGACGCCCTCGGCGCACCCGAGGCCGAGTTCCAGGTCACCGAGCTGCCCGGGTTCCCCCCGCCGGCGGTGGAAGGGCACGGCGGCAAGATCCGCTCCTACCGGATCGGCAACCGGCGCGCCCTGGTCTTCCTCGGCCGCACCCACTACTACGAGGGCCGTGGCGTCGCCGCCGTGGCGCACGGCGTGCGCACCGCCGTGGCGGCGGGCTGCAAGACCGTGGTGCTCACCAACGGCTGCGGCGGTCTGCGCGAGGGCATGCGCCCCGGCCAGCCGGTCCTGATCAGCGACCACATCAACCTCACGGCGACGTCCCCGATCGTCGGCGCGAACTTCGTCGACCTGACGGACCTGTACTCGCCGCGGCTGCGGGCCCTGTGCAAGGAGATCGACCCCACGCTGGAGGAGGGCGTCTACGCCCAGTTCCCCGGCCCGCACTACGAGACGCCGGCCGAGATCCGGATGGCGCGGGTGATCGGTGCCGATCTGGTGGGCATGTCGACGGTGCTGGAGGCGATCGCTGCGCGTGAGGCGGGCGCCGAGGTTCTGGGCATCTCCCTGGTGACCAACCTCGCGGCCGGCATGACGGGCGAGCCCCTCAACCACGAGGAGGTCCTCCAGGCCGGTCGTGACAGCGCGACGCGGATGGGCTCGCTGCTGGCGCAGGTGCTGGGGCGTCTGTAGGCGTTTTCTCGCCCCCGCCGCCCCTACCCGTCCCATCCCTGGGGGCTGCCGCCCCCAGACCCCCGCTTCGGCCCTGAACGGGCCTCGTCCTCAAACGCCGGACGGGCTGAGAATCCCCCTCCGCCGTTCGAGGAGCAGGGGAAAATGCAGCCCCTCCGGCGTTTGAGGAGCGGGGGTCCAGGGGGCAGAGCCCCCTGGCGGGGTCGAAGGGGCAGCGCCCCTGGGATGGGACGGGTAGGGGCGGCGGGGGCGAAAAAACTCAAACACCCTCCCCGCTCCGAACGACACAAAACGAGAGGTTGACCGACGTGCACGACGATCTCATCGCCCGCGCCCGGGCATGGCTCGCCGAGGACCCCGACCCGGACACCCGCGACGAGCTCGCCAAGCTCATCGAAGCCGCGGACGTCGAAGAGCTCGCCGCCCGCTTCAGCGGCACCCTCCAGTTCGGCACCGCGGGCCTGCGAGGGGAACTCGGCGCCGGGCCCATGCGGATGAACCGCAGCGTCGTCATCCGCGCCGCCGCCGGCCTCGCCGCCTACCTCAAGAAGCAGGGCCACGACAACGGCCTCGTCGTCATCGGCTACGACGCCCGCCACAAGTCGGAGGACTTCGCGCGGGACACGGCCGCCGTCATGACCGGCGCCGGCCTGCGCGCCGCCGTACTCCCGCGCCCCCTGCCCACCCCGGTCCTGGCGTACGCCATAAGGCACCTCGGCGCGGTGGCCGGCGTGGAGGTCACCGCCAGCCACAACCCGCCCCGCGACAACGGCTACAAGGTGTACCTGGGCGACGGCTCCCAGATCGTCCCGCCCGCGGACATCGACATCGCGCAGGAGATCGCCGCGGTCCCGTCCCTCACGGTCGTCCCCCGCCCCACCGAGGGCTGGCAGACCCTGGACGACAGCGTCCTTGAGGCCTACCTCGCCCGCACGGACGCGGTCCTCGCCCCCGACTCGCCCCGCACCGCCCGCACGGTCTACACGGCGATGCACGGCGTCGGCAAGGACGTCCTGCTCGCCGCCTTCGCCCGCGCGGGCTTCCCCGCCCCCGCCCTGGTCGCCGAGCAGGCCGACCCGGACCCGGAGTTCCCCACCGTCGCCTTCCCCAACCCGGAAGAGCCCGGCGCGATGGACCTGGCCTTCGCCGAGGCCCGCGAGACCGACCCCGACCTGGTCATCGCCAACGACCCGGACGCCGACCGCTGCGCCGTGGCCGTCAAGGACGGCGAGGAGTGGCGGATGCTGCGCGGCGACGAGGTGGGCGCGCTGCTCGCCGCGCATCTCGTCGACCGGGGAGCACAGGGCACCTTCGCCGAGTCGATCGTCTCCTCCTCCCTCCTCGGCCGGATCGCCGAGAAGGCGAACCTGCCGTACGAGGAGACCCTCACCGGCTTCAAGTGGATCGCCCGCGTGGAGGGCCTGCGCTACGGCTACGAGGAGGCCCTCGGCTACTGCGTCGACCCCGAGGGCGTGCGCGACAAGGACGGCATCACCGCCGCCCTGCTGATCACCGAGCTGGCGTCGGTGCTCAAGGCCGAGGGCCGCACGCTCCTCGACCTCCTCGACGACCTCGCCGTGGAGCACGGCCTGCACGCCACCGACCAGCTCTCGGTCCGCGTCCAGGACCTGTCGGTCATCGCCGACGCCATGCGCCGGCTGCGCGAGCAGCCGCCGACCGAGCTCGCCGGCCTGGCCATCACCCGCGCCGAGGACCTCACCCGGGGCACGGCCACCCTCCCGCCCACCGACGGCCTGCGCTACACCCTGGACGGCGCCCGCGTGATCGTCCGCCCCAGCGGCACGGAGCCCAAGCTGAAGTGCTACCTGGAGGTCGTCGTCCCGGTCGGCTCCCACGCCGAACTGCCCGCAGCCCGCGCCCGGGCGGCCGACCTGCTGGCGGCGATCAAGCAGGACCTGTCGACGGCGGCGGGCATCTGAGCCGTACGACGACTCCCTGACCGTTCCGAAGGGGTGCCCCCATCCGGGGGCACCCCTTCGGGCGTTTTCGGCACGGCGGCCGACGTGCGGGCCGCTCAGCCCATCGCCAGCAGGATCGCCAGCAGCACGGCGCCCGCGACGATCGGCCCCGCCACCTCGTAGGCCCAGCGGACGGTCACCTCGCCCTGTGCGGACTCCGCCTGTTCCCGGTGCTCCAGCAGTTCCCGCAGGTCGTCCATGATCTTGTCGGTCTCGGCCCGCAGCGGCCCGTCCGCGTCGACGTCCCCGCGCGGCGCGCCGAACCCGAGCCCGCCGAACGCCGGTCCGCCGGGCCCGCGACGCTCACCTCCCGCCGCGGCCCGGGCCGTGCGCCGCGCCGCCTTCTTGCGGGCCCGCAGCGAGACCGGGACGGCCCAGAGCTGGAACTTGGTGCCGGCCTTGGTGACGACCTCGTTGGAGTAGCCGGACCGCAGCGAGGCGATCTCCCCCC
The DNA here is from genome assembly GCF_049974585.1 of Streptomyces sp. UG1. NCBI lineage: Bacteria > Bacillati > Actinomycetota > Actinomycetes > Kitasatosporales > Streptomycetaceae > Streptomyces > Streptomyces sp. UG1. The sequence continues at coordinate 200,699 of NZ_JBNGGG010000001.1, read as the reverse complement.
AGGGCAGCACGATCACGCGGAGCGGGTTGCGGATGCGGAGCCGCTCTTCGTTGGCGTACACCGCCGGGCGCACGGTGAAGGCGGACACCAGCGGCACGATGAGGATCATCGCCGCGAGGGCGAGCCACTGGGTGCGGCCCTCGCCGCGTACGAGTGCGTCGATGCCCAGCCAGAGCACGATGCCGAGCAGTGCGACGCCGCCGACGATGCCCATGGGTGAGCGGTAGACCCGGTCCTTCGTCGCGGGGTCGGGGCTGGGGGGCTGGTGCGGCGTCGTCATGCGCCCGATTCTGCCGCATGCCTGCGGCGCTTGGCCGGGCACCTGATCGCCGTGGGAGTACTTGTTCGTGGGCGAGTGCGGGTTGTCTGTGGCTGGTCGCGCCCACGCGGCGGAGCCGCATATCGATACAGCCCCGCGCCCCTGGGGCGTGCGACCACCCGGCGTTTCACAGATCCGCCTCTTCGGGGTGTACAGCCGCTACGCGCGTAGATATGCTCGTCTGGTGACCATGCCCACCAATGCATCTGCCGCAGCTCACGCACTCCCGGACGTCACCGCGTCCGACAGCACGCTGCGCCGTTTCCTCCACGGGCTGCCCGGCGTCGACGCGGTCGGTCTGGAGGCGCGCGCCACGTCCCTCGGTACCCGTTCCATCAAGACGACCGCCAAGGCGTACGCCATCGACCTCGCCATCTCGATGGTCGACCTGACGACGCTGGAAGGCGCGGACACCCCGGGCAAGGTCCGGGCGCTCGGCGCCAAGGCGGTGCACCCCGACCCCACCGACCGTACGACTCCGGCGACCGCGGCCGTCTGTGTGTACCCCGACATGGTGGCCACCGCCAAGGAGGCCGTCGCCGGGTCGACCGTGAAGGTCGCCTCGGTCGCCACCGCCTTTCCCGCGGGCCGCGCGCCCCTGGGGGTGAAGCTGGCGGACGTCCGTGAGGCCGTCGCCGCCGGTGCCGACGAGATCGACATGGTCATCGACCGGGGCGCGTTCCTCGCCGGGAACTACATGAAGGTGTACGACGAGATCGTCGCCGTGAAGGAGGCCTGCGGGGCGGCCCGTCTCAAGGTCATCTTCGAGACCGGCGAGCTGTCGACGTACGACAACATCCGGCGGGCGAGCTGGCTCGGCATGCTGGGCGGCGCCGACTTCATCAAGACGTCCACCGGCAAGGTCGCCGTGAACGCCACCCCGGCGAACACCCTTCTTATGCTGGAAGCGGTGCGGGACTTCCGTACCCAGACCGGCATCCAGGTCGGTGTGAAGCCGGCCGGCGGGATCCGTACCTCCAAGGACGCGATCAAGTTTCTCGTGCTGGTCAACGAGACCGCCGGCGAGGACTGGCTCGACAACCACTGGTTCCGCTTCGGCGCCTCCTCGCTCCTGAACGATCTGCTGATGCAGCGTCAGAAGCTGGCCACCGGCCGCTACTCCGGCCCCGACTACGTGACGGTGGACTGATCACGATGACAGCCTTTGAATACGCCCCCGCTCCCGAGTCACGGTCGATCGTCGACATCGCCCCGTCCTACGGCCTGTTCGTCGACGGCGAGTTCACCGAGGCCGCCGACGGCAAGGTGTTCAAGACGGTCAGCCCCAGCTCGGAGGAGGTCCTCTCCGAGGTCGCCCAGGCCGGCGAGGCCGACGTGGACCGCGCGGTGAAGGCCGCCCGCAAGGCCTTCGAGAAGTGGTCGGCGCTGCCCGGCTCCGAGCGCGCGAAGTACCTGTTCCGCATCGCCCGGATCATCCAGGAGCGGGCCCGGGAGCTCGCGGTCCTGGAGACCCTGGACAACGGCAAGCCGATCAAGGAGACGAGGGACGCCGACCTCCCCCTGGTCGCCGCGCACTTCTTCTACTACGCGGGCTGGGCCGACAAGCTGGACTACGCGGGCTTCGGACCGTCTCCGAAGCCGCTGGGCGTCGCCGGCCAGGTCATCCCCTGGAACTTCCCCCTCCTCATGCTGGCGTGGAAGATCGCCCCGGCGCTCGCGACCGGCAACACGGTGGTCCTCAAGCCCGCCGAGACGACCCCGCTCTCCGCGCTCTTCTTCGCGGACATCTGCCGCCAGGCCGGCCTGCCCAAGGGCGTCGTCAACATCCTTCCCGGCTACGGCGACGCGGGCGCCGCGGTCGTCGCGCACCCGGACGTCAACAAGGTCGCCTTCACGGGCTCCACGGCCGTCGGCAAGGAGATCGCGCGGACCGTCGCGGGCACCCGCAAGAAGCTCACCCTGGAGCTCGGCGGCAAGGGCGCCAACATCGTCTTCGACGACGCCCCGATCGACCAGGCCGTCGAGGGCATCGTGAACGGCATCTTCTTCAACCAGGGCCAGGTCTGCTGCGCGGGCAGCCGGCTGCTGGTCCAGGAGTCGATCCAGGACGAGCTGCTGGAGTCGCTGAAGCGCAGGCTCTCCACGCTCCGCCTGGGCGACCCCCTCGACAAGAACACCGACATCGGCGCGATCAACTCCGAAGAGCAGCTCTCCCGCATCACCGCGCTCGTCGAGCAGGGCGAGGCGGAGGGCGCCGAGCGCTGGTCCCCGGCCTGCGAGATCCCGACCGCCGGCTACTGGTTCGCCCCGACGCTCTTCACCAACGTCACCCAGGCGCACCGCATCGCCCGCGACGAGATCTTCGGCCCGGTCCTGTCGGTCCTCACCTTCCGCACGCCGGACGAGGCCGTCGCCAAGGCGAACAACACGCCGTACGGCCTGTCGGCGGGCATCTGGACGGAGAAGGGCTCGCGGATCCTGGCCGTCGCCAACAAGCTCCGGGCCGGCGTCGTCTGGTCCAACACGTTCAACAAGTTCGACCCGACCTCGCCGTTCGGCGGCTACAAGGAGTCGGGCTTCGGCCGCGAGGGCGGCCGCCACGGCCTGGAGGCGTACCTCGATGTCTGACGCGACCCGACTCTCCGTCTTCAAGACCTACAAGCTGTACGTGGGCGGGAAGTTCCCGCGTTCCGAAAGCGGCCGGGTGTACGAGGTGACCGACTCCAAGGGCAAGTGGCTGGCCAACGTGCCCCTCTCCTCCCGCAAGGACGCCCGTGACGCGGTGGTCGCCGCGCGCAAGGCGTTCGGCGGGTGGTCCGGCGCGACGGCGTACAACCGCGGCCAGATCCTCTACCGCATCGCCGAGATGCTTGAGGGCCGCCGTGAGCAGTACGTCCGCGAGGTCGCCGACGCCGAGGGCCTGTCGAAGTCGAAGGCGGCCACGCAGGTCGACGCGGCGATCGACCGCTGGGTCTGGTACGCGGGCTGGACGGACAAGATCGCCCAGGTGGTGGGCGGCGGCAACCCGGTCGCGGGCCCGTTCTTCAACCTCTCGTCCCCCGAGCCGACGGGCGTGGTGGCCGTCCTGGCCCCGCAGGAGTCGTCGTTCCTGGGCCTGGTGTCCGTGGTCGCGCCGGTGATCGCCACGGGCAACACGGCGATCGTGGTGGCGTCGGAGAAGGCCCCGCTGCCCGCCCTGTCCCTGGGCGAGGTACTGGCCACCTCCGACCTCCCCGGCGGCGTCGTCAACATCCTCTCCGGCCGTACGGCGGAGATCGCGACACCGCTGGCCGCGCACCAGGACGTCAACGCGATCGACCTCGCGGGCGCCGACGACGTGCTGGCGAAGGAGCTGGAGATCGCCGCGGCGGACAACCTCAAGCGGGTGGTGCGTCCACAGCCTGTGGACGACTGGGCCGCCACTCCCGGCACCGACCGCATGACGGCGTTCCTGGAGACGAAGACGGTCTGGCACCCGACGGGGTCGCTGGGCGCGTCGGGCTCGTCGTACTGAGCCCCTGAAGCCGGAGAGCCGCGCCTTCCCTCCGTCCGGGGGAGGCGTGGCTCTCTGCCGAGACCGGAATTGCCCACAACGTTAATCATGTGCCACCATCTGTCTCATGGTTGAGATCGCCATCAGTTCCGCCCGCTCCCAGCTCGGCGACCTGGTCCGCCGCGCCGCCCACGGCCGCGAGACCATCGCCCTCACGGACCACGGTCACGTGGCTGCGCTCCTCGTGTCACCCCAGGTTATAGAGGACTTCGAAGACGCCTTGGCACTCGCGGACTACCAGCGCCGCAAGGCGGAGGGAACGCTCGAGCCAGGCATCCCCATGGACGAGGTGCGCCGGCGACTGGGGCTCGAAAAGAAGTGACCTACGAGATCATCTTCGAACCAAGGGCCCTGGACTCAGCGGCGCGGTTCCTGAAGGAGGACCCGAGCGGTCTCGCGCTCGTCCTGGACACGATCGACAAGCTGGCCTATGAGCCTCGCCCGGCAACATCCGTTCCGTACGGATCGCCTGATGTACGACGCCTTCATGTCGGCGACTACCGGGTCTTTTACATCATCGACGACAACGTGATCCGCATCATGGTCACGCATCTCGGCCGCACGGCCTGACCCACCCGCCCACAACCGAAGAGATGTGACCCACGCTTCAAAGGCGCCCCGCCGGGTCGTCCTCCGGCCCGGCGATGCCTCACACTGGTGTCCCGTGAGTTCCCAACCGCCCATACCGACGCGAGTCGTGCTGCTCTGCGGCCCCTCCGGCTCCGGCAAGTCCCTGCTCGCCGCCCGTTCCGGTCTTCCGGTCCTGCGGCTCGACGACTTCTACAAAGAGGGCGACGACCCGACGCTGCCCCAGGTCCCCGGGAGCTCCGACATCGACTGGGACCACCCCGACTCATGGGACGCCGACACGGCCGTCTCGGCGATAGCCGAGCTGTGCCGCACGGGCCGTACGAACGTGCCGGCGTACGACATCTCGCTGAGCGCCCGCACCGGCGAGGAGACCGTCGAGATCGGCCGTACGCCGCTGTTCGTCGCGGAGGGCGTCTTCGCGGCCGAGATCGTGGACCGCTGCCGTGAACTGGGCGTACTGGCCGACGCGCTCTGCCTGAACCGCGGCCCGGTGAAGACCTTCCGCCGCCGCTTCCTGCGCGATCTGAAGGAGGGCCGCAAGTCGGTCCCCTTCCTGCTGCGCCGCGGCTGGCGCCTGATGCGCCTGGAGCGCTCGATCATCGCCCACCAGACGTCCCTCGGCGCCCATGCCTGCGACCGCGACGAGGCCCTGGGCCGCCTCACGGCAGCCGCCGCGGGCCGCTGCCCGGCGGCGAACACCGCGCCGACGGCCCCCTGATCCAAACGACAGGGCCCAGCCCTCGAACACACGAAGACACGAAGGCACGAAGAACGGGACTGGATGGACCCCCCGGCCCTCCAGCCCCGCTCTCGTTGTGCCCCACCCGTTTCCCCCGTGGTGGAGCATCCCCCGTGTTCCCCCGTGATCCCCGTAGGTCCCCCGTTGGCCCCCCGGACCCCCGTGGGTCCCCCCACTTGTTACCGCTCCCCCTTCGGTCCCCCCGGACCGACCTTCAGGCGACAAGCTCCCCGAAGGCGTCTTCCTCGTCACGGCCGAAGCTGAGGACCTCGTCCTCGCGCAGCCGGCGGAGCGACCGCCAGATGCTGGACTTCACCGTGCCGACACTGATGTCGAGGATGTCCGCGATCTCCGGGTCGGTGCGGCCCTCGTAGTAACGCAGGACCAGCATCGTCCGCTGGAGCTCGGGCAGCCGGGCCAGCGCCTGCCACAGGACCGCGCGCAGCTCGGTGCCGCGCATCGCGTCCGTGTCGCCGGGCGTCTCCGGCAGCTCCTCGGTCGGGTACTCGTTCAGCTTGCGGCGGCGCCACGCGCTGATGTGCAGGTTGGTCATCGTCCGCCGCAGGTAACCCCCGACGGCGGCCTTGTCGGTGATCCGGTCCCACGCCTTGTACGTCGAGAACAGCGCGCTCTGCAGCAGGTCCTCGGCCTCGAAGCGGTCACCGGTCAGGTGGTAGGCGGTTGCGTACAGGGAGGAGCGACGCTCCTGGACGTAGGCGGTGAACTCCGCCTCCGACAGCGAGCGACGCCGCTCCCCCGAGTCCTCCCTGTACGCGGCTCCCCCGTGCGGTTCCCCCGTGAAACCGTCAACCACCGTCATGTACGCGGTGTGCTGACGCCCGGCGCCGCGAGCGCACCCCCGCCCGCTCACGGCACCGGACTTCTCCGAACCCCGGCCCCCGTTCACATCGTGCAGACGCGTGATCACTGCGCTGGTGCTGGTGCCGTGCAGCGTGTTCATCTCGCGCCCCCCGTCGTGGACTTCCCGGTGTTCTGCTCGTCCGACTTGCTGTCGGCTTGCTGTCTTGCCTGTGCCGAAAAGCTTGCCCCGGCACCTTCATGGCCGTGTCCGCCGACTGTCACAGACCTGTCACAGGGGCCGGTGTCAGAGGCCCGCCCCAGCACCCGGACAGCGCGCTCACAGCGGACAGCGCTACGCGCACGTACCCCTACAGCTCGTACAGGAGTCGAAAGACCGCCCCCGCATGGGCCAGAATGAGGCCCGTGCCTTCCCTGTTGCTGATCGAGGACGACGACGCCATCCGCACGGCCCTGGAGCTCTCACTGACGCGCCAGGGACACCGTGTGGCCACCGCTGCCACCGGCGAGGACGGGCTGAAACTGCTGCGTGAGCAGCGGCCGGACCTGATCGTGCTGGATGTGATGCTGCCCGGCATCGACGGGTTCGAGGTGTGCCGTCGCATCCGGCGCACCGACCAGCTTCCGATCATCCTGCTGACCGCGCGCAGCGACGACATCGACGTCGTGGTCGGACTGGAGTCCGGCGCCGACGACTACGTCGTCAAACCCGTCCAGGGCCGGGTCCTCGACGCCCGGATCCGGGCCGTGCTGCGCCGCGGGGAGCGGGAGTCGAACGACGCGGCGGCCTTCGGCAGCCTCGTCATCGACCGCGCGGCGATGACCGTGACCAAGAACGGCGAGGACCTCCAGCTCACCCCGACCGAGCTGCGCCTGCTGCTCGAACTGAGCCGCCGCCCCGGCCAGGCCCTGTCCCGCCAGCAGCTCCTGCGCCTGGTCTGGGAACACGACTACCTCGGCGACTCCCGCCTCGTCGACGCCTGTGTCCAGCGGCTGCGCGCCAAGGTCGAGGACGTCCCCTCCTCCCCCACCCTGATCCGTACCGTCCGTGGTGTCGGCTACCGCCTGGACGCGCCTCAGTGACGGACGTGCAAGGTGGTTTCCGCGGCTGGGTCGCGGCTCGCAAGGGAGTGTGGTCGAGGCTGCGTTTCACCAGCCTGCGCCTTCGACTCGTCGTGGTCTTCGGTCTCGTGGCGCTCACGGCCGCCGTATCGGCCTCCGGCATCGCCTACTGGCTCAACCGCGAGGCGGTGCTCAAGCGCACCCAGGACGCGGTGCTGCGCGACTTCGAGCGGGAGATGCAGACCCGCGCGGGCCTGCTCCCCCAGGAGCCGACCCAGGACGAACTGCAGCACACCGCGGGCCTGATGGCCAACAGCAGCCAGCGTTTCTCCGTCCTGCTGGTCGCCCAGGACGCCGACGGCTCTCCCGCCTACGGCAGTTCCGGCGGCCTGGACGGCTTCACCCTGGCCGACGTGCCGAAGTCCCTGCGCACGGCGGTGAACGAGAAGCAGCGGGACGATTCCGGCAACGAGCCCGAGTACCACCTGTACTGGCAGCGCATCGTGGAGGACGACACCCCGTACCTGATCGCCGGCACGAAGGTGGGCGGCGGCGGGGCGACCGGCTACATGCTGAAGTCCCTGGAACAAGAAGCCAAGGACCTCAACTCCCTCGCCTGGTCCCTCGGCATCGCCACGGGCCTCGCCCTGATCGGCTCCGCGCTGCTCGCGCAGGCCGCCGCCACGACCGTACTGAAGCCGGTGCAGCGCCTGGGCGTCGCCGCCCGCCGCCTCGGCGAGGGCAAGCTGGACACCCGCCTGCGCGTCTCCGGCACGGACGAACTGGCCGACCTGTCCCGCACGTTCAACAACGCCGCCGCCGCGCTGGAGAAGCGGGTCGCCGACATGGCCGGGCGCGACGAGGCCTCCCGCCGCTTCGTGGCCGACATGTCCCACGAACTGCGCACTCCGCTCACCGCGATCACCGCTGTCACCGAGGTCCTGGAAGAGGAACTCGAGGCGGAGTCCGGCTCGATGGACCCCATGATCGAGCCCGCCGTACGCCTGGTCGTGAGCGAGACCCGCCGCCTGAACGACCTGGTCGAGAACCTGATGGAGGTCACCCGCTTCGACGCGGGCACGGCACGTCTGGTCCTCGACGACGTCGACATCGCCGACCAGATCACCGCCTGCATCGACGCCCGCGCCTGGCTGGACGCCGTCGACCTGGACGCCGAGCGCGGCATCACGGCCCGGCTGGACCCCCGCCGCCTGGACGTCATCCTGGCCAACCTGATCGGCAACGCCCTCAAGCACGGCGGCTCCCCGGTCCGCGTCGCGGTCCGTGAGGCGGACGACGAGATCGTCATCGCCGTACGCGACCACGGCCCGGGCATCCCCGAGGACGTACTCCCGCACGTCTTCGACCGCTTCTACAAGGCCAGCGCCTCCCGCCCCCGCTCCGAGGGCAGCGGCCTGGGCCTGTCCATCGCCCTGGAGAACGCCCACATCCACGGCGGCGAGATCACCGCCGCCAACTCCTCCGAGGGCGGCGCGGTCTTCACCCTGCGCCTGCCCCGCGACGCCTCCGACCTGGCCCGCGCGGCGGACGAGGCCAACAACGAGCCGGACAAGGGAGAGGAAGGATGACCACCCACCGCCTCCTGGCCCTCTCCGCCCTCTCCGCCGCCCTGCTCTCCGGCTGCGGCATACGCCCCACCGAAGTCCCCACCGACTTCGGCCCCGCCCCCTCCCGCGTGCGCTGCTCCCTGTCCGAACCGAACGTCTCGGCACAGGCCGCGAGAGGCCTCCCGGTCCAGGTGTTCCTGCTGTGCGGCTCCCAACTGGTCGCGGTGGACAGGACCGTACGCGTACCGGACGGCACGGCGGACTCGGCCCGACGCCTCCTGGTCGCCCAGGGCCTCCTGGACGAACTGGAGGCACCCCCGTCGACCGCCGAGAAGGAGGCCGGCTACACCACGGACGTCCGAGGCGCCATGGACGTGATGGGCCCCCGCCGCGACGACCCCGACGAAACCCTCCGCCTGAGCACACCCCCCACCGACCTCACGTCCTTCGCCCTGGCCCAGATCGTCTGCACCTTCTCCGACTCCTCGGCCACGGAGGGCGACGGCTCGGTCATCCTGGGCGGCCCCACGTCCGCCCCACCCCGCCGCTACGACTGCACGGACGAGGTCCGCACCAGACCGGGCAGCAACGAGCCCCCGTCGACGGAGATCACGGACGGCTGACCCCACGGACCGCGCACCGCGCCCTTCGAGCGGGCGCCGCAGCCGCGCACGGCGGGAAGGGGCCGCGTCGGGGGGTGTCCGCCCGCAGCGGCGGGCGTCAAAAGACGCCACCTCCCTGCCCGACGGCAACCGCCCGACCGAGGGCGGACACCCCCCGGCGCGGCCCCGACCCACTCCCCACCCTTGGGCGCTACGCGCACCCCCCCCGAACCCGCACAGGCGCCGCAGGCATCGACGCGAACCCCCACCGATCCCGCACAAGCCGCCGCAGGCATGTGGCAGACACCTCACCCCACAACCACCCACCCCGGAACCGATCCCACCGGGGCAAGCGTCTAGGGGGTCGTGCAGCGTCAAGGCTCCATCGGCGGCGACAGCGCCGCGATCCGCATCCGTGCGACGGGAGGCGTCCTCCTGCTCGCACACCTCGCATTCGTCGCCTGGCTCACGCTGCGCCCCCTGGACGTCCCCTGGGTGACCCCGGCCAACCTGCAACCGTTCGCCGGCATCAGAGCCGACCTGGACCTCGGCTGGCAAGAGGCGGCCCGCCGCATCACGGAGGGCCTCGCACTCCTCGCCCCCCTCGGCGTACTGATCCCGATGACCCACGGCAGACTCACCGCCTCCCCCCTCGGCTCCCTGGTCCGCACGGCCGCCGCCGCCGCCCTGATCTCCCTCGCGATAGAGCTCCTGCAGACCGGCGTCCCCGGCCAGATCGTCGACGTCGACTCCCTGCTCCTGAACACGCTCGGCGTGGCCCTGGCCCACGCGACGATCGTCCCTGCGGCCCGCCGGCACCTGCGCCGCAGGTCCGAGCGCGCACAGCACCCCGCCTCCCCCCAGGGGCCGGCTCAGGGTAGGACCCCGACGATTCCCAGGGTCGGGATAGCTCCGTAGAGGGACGCTATGCCCGGTTCGTCCGCGTAGCGTGGATGTCAGATGAGGCACCCACTCGAAGGGCCCCACGAGGGAGAACCTTCGACCGACGCTCGCGAAGGAGCCGCACCATGACCGCGCTCGCCCGACCCACCAACGGCCGCATGATCGGCGGAGTGTGCGCCGCGCTGGCACGACGCTTCGGCACCTCCGCGACGACCATGCGCGTGATCTTCCTCCTCTCCTGCCTGCTCCCGGGCCCGCAGTTCCTGCTCTACATAGCCCTGTGGATCCTGCTCCCCTCGGAGGACAAGGCGAACAAGACCCGCGCGGCCTGGTAGTAAGCCCTCACCACCAACCAACCGAACCACCCCTCTGAGTCACCACCTCCACAAAAAGCCGCTGGGACGCACCCCCTGACGAAATCCAAGGAGTGCGCCCCAGCGGCGCTTCACGTCTGACCCGGACTCAGCCGAGCGGAACCCCGTTCACGGGCAGCCCCTGCACCGGCAGCCCCTGAGTAGGCAGCCCCTCAGCAACCCCCTGCACCGGCAGCCCACCGAGCAGCCCGGCGACCACGCCGGTCGGCCCACCGGCCACCGCCTGCTCGGCAGCCGGCTGCGCGGCCGACAGCCCGGTGGTGAGCGCCTCCTGACCCGTGGCCAGCCCGGCACCGGCCGCACCGGCGCCCGGCGCCGCCTGCGAGAGGTTCTCGGCGGGGAGCGTCTGGTTGACGGTGTCCAGCGCCGTACCGGCGGCGGCGTCCGGCGCGACCGGCGCGGCGTTCGCGGCACCCGCGCCCGCGGCGGCGAAAGCGGCACCGAGAGCGGCGACACCGAAGGTCTTGGCAGCAGACTGCTTCATGAAATGCGTCCTCGAAATCTCGAAATCGGGTTACGGGGATGTAAGCGGTCCTCGACCGTAAACACGCCCCCCACTCGGCCGCAAACATCGAAATGCGGACGCATTGTGAATGGAGCCCGTACCTCGTGTGCCCAAGGGGTCCGGACCTACCCCTCGCCCTCCTCAGAACCGCTGGTGGAGGCGGTCTGCCGGAACAGCCACTCGGACTTGAGTTCGGCATATCCGGGCTTGATGACGTCATTGATCATCGCGAGCCGTTCATCGAAAGGAATGAACGATGATTTCATCGCATTGACGGAGAACCATTGCATGTCATCGAGCGTGTAACCGAATGCATCGACAAGGTGCTCGAATTCCTGGCTCATGCTCGTGTGGGACATCAGCCGGTTGTCGGTGTTCACGGTCGCCCGGAAGTGGAGTCGGCGCAGCAGCCCGATGGGGTGGGCGGCGTAGGAGTCGGCGGCGCCCGTCTGGAGGTTGGAGCTGGGGCACAGCTCCAGCGGGATGCGCTTGTCCCGTACGTAGGACGCGAGCCGCCCGAGCTTCACGGAGCCGTCGGCGTGCACCTGGATGTCGTCGATGATGCGCACCCCGTGCCCGAGCCGGTCGGCGCCGCACCACTGCAGGGCCTGCCAGATGGACGGCAGCCCGAAGCCCTCGCCCGCGTGGATGGTGAAGTGGTTGTTCTCCCGCTTGAGGTACTCGAAGGCGTCGAGATGCCGGGTCGGCGGATGCCCGGCCTCGGCGCCCGCGATGTCGAAGCCTACGACGCCCAGGTCGCGGTAGCGGTTGGCGAGTTCGGCGATCTCCAGCGCGCGGGCGGCGTGCCGCATGGCGGTGAGCAGGGCGCCCACCCGAATCCGGTGACCGTTCTCGCGCGCGAGCGCCTCGCCCTCACGGAAGCCCTCGTTCACCGCCTCCACGACCTCTTCGAGGCTGAGCCCGCCTTCGAGGTGCTGTTCGGGCGCGTAGCGCACCTCGGCGTAGACGACGCCGTCCTCGGCGAGGTCCTCGGCGCACTCGCGGGCGACCCGCACAAGGGCGTCGCGGGTCTGCATCACGCCGACGGTGTGGGAGAAGGTCTCCAGGTACCGCTCCAGGGATCCGGAGTCGGCGGCGTCGCGGAACCAGGCGCCGAGCTTGCCGGGGTCGGTCTCGGGGAGCTGGGAGTACCCGCTGTCGCGGGCGAGCTCGACGACCGTGCCGGGGCGCAGCCCGCCGTCGAGGTGATCGTGCAGCAGAACCTTCGGCGCCCGGCGGATCTGGTCCGAGCTCGGGGTGTTCGCCTTCTGGGCAGTCTCGCTCGTCATTTCCGCACTGTACTGCCTACGCGCGTAGATCATCCGTTGAACACCCTGTTTCCCCGCTTGTACGAATGCGTCGATACGTAACGGTGACCCCAAGGACGGGTCGCGTACACCCGCCCTTCTGACACTGTTCTGTCATGGCACAGCAAGCGACGCCGGTGCGCAGGGTCCGGCTGGGCAGGGCGATCGGGCCGGAGCCGACGGCGGTGAGCGGCGTGGTGCTGCTGCTTCCCGGAGGTGACGAGGTCTCACATCGCAAGCCGGCGGCGTTGTTGGCGACGTCGTATGTGCGGACGCTGGGCCGCCGGCTGACGCGGGCGGGCCGCGGGGAGGGCCTGGCCTCCCATGTCGTGCGCTACCGCTATCGCGGCTGGAACGGTCCTGCGGCGAATCTGGCGAGCGACGCGCTGTGGGCCGCCGACGAGGTCGTACGGCGCTACGGGGACGTCCCCGTGTGCCTCGTCGGGATCGACATGGGCGGGCGGGCTGCCCTGCGCGCGGGGGGCCACGAGGCCGTCAACTCCGTGCTGGCGATCGCCCCTTGGCTGCCGGAGGACGACGTGGCGGCCGAGCCCGAACCGGTGAAGCAGCTCGGGGGCCGGCGGGTGATGATCGTGCACGGCACGAACGACGAGCGGACCGATCCCGAGCTGTCGTTCCGGCTGGCGGAGCGGGCGAAGAAGGCGAACCGGGATGTGTGCCGGTTCGAAGTGCACTCCGACCGGCACGGGTTGCATCAGCACCGGGATGAAGTCCTCGCCCTGGCCGAGGACTTCGCCATGGGGGTGCTGTTCGGGCGGGCGTTCTCCCGTCCGGTGGCGGACGCGTTCGCGGCTCCGCCGCCGCTGGGGTTGCGGATGCCGCTGGCGGCGGGGTTCGGGAAGTCGCTGCGTTCGCGGTCCGGCCCGAACAGGACCAGACCCTAGGACCCTTCTGGTGGCTCTCCGCGGCCTAGCCCGGCAGCAGGTTGCCCCTCCTGGACAGCAGGAACTTCTTGAACGCCGCCACCGGAGGTGTGTCCGGGCGGTCCGCCAGCCAGGCGACGCCGATCTCGCGGGCCGCCCTCGGGGCCGTGACCGTCAGTTCCACCACCCCGGGACGGGGTACGGCGGGCGGTGGCAGGAGGGCGACCCCGAGACCCGCCGCCACCAGTCCCCGCAGTGTCTCCGCCTCCTCCCCCTCGAAGGCGATCCGCGGCTTGAAGCCCGCCTCCTTGCACAGGTCGTCGGTGATACGGCGCATGCCGTAGCCGGGCTCCAGGGTCACGAACGTCTCGTCGGCCGCCTCCGCCAGCCGGACGCGCCTGCGCGAGGCGAGGCGATGGTCGGCGGGGACGACGAGGCGGAGCTTCTGTTCGTCCAGGCGTCGGGCGACCAGGTCGGGGGCGTCCGGGACCGGGGAGGTCAGGCACAGGTCGAGCTCTCCGGCGCGCAGCCGCTCGATCATCGCCTCGCCGTAGTTCTGGACGAGGCTGAAGCGGACGCGGGGGTGGTCGGCGCGGAAGGCGTGCAGGAGGCCGGGGACGGTCTCGGCGCCCATGGTGTGCAGGAAGCCGAAGGCGACCTTGCCGGTGGCCGGGTCGGCGTCGGCGCGGACCTCCTCGGCGGCGCGGCCGACCTCGGCGAGGGCGCGTTCGACGGAGCCGAGGAAGGTGCGGCCGGCCGGGGTCAGGGAGACCGTACGGCCGTGGCGGGCGAACAGGTCGACGCCCAGGTCCTGTTCGAGGCGGACCATGGCGCGCGAGAGCGTGGACTGCGGGACCCGCATCTCCTGCGCGGCGCGGGTGACGTGCTCGGTGCGGGCGACGCCGGCGAAGTACGCGAGGCGCGGCGCCAGCAACATCACCATGTCTTCTGTGTCACCGGATGGTGACAGGCGACCTTGTGACCTCTGCTGATGCTCCATGGGAACGATTATGGCGATTCCATGCATTGGACGGATGAGCGGGGTCGTACGTAGCTTCGAAGCATGTCTCCCGCCAGTACCGGGGCGTCCACCACCGTGGACGCCACACCCGCAGTCCCCGTCGTCGACTCCCGCATGGCCCCGGGCGGCCCCGGCTACCGCCGGATGAGCTTCGCCCTCTTCCTCGCCGGTGTCGCGACCTTCGCGCTCCTGTACTCCACGCAGGCCCTGCTGCCGCTGATCTCGGGCGGGTTCGGGGTGGCGGCGAGCGAGGCGAGCTGGACGGTGGCGGCGGCGACCGGCGGTCTCGCCCTGTTCGTGCTGCCGATGAGCGCGCTGTCGGAGCGGTTCGGACGCCGTACGGTCATGACGGCGTCGCTGGCGGTCGCGGTGACGGTCGGGCTCCTGGTCCCCTTCGCGCCGAACCTGACCGCGCTGGTCGTGCTGCGCGCGGTCCAGGGCGCGGCGCTGGCCGGACTTCCGGCGTCGGCGACGGCGTATCTGGCCGAGGAGGTCCGCCCCAAGGCGCTGATCACGGCGATCGGCCTGTTCGTCGCGGGCAACAGCGTCGGCGGCATGAGCGGCCGGGTCATCACCGGCTGGGTCGCGCAGGAGTGGGGCTGGCGGGTCGCCGTCGGTGTGATCGGCGTGCTCGCGGTGGCGTGCGCGCTCGCCTTCCGGCTGCTGCTCCCGGCGCCGCGCCACTTCAAGCCGGGCTCCCTGCGCCCGCGCGTCCTGGCCCGCACGGTCCGCGACCACCTGTCCAACCCGCTGCTGTGCCGCCTGTACGCGATCGGCGCGCTGTTCATGACGGTCTTCGGCGGCGTGTACACGGTGATCGGCTACCGCCTGACTCAGGCCCCGTTCTCACTCCCCCAGGGCATCATCGGCTCGATCTTCCTGGTCTACCTGGTCGGCACGGTGTCGGCGTCCACGGCGGGACGCCTGGTCGGCCGCCTGGGCCGCCGGGGCGCGCTGTACGCGGCGGGCGCGACGACCGCGACGGGCCTGCTGATGTCCCTGTCCGGGTCCCTCCCCCTGGTCCTGCTCGGCCTGGTCCTGATCACCGGCGGCTTCTTCGCCGGCCACGCGGTGGCGTCCTCGGCGGTCAGCAAGACGGCCGGCCACGGCCGCGCCCAGGCCGCCGCGCTGTACCAGTCCGCCTACTACGTCGGCTCCAGCGCGGGCAGCACGCTCGGCGCGGTCGCCTTCCACGCCGGCGGCTGGACCGGCACGGTCGGTGTCGGACTGCTGGCGGTCCTCGGCGTCGTGACGATCACGGTGTTCGGCACCCGGGCGGCCCGCCTGCGGCGCGAGCGCCTGACGACGGCGGCCTGAGCCGCCACCGGCTCCACGCTCCCCCTGGTCGGGGCCGGTTGTCAGTGGCCGCGGATAACCTCCGCGATCACTGACCACCGGACCGAGCAGGGGGATTTCTGATGGACTTCCGCATCGAACGGGCCGCCTTCGCCGAGGCGGTCGGCTGGGCGGGACGGGCATTGCCCGCACGCACACCGGTGCCCGTGCTGGGCGGCCTGCTGCTGGCGGCGGGGGCGGGGCGCCTGACGGTCTCCGGGTTCGACTTCGAGGCGGCGGCGCGCATCGAGGTGGACGCCGCGACCGGGGCGGCCGGAGAGGTGCTCGTACCGGGGCGCCGGCTGCTGGACATCTGCCGGGTGCTGCCGGACGGGCCGGTGAGCTGCGCCCTGGAGGGGACGCGGTTCACGGTGGCGGCGGGCGGCACCGAGTTCGGGATGTCGACGCTGCCGCGCGAGGAGTACCCGGCTCTGCCGTCCCAGCCGTCGGCGTACGGCAGCGTGGACGCCGCCGCCTTCGCGACCGCCGTGGGACAGGTGGCCGTGGCGGCCGGGCGGGACGAGACGCTGCCGGTGCTGACCGGCGTACAACTGCGCCTGGACGGCGACTCGATGACGCTGGCGGCCTCGGACCGGTACCGGTATGCCGTACGGCGGGTGGAGTGGAAGCCGGAAGGGGACGCGGCGGCCGCGGACGGTGCCGTGCAGGCGCTGGTGCCCGCCCGGCGGCTGCTGGACACCGCGCGGTGGCTGGCGCGGTGCGGGGTGGTGCGGATCGGGCTGGACGCGGCCGCGGGTGGCGGGCTGGCCGGCTTCGAGGGCGGGGGCATGCGCAGTGTCGTGCGGCTGCTGGACGGGCGGCTGCCGGCGTACGGGGCGCTGTTCGACACGGCGGGGGCGGCGGTCGCGGAGGTGGAGTGCGGGGCGCTGACGGAGGCGGTGCGGCGGGTGGCCGTGGTGGCCGAGGCGAGCAGCCCGGTGCGGATGGACTTCTCCGGCGACGGGTCCGTGCTGCTGCGGGCCGGGTACGGCGACGACGTGGCCACGCAGCGGCTGCCCGCCTCGCTGAGCGGCGCGCGGGAGGTCACGGTGGCCTTCAACCCGGGGTATCTGCTGGACGCGCTGAACTCCTTCGAGGCGCCCCGGCTGCGGCTGGAGCTGCTGGGCACGGGGCAGCGGGCCCTGCTGAGCGCACTGGACGGCGAGGGCGGCGGTCCGGTGCGGCACCGCCATCTGCTCATGTCCGTGCGACAACTGGTCTGACCCCGCTTCGACCTGCGCTTTTGTGCGCTCCGGGGGCCATTGTCAGTGGCCTGCTGTAGCTTCCGAAGTGTTGGGCGCGACGAGGCGCACCACGGGACCAGGGCCACAGGGGTGGGTGGACGATGAGCGACGGCACGGCGACTACGACAACGGACCTCGACGTCAGGCTGGAGAAGCACCGCGTCGAACTGACCGGGTACTGCTACCGCATGCTCGGTTCGTCCTTCGAGGCCGAGGACGCGGTGCAGGACACGATGGTGCGGGCCTGGCGGAGTTACGACAAGTTCGAGGGGCGTTCCAGTCTCCGCTCGTGGCTGTACCGCATCGCGACCAACGTGTGCCTGGACATGCTGACGGCGGGCAACAAGCGGGCCAGGCCCATGGACCTGACGGAGTCGACGCCGCTGGCCCAGGCGGCGCTCTCGCCCCGTCCGGACAACACCTGGCTGGAGCCGATGCCGGACAATCGGGTGCTGCCCACGACGGACGACCCGGCGGAGGCCGCGGTCGCCAAGGAGTCGGTGCGGCTCGCGTTCATGGCCACCCTCCAGCAGCTTCCGCCCAAGCAGCGGTCGGTGCTGATCCTGCGCGAGGTGCTGGCCTGGAAGGCGAGCGAGGTCGCCGAGCTGCTGGGCACCACGGTCGCGTCGGTGAACAGCGCGCTCCAGCGGGCCCGGGCGACCCTCGCCGAGCAGCAGCAGCCGGGCGCCGAGGCCGCCGTGTCCGACCCGCTGGACGAGGAGCAGCAAAAGCTCCTGGACCGGTATGTCGCGGCGTTCGAGGGCTATGACATGACGGCGCTGACGGCCCTGCTGCACGAGGACGCCATCATGACGATGCCGCCGTTCGACCTGTGGCTGACCGGCGTCAAGGACATCACCGGCTTCATGACGACGCTCGGCGCCCCGTGCGCGGGCTCGCGTCTGGTGCCGGTGCAGGTCAACGGGCTGCCTGGCTTCGCGCAGTACAAACCGGATCCGGAGGCGGGCGGCTTCACTCCGTGGGCCGTGCAGGTGCTGGAGATATCAGAGGGGCGGATCACCGGGTTCCACTGCTTCCTCGACACCAAGCGCTGGTTCCCGCTGTTCGGGCTCCCCCTCCACCTCGAAGCTGAGACCGACCAGGTCGAGGAGGGCGTGTAGCGCGGGGTCCGGGTCGCGCAGCCGAATCCGCCCTCCGGCGCGGCGGGCGGTGAGCTGGAGCCGGGCCAGGAGATCCACGGTGCCGAGTCCCGGCGGTCCGAGCCCGCCGACATCGCACACCACGACTCTCGCCCGGGTGCCCTCCAGCCGCGCCCGCACGGCATCGCACAGCCCTGCCACCTCGTCCCGGGTGACGGGGCCGGCAAGCACGAGTACAGCGGGTGTCATGGCGTCCACGATCGGTAGACCGGGCGGGGGCGGATAACTCATCGCGGCCGGAGATCCCCGAGCGCTGCCGGCCACGCCGACCACCCACGGCCGGTACCCGTGCGCAGCCGGGGTGCCCGCTGCCCGCTGCCCGCTGCCCTCTGTCCGCCAACCGGGATCACATTGACCGGCTCCCCTCCTCCCCCGGAGGGTTGGCTGTATGCCCCATGTATCAGCGCGTCCCCGAATATCCTGCGGTCTCCTCCCCGCCAAGGGGGCTCCGTGCAGGGGGTGTTGACGGGGTTCGCGGTGATCGCGGTCGTCATCGGCGTGGGCTATGCGATCGGCCGCCGCGGCTACCTCGGCGATCACGGCCGCGAGGTTCTCACCAAGCTGGCCTTCCATGTGGCGTCCCCGGCCCTGCTGTTCACCACGCTCGCGCGGACCGACCTCTCGGTGATCTTCTCCAGCCGCCTCCTGGTCACGGCCCTGAGCACGGCCGCGGCGGCCGGGGTCTTCGTCGCGGTGGGTGTCGTACGGCACTGGGGGGTGGGCCGTACGACGATCGGCGCGCTGTGCTCCAGCTACGTCAACTCCGGCAACCTCGGCATCCCGATCGCCGTGTACGTCCTGGGCGACGCCTCGCTCGTGGCGCCGGTGCTGCTGTTCCAGTTGGTCGGGGTCACCCCCGTCGCCCTGACGGTCCTCGACCTCTCCGGCGAGGGCGAGAAGGGCCCGGCCTGGCGCCGCCTGCTGACTCCCCTGCGCAACCCGATCGCGGTCGGCTCACTGGCGGGTGTGGCGGTGTCGGCGGCTGGGGTGAAGGTCCCCGCGCCCGTCCTCGACCCCCTGACACTGATCGGCGGCATGTCGGTCCCGGCCGTCCTGCTGGCGTTCGGTATCTCCCTGTGCGGCAGCACGATGCCCGGGCGGGGGCCGGACCGGCTCCCGGTGTTCCTCTCGGTCGCGCTGAAGTCGGTGGGCCAGCCGGTGGTGGCGTGGGCGCTGGCGGTGGGGGTGTTCGGGTTGCGGGGCGCCCAACTGCTGGACGTGGTGGTGACGTCGGCGCTGCCGGCCGCGCAGAACCTGTACACGTATGCGGCGAGTTACGGGGTGGGCGAACGCCTGGCGCGGGACTCGATTCTGGTGTCGACGGTCTTGTCGGTGCCGGTGTTGGTGGTCGTCGCCACCCTGCTC
Organism: Streptomyces sp. UG1; assembly: GCF_049974585.1. Taxonomy (NCBI): domain Bacteria; kingdom Bacillati; phylum Actinomycetota; class Actinomycetes; order Kitasatosporales; family Streptomycetaceae; genus Streptomyces; species Streptomyces sp. UG1. The sequence goes on along the minus strand of NZ_JBNGGG010000001.1, from coordinate 181,387 downwards.
GGCTGAGTCCCGTCACACGGGACGGGGCCGGCACCCGAAGGTCCCGGCCCCGTGTCTGCTCAGGCGTCTCAGGCAATCCGCTCCAGCACCACCGGCGAGGCCGTGAAGTCCGTCCCCGGCGCCGCGATGTCGTAAGAGCCCTCCACCGACTGGAGCGCGTACTCGAAGCGCTCGGGGGTGTCGGTGTGCAGGGTCAGCAGGGGCTGGCCCGCTGTCACCGTGTCGCCCGGCTTGGCGTGCATCTCCACGCCCGCGCCCGCCTGCACAGGGTCCTCCTTGCGGGCACGCCCCGCGCCCAGGCGCCAGGCGGCGACGCCGATGTCGTAGGCGTCCAGGCGGGTCAGGACACCGGACGACGGGGCTGTGACCACATGCTGCTCGCGCGCCACCGGCAGTTCCGCGTCCGGGTCGCCGCCCTGGGCCGCGATCATGCGCCGCCAGACGTCCATCGCCGAGCCGTCGGCCAGGGCCTTCGCCGGGTCGGCGTCGCGTACCCCCGCCGCCTCCAGCATTTCGCGGGCCAGGGCGATCGTCAGTTCCACCACGTCCGCCGGGCCGCCGCCCGCGAGGACCTCCACCGACTCGCGGACCTCCAGCGCGTTGCCGGCGGTGCGGCCGAGCGGGGTGGACATGTCCGTCAGGAGCGCGACCGTCTTCACTCCGTGGTCGGTGCCCAGGCCCACCATCGTGGACGCCAGCTCGCGCGCGTCCTCGAGGGTCTTCATGAAGGCGCCGGTGCCGACCTTCACGTCCAGGACCAGCGAGCCGGTGCCCTCCGCGATCTTCTTCGACATGATCGAGGACGCGATCAGGGGGATCGCCTCGACCGTGCCCGTCACGTCGCGCAGCGCGTACAGCTTCTTGTCCGCGGGGGCCAGGCCGTCGCCCGCCGCGCAGATCACCGCGCCGGTGCCGTCCAGCACGGACAGCATCTCCTCGTTCGACAGCAGCGCGCGCCAGCCGGGGATCGACTCCAGCTTGTCCAGGGTGCCGCCGGTGTGGCCGAGGCCGCGGCCCGAGAGCTGGGGGACGGCGGCCCCGCACGCCGCCACCAGGGGCGCGAGCGGGAGCGTGATCTTGTCGCCGACGCCGCCCGTGGAGTGCTTGTCGGCCGTGGGGCGCGACAGGGACGAGAAGTCCATGCGCTCGCCGCTCGCGATCATCGCGGCCGTCCAGCGGGCGATCTCCCGGCGGTTCATGCCGTTGAGCAGGATCGCCATGGCGAGCGCGGACATCTGCTCGTCGGCGACCTCCCCGCGGGTGTACGCGTCGATGACCCAGTCGATCTGCTCGTCGCTGAGTTCACCGCGGTCCCGCTTGGTGCGGATGACGGAGATTACGTCCATAGCCATGGCTTGGCTTCCTTCCGAGGGTTCCAGAAGTCGTACGGCCCCTCCGAGCCGGTCGCGTTGAGCAACTCGGAGGGGCCGCACGGGAGTTACTTGCCGAGGTGGTCCGGGCCGAACGCCTGGGGCAGCATCGCCGACAGCGGCAGGATCCCCGCCGGGGTCTGCAGCAGCAGGTCCGGGCCGCCGAACTCGTGGAGCAACTGGCGGCAGCGCCCGCACGGGACGAGGGGCTCACCCTCGCGGTCCACGCACGCGAAGTGGGTCAGCCGGCCGCCCCCCGTGTTCTGCAGCTCCGAGACCAGACCGCACTCGGCGCACAGGGAGAGGCCGTAGGAGGCGTTCTCGACATTGCAGCCGGTGATCGTGCGGCCGTCGTCGACCAGGGCCGCGACGCCGACCGGGTAGCCGGAGTACGGGGCGTACGCGCGGGACATGGCCTCCCGCGCCGCCGCGCGCAGTTGCTCCCAGTCGACGTCGTGGGCGGCGGCCGGGGTCACTTGCCCTGACCCTTCCGATACGGCAGGCCGTTCGCCTTCGGCATCCGCAGGCGCTGCGCGGACAGCGTGAGGACGATGAGGGTGATGACGTACGGCGTGGCGGAGACGACCTGGTTGGGCACCTCGTCGGTGGTGGCGTACCAGGCGAACACCAGGGCGCCGACCACCGCGGTGATCACCGCCGGGGCGTACTTCTTGCGGACCACCAGCCAGATCGCGCCGATGATCAGCAGAAGCGCGCCGAGCAGCAGCAGGGCGTGGACGTTCGTGGAGCCGCCGCGCAGGTTGAGGCTGTCGGTGTAGCCGAAGAGCCCGGCGCCGAGGGCGAGGCCGCCCGGCATCCAGTTGCCGAAGATCATCGCGGCGAGGCCGATGTAACCGCGGCCGCTGACCTGGCCCTCCAGATAGAAGGGGTTGGCGACGATGGAGAGGAAGACGCCACCGAGGCCGGCCAGGCCGCCCGAGATGATCACGGCGAGGTACTTGTACTTGTAGACGTTCACACCGAGGGATTCGGCCGCCACCGGGTTCTCACCGCAGGAGCGCAGCCGCAGACCGAAGGCGGTGCGCCACAGGATCCACCAGGTGCCCGGGATCAGCGCCACGGCGATCAGGGTCAGCCAGGAGACGTTGGTGACCAGGCCGCCGAGCAGGCCGGCGATGTCAGAGACGAAGAACCAGCCCTGGTTGTTCAGGTCCCGCAGCCCGTCGGACAGGCCGGGGACCGTGAAGTGGCCGAGGGAGTCGACCGCCGGGGACTGCTTGGCGGAGCCGCCCGCGTGGCCCTCGAAGGCGAGGGGCGCGAGGTAGCGGGTGATGCCGAGGGCGAGGATGTTGATGGCCACACCGGAGACGATGTGGTTGACCCGGAAGGTGATGGTGGCGATGGCGTGCAGGACGCCGCCGATGCAGCCGCCGATGATGCCGACGACGACACCGGTCCACGGGCCCCACTGGAAGCCGGCCCAGGCACCGAACCAGGTGCCGAGGATCATCATGCCCTCGAGGCCGATGTTGATGACGCCCGCCCGCTCGGCCCACAGGCCGCCCAGACCGGCGAGGCCGATCGGCACGGCGAGCTGGAGTGCGGTGGACATCTGGCTGACGTTGGTGATGCCGTCGGCGCCGGTGATGATGCGGACGATCGAGGTCAGCGCCAGGGCTCCGGCGATGACCAGCAGCAGCACCTGCCACGACAGGCGGCGGCCGGTGGGCGCCGCGGGTTGCAGCGTGGGCTGGTTGACGTCGGTCGCCGAGGTCGGGGCGGTCATCGGCCAGCCACCTCCTTCGTGGTGTTGTTGTCGGCGCCGAGCACGTGACCGGCGGCCAGTTCGGCGCCGACCTGGCGCTGCTGACGACGCAGGCCCCACTCGCGGACGGCCTCGTAGGAGACGACGACCGAGAGCACGATCAGGCCCTGCATGATGACCGCGATCTCCTTGTCGTATCCGTGGAAGTCCAGCTCGGGCGAGGCCTTGTCGAGCCAGGCCCACAGCAGCGCGGCGAACGCGATGCCGACGGGGCTGTTGCGGCCGAGCAGGGCGATGCCGATGCCGAGGAAGCCGATGCCGGTGGGGAAGTTCAGGCTGTAGGTGTGGGTGTCGCCGAGCAGGATCGGCAGGCCGGCCAGGCCCGCGATGCCGCCGGAGAGCAGCATGGCGGTGAGGACCATGCGCTTGGGGTCCACGCCGCTGGCCGCGGCGGCGGTCTGCGAGGCGCCGGAGGCGCGCAGGTCGAAGCCGAAGCGGGTGCGGTTGAGGACGACCCAGTAGCCGATGCCCAGCAGTACGGCGAGGAAGACCAGGCCGTAGATCTCGCCGGCGTCGCCCATGTCGATGCCGGGCACCCAGCCGGACTCGTGCATCTCGCCGGTGGTGTTGTTGTTGCCGACCTTGACGCCGAAGACGTTCGGCAGCCACAGGTAGGCGATCACGGAGGTGGCGATCGCGTTCAGCATGATCGTCGCGACGACCTCGCTGACGCCGCGGGTGACCTTGAGCAGTCCGGCGATGCCGGACCAGAAGGCGCCGGTGAAGACGGCGGTCAGGAGCAGCAGCGGGATCTGGATCGCGGCCGGCAGGTTCATGTGGGCGCCGACGATGGCGGCCATCATGGCGGCGAGCTGGTACTGGCCGTCGACGCCGATGTTGAACAGGTTCATCCGGAAGCCGATGGCCACCGCCAGGGCCGCGATGTAGTACATCGACGCCTGGTTGATGACCAGCACCTGGATGTCCGAGAAGCCGATCTGCTCGAACATCAGGGTGTACGGCTCGACCGGGCTCTTGCCCGAGGCGACCAGCACGATCGCGGTGAGCACAAAGGCCACGGCGAGCGCGATGACCGGTCCGGCCACCGCGAGGAGCACGCGCTCCTTGTCGAACTTCTTCATCAGCGGGCCTCGTCTTCGCCGGGCTCAGGGGTCTCTTCGTGCTCCAGGTGGCCGGAGGCGGCACCCGTCATCGCCGTGCCGAGCTCCTCGGGCGTGATGGTGGCCGGGTCGGCGTCCGCGACCAGCTTGCCGTTGTAGATCACGCGGAGGGTGTCGGACAGGCCGATCAGCTCGTCCAGGTCGGCGGAGATCAGCAGCACGGCCAGGCCCTCGCGGCGGGCCTCGCGGATGTGGTCCCAGATCGCGGCCTGCGCGCCGACGTCCACACCGCGGGTGGGGTGCGCGGCGATCAGGAAGCGCGGCTTGTGGCTCATCTCGCGGCCGACGATCAGCTTCTGCTGGTTGCCGCCGGACAGGGAGGCGGCGGTGACGTCGATGCCGGGCGTGCGGACGTCGTAGGCCTCGACGATGCGGCGGGTGTCGTCCTGCGCGGCCTTCGGGTTCAGCCAGACGCCCTTGGCCAGGGGTTCCTCGGTGACGTGGCCGAGGATGCGGTTCTCCCAGAGGGGGGCCTCCAGGAGCAGGCCGTGCCGGTGGCGGTCCTCGGGGATGTAGCCGATGCCCTGCTCGCGGCGCCTGCGGGTGGTCCAGCCGGTGATCTCCTCGTCGATCATGGTGATCGTGCCGGAGTCGGCGTGCTTGAGGCCGATGAGCGCGTCGACCAGCTCGGTCTGGCCGTTGCCCTCGACGCCGGCGATGCCCAGGACCTCGCCCGCGTGGATGGTGAAGGTGATGTCGTCCAGGAGTGCCTTGCCGCCCACCGCCTCCAGGCGCAGCTTGTCGACGGAGATGACCGGGCGGTCGGTGACCGTGGACTCGGCGGTCTCCGGCGTGGGCAGCTCGCTGCCGACCATCATCTCGGCGAGCTGCTTCGGGGTGGTCTCGGCGGGGACGGCCGTACCGACCGTCGTGCCGCGGCGGATGACGGTGATCTCGTCGGCGACGGAGAGCACCTCGCCCAGCTTGTGGGAGATGAAGATGACCGACAGGCCCTCGGCCTTGAGCTCGCGCAGGTTGTCGAAGAGCGCGTCGACCTCCTGCGGGACGAGCACGGCGGTCGGCTCGTCGAGGATCAGCGTGGTGGCGCCGCGGTAGAGGACCTTGAGGATCTCCACGCGCTGGCGGGCGGCGACGCCGAGCTCCTCGACCAGCCGGTCGGGCTCCACGCCGAGGCCGTAGCGCTCGGAGATCTCCTTGATCCTGCGGCGGGCCTTGGCGCCGATGCCGTGCAGCGGCTCGCTGCCGAGCACCACGTTCTCGAGGACGGTGAGGTTGTCCGCGAGCATGAAGTGCTGGTGGACCATGCCGATGCCGCGGGCGATGGCGTCGGCGGGGCTGTGGAAGGTCACCTGCTCGCCGTCGACCGCGATGGTGCCCTCGTCCGGCTTCTGCATGCCGTAGAGGATCTTCATCAGCGTCGACTTGCCGGCGCCGTTCTCGCCGACGAGGGCGTGGACGGTGCCCTTGCGGACGGTGAGGTGGATGTCGTGGTTGGCCACGACACCCGGGAAACGCTTGGTGATCCCGGCGAGCTCGACGGCGGTCACCTGACCGTTGACCGCCGCGCCGGCCGGAGGGCTGCTGGACGCGTTGATGGCGCACTCTCCTGGGGACGGGGGTCGTCTACGCGCGTAGCGCCCCTATGGCCTGAAAGGGGCCGACGCACCGCTGACAACGGGGTACGGGGGAAAGCCCATGGAACCCATGGAACCCATGGAAAAACCTCCCTGTACCCCGTTGCGCGGACGTAACCCCGGGGTTACCGCTGCTCAGGGTGTGGCAGTGCTTAGCTGGTCGCGACCTTGATCTCGCCGCTGATGATCTTCTCCTTGGCCGTCTTGATGGCTTCCTGGACCTCGGCGTCGTCCGCGAACTTCGGGTTGGAGTTCGACAGGCTCACCTCGCCGGTCTTCAGATCGCCACGAACGATACCGGTCTCCGGCTTGCCGTCCTCGACCGACTTCGCCAGGTTGTACACCGCCTTGGCGACGTCCTTCATCGCCGAGGTCAGGATGGAGTCCTTGTACTTCGCCAGGGCTTCCTGGTTGTACTGGTCGGAGTCGACGCCGATGGCCCACACCTTGTTGGCGGCGGCGGCCTCGATGACGCCCTGGCCGGACAGACCGGCGGCGGCGTAGACGACGTCTGCCTTCTTCTCGATCTGCCCCTCGGCAGCGCTCTTGCCCTTGTCGGGGCTGGAGAAGCCGCCCTCCTCCGCGGTCTGCGTGAGGTACTGGGTGAGGACCTTCGCCTTGGGGTTGGTGTCCTTGACGCCCTGCTCGAAGCCGGCCTGGAACTTGTGGATCAGCGGGATGTCCACACCGCCCACGAAGCCGACCGTGTTCGTCTTGGTGCTCTTGGCGGCGGCGACGCCGGCCAGGTACGAGGCCTCCTCCTCGGAGAAGACCAGGTCGGCGACGTTCTTCGCCTCGACGGTGGAGTCGTCGACGATGCCGAAGGTGGTCTCCGGGAACTTCTCGGCGGCGGCCTTCACGGCGGCGGCGTACGCGTAGCCGACGCCGACGACCGGGTTGTAGCCCTGCTTGGCCAGCGAGGCCAGGCGCTGCTCCTTGTCGGCGTCCGTCTCACCCTCGGTGGGCTCGACGTCGGCCGTCTCGTACCGGAACTCCTTCTTCGCCTGCTCCAGGCCCGCGTACGCGGCGTCGTTGAAGGACTGGTCGCCCTTGCCGCCGACGTCGTACGCGATGGCGAGCCCCTTGTCGCCCCCCTTCGACTCCGAGGAGGCCTCGGTGGAGGTGCCGCCGCAGGCGGAGAGGGCGAGGGCCAGAGAGGCGGTCGCTGCGCCTGCGACCGTGATCCGGGAAATCCGGCGCATGAGGTGTGACTCCTGTCGTACAAGCGCCGGACAGATACAGCTCGGTACAGCTTCACAGCTACGGCGCTGGCTTTCGCCGCAGAGTAACGCGCGTAGACCTGCCGGGAAAACCCTTCTGTCCACCTTGTTATGCGCCCGTGGCCAACACCACGCGCGGCCTTGACCAAAGGCTTGCCGACAGCTAGGCGGTACGACGAAGCGGGCGGGCACCCACGGATGCCCGCCCGCTTCAGAGGTATACGACCGTGACTACTCGGTCTTGACCTTGATGGAGCCGTCGATGATGCCTTCCTTGGCCTTCGCCACGGCGTCCGAGAGGCCCGCGATCTTGGCGAACTCCGGGTTGGACTCGGACAGGCCGACGCCGTTGACCTTCAGGTCGAAGGTCTGGGTGCCGGTCAGCGGCTTGCCGTCCTCCACGGACTTGGCCAGCGCGTAGACCGCGCCGCCGACGTCCTTGAGGGCGGAGGTGAGGATGTAGTTCTTGTACGCCGACAGGGCGGCCTGCTCGTACTGGTCGGAGTCGACGCCGATCGCCCAGACCTTGGCCTTGGCGGCCGCCTCGATGACGCCCTGGCCGGACAGACCGGCCGCCTGGTAGAGGACGTCGGCCTTCTTCTCGATCTGCCCCTCGGCGGCGGCCTTGCCCTTGTCGGGGCTGGAGAAGCCGCCCTCCTCCGCGGTCTGGGTCAGGTACTGCGAGACGACCTTGACCTTGCCGCCGCTGGTGTCCTGGACGCCCTGCTTGTAGCCGGCCTCGAACTTGTGGATCAGCGGGATGTCCACACCGCCCACGAAGCCGACCGTGTTGGTCTTGGTGGCCTTGGCCGCCGCGACACCGGCGAGGTACGAGGCCTGCTCCTCGGCGAAGACGAGGGAGGCGACGTTCTCGCCCTCGACGACCGAGTCGACGATGCCGAAGGTGGTCTTCGGGTACTTCTTGGCCACGGCCTCCATCGCCGGACCGTAGGCGAAGCCGACGCCGATCACCGGGTTGTAGCCCTGCTTGGCCAGCGAGGCCAGGCGCTGCTCCTTGTCGGCGTCCGTCTCTCCCTCGGTGGGCTCGATGTCGGCGGTCTTGTAGTCGAACTCCTTCTGGGCCTTCTGCAGACCGGCGTACGCGGCGTCGTTGAAGGACTGGTCGCCCTTGCCGCCGATGTCGTACGCGATCGCGAGACCCTTGGTGTCGCCACCGCCGTCGCTGCCGCTGCCGCTGTCGCTGCTGGTACCACCGCACGCCGTGGCAGCGAGCGCGATCGACGCGACCCCCACCGCGACACGGGTCAGTTTGGATATCCGACGCATCGTGAAGTCCCCATTCTCCAAGCCCCGCAGTGGGTGCTGAGTTCGGCGCACATTAACGCGCGTAGACACTCCTGGGAACGGGGTTTCCCCCTGCCGTTATCCATTCGTGCCGATGGCCGGTTACGGCCTTGTGAACCACCGGATCGAAACCGCACAGATGACACTCAGGGCCGCCCGACATGGGCCCAGACTCCCTCCGCCGTCGACCGACCGCAACCGGAACGCCGTAGGGACGCGGGGGCCCGCACACCTACGGCGACGGCACCCCGGCCGATCTCTAGTCCACGGCGTCGATCAGCGCGGCCGCCGTGAACATCTCCACGCCCACCGCGATGGCGGACTCGTCGACATCGAAGTCACCCTGATGCAGATCACGCCCGATCCGATCCCCCGGCACACGCACCCCCAGCCGGGCCATGGCCCCGGGCACATGCTCCAGGTACCAGGAGAAGTCCTCCCCGCCCAGGCTCTGCTCGGTCCCCTCGACGGAGTCGGCGCCGCGGCGGGCGACCATGGCCTCGCGCAGCAGCTCCGTCGCGGCCGGGTCGTTGACGACGGGCGGGACGCCCCGGACGTAGTTGATCTCCGACTTGGCGCGGTGGAGGTTGGCGATCTCGTCGATCGCGGCGACGACGAGGTCCGGCGCCTGCCGCCAGGTGTCGAGGTCGAGGCAGCGCACGGTTCCGGAGAGCTCGGCGTGCTGCGGGATGACGTTGGGGGCGTGGCCGGAGTCGATACGGCCCCAGGTCACCGCGAGCCCGCTGCGGGCGTCGGCACGCCGGGCGACCAGCGCGGGCACGTCGGTGACGACGCGGGCGGCGGCGGTGACGAGGTCAGTGGTGAGGTGGGGGCGTGCCGTGTGCCCGCCCGGCCCGTCGAGGGAGATTTCCAGCCGGTCGCAGGCGGAGGTGATGGCGCCCTCCCGCAGTCCGATCCTCCCGGCGTCGACCTTGGGGTCGCAGTGCACGGCGAGGATCCGCCCCACGCCCTCCAGCACCCCGCACTCGACGACGTCGGCGGCGCCCCCGGGGAGCACCTCCTCGGCGGGCTGGAAGACCAGCCGGACGGGCCGGGGAAGCTGGCCGCGCCGGTGCAGCTCGGCCAGGACGAGACCGGCCCCCAGCACCACGGTCGTGTGAACATCGTGCCCACAGGCATGCGCCCGATCGGGCACGGTCGAGCGGTACGGGCACTCACTCTTCGTGTCCGGGATGGGCAGGGCGTCGATGTCGGCGCGCAGGGCGAGCATGGGGCGCCCGCCGTCCCACTCCCCGATGTCGCAGATGAGCCCGGTTCCGAGGGCGAGCACGCGGGGATTCAGGCCGGCCTTCTCGAGCCGGGCCTTGATCGCGGCGGTCGTACGGAACTCCTGGTTGCCGAGCTCGGGGTGCATGTGCAAGTCGCGCCGGAACTCGACGAGTTCGGCACGGAGCGCCTCCGGCAGGGTGCCGGGAAGGACGGCTTCCCCGGGTTGATCGGCTTCGGACTTTGGGGACATCAGTTGGTTCACCCTCTGAAGGGTAGGACGCCGAGGGGGCCAACTGACCCGCGATCAACAAAACTTCAACCCCTCAGGGGAAGAAAATTTGGCCGCCCGGCGCATAGGTGTCGGTTTGGGTGGGTAAACTCGCCCGCCATCCGCCGATTCGATCATGAAGTCGACGGAGAGTGAGGATCTCGCCCTCCTTCACGGATACCACGTCCGGCCCCGCCCCGTCGGTTCTGTTCACCTGTCGGAGCCGGGCGGCGAGGCGTCCTCAAGCGATCCCACGGCCGCCGGCTCACGCAGGACGCGGGTCAGATCGGCCGGGGGCGCCGTACCTCCTTGACGGTGAGCCGCTCCGCCGGAATCCGCGTGGCCGCGAACCGGTACGGGCCGGGCGTCGCCGCGGGCGGTTCTCCGCCGCCGATCGCGATGTGGGCGCCTGCTCCCCTACCCGGTCCCCCACCTGGTCCTCTGCGGCGGCGAGCATGCCGAGCGTGGCGCCCCGGCTCCCGTCCCCCGAGGCCGGGATTGGCCGGTTTGGGCCAGCTCTGACAGATGTATCCAGGGACCGTCGACAGCATGGGTGGCCCAAATGGGCCCATCGCATGCTGGGCGAGCCGGTCACATCAGGGATGGAGGGCCGCGGCCTCGGCCGCCTTCTCCTCCGCCGCGCCGATGCCCGCGTCGCTGCTCATGACGCGTATCAGTCGTCCTCCGGAATCCGTGTTCACGCCGCTCACGATCATGTCGACCTCTTCGGTCATGCCGGATTCGGAACATGCCCGCGAGAAGCCGTGATCTAAGTGGCCAGCTCGCACCACACATACTTGCCCGAGTGGCCGTGCCGGGACAGCGGCCGCCACCCCCACAGATCGGCGCAGGCCCGGACGAGGGCCAGGCCACGCCCGTCCTCCAACTCGGCCGGCTGATCCAACGGCCGCGGCGGTTCGGGGGGTTCAGGGTCGGCGTCCCACGCCCGATCCGCAGCGCGCCCACCGACCAGCACACCCGTAGTGCGGCGGGTCCCTTCGTGTGGCGTACGGCGTTTGAGACCAGCTCCGTGGCGAGCAGTTCGGCGACGTCGACCAGGCCGAGCAGGCCGTGCATGGTGAGGATCAGGCGGAGGGTGCGGCGGGAGACGGTGACGGCCCGGACGTCGTTCGGGATGTAGAGCGTGTACTCCCAGGGCTCGGACTCGGTTTCGGGCATGCGTCGGCTCCTGTTCGGCGGTGTGGGGTCGCGGTCGGCGAGCGGTGGCAGTGCCGCAGCCGTCGTGGCAGGACGGAGTGGTGCGCTTCCGGAAAACCCGGCGTTCCGCAGCGTGTGCGTCGCATCACCGACGGTAGACCTTAGATTTAAGAAACGGCAAGCCGATCGCGTAACCTGGCCCCCGAACGAGTCGCGCTCGCAAGCGCGTTGAACCAAGGGGAGCGGTCGATGGGGACCAAGCGCGAGCCCACAGCGCGACAGTTGCGGCTGGCGGTCGAATTGCGCCGGCTCCGTGAAGCGGCGGGGCTCAGTGCCCGGGAGGCAGCGGCGCTGCTCGGTGTGAACTCCGTCCAGATCAGCCAGATCGAGTCGGGCACCTCGGGCGTGAGCGGGCAGCGACTACGCCGACTGGCAGGGCATTACGCCTGCACGGACAGGGAGTTCGTCGATGCCCTGGCCGCGATGGCGATCGATCGGACGCGCGGCTGGTGGGAGGAGTACCAGGGGCAACTGCCCACGTCATTCCTGGACCTGTCGGAGCTGGAACACAACGCCACCTTCCGATGGGACCTGGACCTGCTCCACGTGTCAGGCCTTCTGCAGACCGAGGACTACGCACGGGCGCTCTTCTCGACCCGCATTCCGGAACTCACCGAGAGCGACCTGGAGTTGCGTGTCCGGCATCGCATGCGGCGACGACTGATCATCGAAGGGGCCAGGGCGATCCCGTACAAGGCAGTGATGCACGAAGCGGCTCTGCGAATCACCGTAGGCGGCCGGGCGGCCACACAGGCTCAGCTCGCCCGCATCCTGGAGCTCTCCGAAGCGGACCACGTCACCGTCCGCGTCATCCCCTTCGCCTTGGAACGCTTCGACGACACCGGCAGCGCCATGATCTACGCGGGCGGTGCCGTCCCGAAGCTGGACACCGTGGTGCGCGACGGCCCTCACGGCACCACGTTCATCGACTCCGAAGCCCAGCTCGGCGTCTTTCGAACGCTCTTCCGTAGAGTAGAAGCTGCGTCACTGGACCCCGAACGGTCACGTGAGCTGATCCACAAGCTGGCCAAGGAGCTGTGAGACACACGGTGAGCACTCCCGACAACTGGCGGAAGTCGTCGTACTCCGGTGGCGGCGACGGCAACGCCTGCGTGGAAATCTCGGACCGCCCCACCCACATATCCATCCGCGACTCAAAGGCCCCGGCCAAGGCGATACTCACCTTCCCCGCCGGAGCCTTCACCCTCTTCATGGAAGCCCTGAAGACCCCTCACCCCAGCGCAATGAGCCCCGCCTCCGTCGGCTTGAACCCGCAGGCGTCGAAGTAGAACGCCCGCAGGTCGTCCTCGAAGTCCACGTGCAGCCATGCGCACCGCGCCGCCCGGGCACCTCGCACGGCCGCGGCGACGAGTTCCGCCCCGACAGCCGAGGCCATCGAATCGCCGCCACGAACACTCCGCGGCACCCTCGTGAACTCCCGGACGTCCATCCACCCGCCGCACTAGGGTGCGCCCCGTGACCGCCCAGAACCCCCGGACCTCCACGACCACCGAGTACGCCGACTTCCTGGAGGCCACCCGGGCCTCGTACGACGCCATCGCCCCCGCCTACACCGACCGTCTCTCCGACTGGCTGTCCGACTGTCACACCCTGGACCGCTGCCTCGTCACCGCCTTCGCCGAGCTGGTCCGCGAGCACGCCCCGGCACCCGTCGCCGACCTCGGCAGCGGGCCCGGCTCGGTCACCGCTCAGCTCCACGCCCTCGGCGTACCGGTCTTCGGCGTCGACATCTCTCCGCGGATGGTGGCCCTGGCCCGCCGCGCGCACCCCGAACTCCGGTTCCACGTGGGCTCGATGACGGCGCTGGACCTGCCGGACGAGACGTTGGGCGGAATCCTCGCGCTGTACTCGGTCATCCATGTCCCGGACGATCACCTGCCGGCGACGTTCGCCGAGTTCCACCGTGTGCTGCGGCCCGGCGGCCATGTCCTGCTCGCCTTTCAGTCGGGCGACACCGATGACCGCATGCATCTCTCGGAGCGCTTCGGCGAGGAGATCTCGCTCGACTGCTTCTGGCGCACCCCGGACACCGTGGCCGATGCCCTGAGCGAGGCCGGTCTCCAGCTCCAGGCCCGTGTCCTGCGCGAGCCGCAGGGTGAGGAGAAGCGGCCTCGCGCGTTCCTGCTGGCGCGGAGGGCGGGGTAGGGGCCGGGCAGGCCCATGTGCGCCCCTAATCGGGTGCTTGTCCGTACGTCGGCGCTTCTCGCAGGTGGACCGACGGCATACCTACGCCGAACACACACCCACCGAAGGAGACACTGATGCGTGCACCAACCGTGCTGGCCGCGGTCGCTCTCGCCGGGACCGTGCTGCTCGGCGGCGCAGGCCAAGCCCTCGCCGACGACGACGATATGAGCAACTTCGGAAGTGGATTCGGGAACAGCTCCCCGGCCTCCCCGGCCACGCCCGAGTTCGGCCAGGACACGTCCGGCTTCGGCCAGGACGCGACCGGCGCGACCGGCTCCGACGAGGAAGCCTCCGGTTTCGACCAGGAAGCCTCCGGCTTCGGCCAAGGCGGGTCCATGCTCGGTCTCCGCTGACGGCTGAGCCGTGCCATCATTCCCTGCCCCGCCCCGCGTTGCTCGCGGTGCGGGGCAGGGGTCTGCCTGTCCCTACACCGCCGTGATCGCCGACAGTCGGTGCACGTCCCGGGCCGTGCCTGTGACCCCGGACAGGAAGCCCTGCGCCCGCGGCGAGGCGTTCTCCGTCAGCCACGCCGGGTCGATGTCACACACCGCCACCCGCACCTCCGTGCCCGACAGCGCCAGCGGCAGGGTGTGCACGACGGTCGACGGGAAGCTCAGGATCGTACGGCCGATCGGCCCTCGACGAGCGATCAGCTCCAGCGGCAAGTCGGGCCGTACGACCTCCAACCCTGTCTCCACCGCCAGCCGATGCAGCTTCTCCGCACTCTCCCTGCGGTGCGCGAAGTAGCGCGTGGCGCCGTGGGTCCTGGCCAGGGAGCGGACGGCCTCCAGGTAGCGGTCGCCGTCGACCACGCCGGTCTCGACCAGGGACGTGCCCACCATGTCCGCGCCCTTGGTGATGCGCGGCGGGCCGAAGCGGTCGCGGGTCCAGGCGAAGGTGTTGGCGGTGACCTTCACACCGTCCGGTGTCTGAGCCATCGGCATGGACGAGAAGATCTCGACCGCCCGGTGCGCACCCGGCGTCAGCCGCTTGCGGGCCGCCGACGACACCGGTGCGAAGACCAGGTCGCGGGGGCCGGGGCGACCGCCCTTGCGGTGCCAGCGCACCAGGCGCTCGCCGCGGGCGAGTTGGGCGACGAACTCCATCGTCGCCGTGCCGTCGTCGACGACGACCAGGTCGCGGGCCCGAGTGATGGTCAACAACAACTGCACATAGCGCGAGAACGGGTCGCCCAGGACCACTCGGTCCGCTCGGCGCAGCAGGCCCGCCAGGCCGCCGATGGTGTGGAACGGGGCCGCCGTGCCGCCCCGCGCCTCCTCCCAGCGGACCTCGTGCCCGTCCTCGCGCGCCAGCTCGGCCATCCGGCGCAGCTGGCCGCGGGTCATGGGGTCGATCGGGGACAGGACCACGAGGGTCAGCCCCGCGCCGACGGTGTGCTCGTGGGCGTGCGCCCACTCCAGCACGTTCAGGAGCTGTACCGGGCTCTCGACGAAGGCGAGAGTGTGGGGGCCGGTGTTCCCGGCGCGGGGGCTCATCGACGTACGACCGTCCCGTCGTAAGGCGCTCATGCGGCGCTCGTATGCAGAAGTCGCTGGAACTGGCTCCGAGTCCGAGCGCTCGCGTGCGGAGCACTCGGACCCGGATTCAGCAGGAGCTGTCTCAGACCTGGACCGGCTCGCCCGCAGCCGCGGCGATCTCCGCCTCGGCGACCACGCCGGCGACGCGGCGCAGCTTCTTCATCGGGGCGAGCTCGGAGTCGTAGACCTTCTTGACGCCGTCACCGAGGGAGGCCTCGATGGTGCGGATGTCGCGCACCAGGCGCTGCAGACCCTGCGGCTCGACCGACGCGGCCTGGTCCGAACCCCACATCGCGCGGTCCAGGGTGATGTGGCGCTCGACGAAGGTGGCGCCGAGGGCGACGGCGGCCAGCGTGGTCTGCAGGCCCGTCTCGTGGCCGGAGTAGCCGATCGGGACGTTCGGGAACTCCTTCTCCAGCGTGTTGATCACGCGGAGGTTCAGCTCCTCGGCCACCGACGGGTAGGTCGAGGTGGCGTGGCACATGAGGATGTTCTCCGAGCCGAGGACCTCGACCGCGTGGCGGATCTGCTTCGGCGTCGACATGCCCGTGGAGAGGATGATCGCGCGGCCCGTCGCCCGCAGGGCGCGCAGCAGCTCGTCGTCGGTCAGGGACGCGGACGCCACCTTGTGGGCCGGGACGTCGAACTTCTCCAGGAAGGCGACGGCCTCGGTGTCCCACGGGGAGGCGAACCAGTCGATCCCCTTCTCCTTGCAGTACTCGTCGATCTTGCGGTACTCCTCCTCACCGAACTCCACACGGTGGCGGTAGTCGATGTAGGTCATCCGGCCCCAGGGGGTGTCGCGCTCGATGTCCCACTGGTCGCGCGGGGTGCAGATCTCCGGCGTGCGCTTCTGGAACTTCACGGCGTCACAGCCGGCCTCGGCGGCCGCGTCGATGAGCTTGAAGGCGTTCTCCAGCTCACCGTTGTGGTTGATGCCGATCTCGCCGCAGATGTAGACGGGCTTGCCCGGGCCGACCTCACGCGAACCGAACGAGCGCAGACGGGAGTTGGTGCTCATGGCAAAGATGTCCTTACTTGGTGAGGGAATCGAGAGAGGGGCCGAGGATCCAACTGGCGATCTCTCGGATCGCGCCGTCGCCGCCGGGTGTGGCGGTGACAGCGCGTGCGGCGCCGCGCACGACGTCGTGGGCGCTCGCGACCGCCACGGGCCAGCCCACGAGGGCGAAGCACGGGAGGTCGTTGACGTCGTTGCCGACGTAGAGCACGCGCTCAGGCGCGATGCCCTGCTCCTCGCACCACTGCTTGAGTGCGAGGTCCTTCCGGTCGATGCCGTGCAGCACGGGGATCTTCAGCTTCCGTGCGCGGGCGGCGACGACCGGGTTCTGCTCCGTGGACAGGATCAGCATCTTCAGGCCGCTCTTGCGCAGGGCGGCGATGCCGAGGCCGTCTCCGCGGTGCACGGAGACGAACTCCTTTCCATCGGCATCGATCAGCACCCGGTCGTCGGTCTGGGTGCCGTCGAAGTCCAGTACGACCGCGTCGACGTCGTCCGTGGTCGGGAGGGCGCCGGGCCGGTCCGCGTCGAACAGCGGGGCGAGGGCGCGAGCGCGGGCCAGGTCGTGGGGATCGTCGATCTCCAGGACTCGGGCCGGGTCGGTGCGGACGAGTTCCGTGCGGCCGAAGAAGCGGTGCTTGTGCTCGCGGAAGCCGGGCGCGTCCATCGCGTAGGCGGCGCCGGTCTCCAGGAAGTCCTGCGGGCGGTCCTGGCGGCGGGGGCGGAAGGACTTGTCGTGGTTGACGCCGAAGCCACCGCCGGCCTTGCGCTCCACTTCCGCGGCGGTCGGCTCGTCGTCGCCGTGGCGCCACACGAAGCCGTGGAAGGGGGCGACGGTCAGGGAGGTGTCGGCGCCGTTGGCGACGATGGCCTTGACGACCGCGTCGATGTCCTCGCGGACGATGAACGGGCTGGTGCACTGCACCAGGAGGACGACGTCCACCGGGGCCCCGTGCAGCGCCTCGTGCGCGTCCATCGCGTGCAGCACGGCCGCCTCGGAGGTGGCGGTGTCCCCGGCGATGGCGGCGGGGCGCAGCACGACCTCGGCGCCGGCCTGCCGGGCGGCGGCCGCGATGCCCTGGTCGTCGGTGGAGACGACGACGTCCGTCACCAGGCGGGACGCCCGGCATTCGCGCACCGCGCGCGCCACCAGCGGCACACCGCCGACGGGCATCAGGTTCTTCGCGGGCACGCCCTTGGAGCCGCCGCGCGCGGGGATCACGGCGAGCACGCGTCGCACGCCCTGACCTGCTTCCGAGTTGGACATGGGTTCTGCTCCTTGACGTGGGATCTGGCGGCTCACAGCTCCCCCATCCGCCGGATGACGGGTGCCACGCGCTGTACGCCGTGCCGGTAGGCGCCGCGTGCCGCCCGGCGCACCACCTGGCGGACCGGGCCGGGCTCCCTGTCGTGGGCGGGGGCGCCGGGCAGCGGGCTGCCGTCGACGCCGAGGTGGTGGCGGGCGAGGATGCCGGGGAGATAGCCGGGCGCGGTGGCCGGCGTGTAGTACGGCGTCAGGGCGGGCAGTCCGCCGGGGCGCTCGAGCAGCTTGGCGATGCGTTCGCGGGCGGCGTCGAAGGCGGTGGCGTAGGTTCCGTCGGCGCAGACGCCCTGCCGGGACACCCACTCCTCGTCGGGCGCCGGGCGGTGTCCCTCGTCGAGCTGGTCCCAGGAGGCGAGGCAGCCGGAGCCCACGAAGTGGTGGTTGCCGAGCACCTCGCGCACGCCGAGGTCGGTGAGGACGACGGTGGGGATACGGCGGTGCAGCGACTCCAGCGCCGCCGTGGAGCTGATGGTGACCAGCAGGTCGGTGCGGTCGAGGACCTCGCCCATGTTGCCGTACACCAGTTTGAAGTTGGCGGGCGGATCGAGCCGCTGCACCAGCTTCTGGTACGGCAGCTCCTCGATGTGCGTGGTGTGTTCGCCCGGCTTGGAGCGCAGCTTGAGCAGCACCTCGCGCTCGGGGTGCTTGCGGGCGTGCCGGATGAGGCGGTCCAGCAGGTAGGTGCGGTCCTTGCGGCTGTCCGGCACCGAGGGCTGGGCGGCGAAGACGACCGTGTACGGGTCGTGCTCGCCGGTGTAGGGCGCGCCGCCGAGGAACGGCAGCGCGACCTCGGTCACCGACGAGGCGTCGGCGCCGACCCCTTCGTACACCGCGCGGAACCGCTCGGCGTCCTGCCGGGAGTTGGCGAGCACGAGATCCGCGCCGTGCCGCAGCAGCAGGCCGTCGGCGAGCTTCTCGTAGACGACGCCGACATAGCCGGTGACGACGACGGGCCGCTCGGCGCGCCCCTCCCAGACCCGCTTCAGGCCGTGCAGCATGGCCTGCACGCCCCCGCCGACGAGGGCGAGGACCAGGACGTCGTACGACTCCTGCGCCATGGTGCGCAGAAACTCGACGGCGGACACCTCACGGAGGGAGTCGGCGGGTACGCCGACCTCCTGGAGCTGACGGGCGGTGGGGGTGGCCCGACCGCGCAGGAGGTAACCGTCCAGACGGATGTCCGAATTATCCTGGGCGATACGGTTCGCGGTGAGCGCGCCCCATTTCCACCGGGTATCGGAATCCGCGAGTACGGCAACTCGCCGGGTCTTCATCGCACTTGCTGGCACGTCGATGACGCTAGGAAGCGATTTCAAGGTTCTTCCCAACCCGAATGCAACAAACGGTTAACAGCACATCGACTAACGACGAAGCAGGGCCCGGAGTGGTTGAAAAAAAGCCTGGTTCACTGCATCGCCACGCGTCGTTCACCTGACATCAAGCTCTGAGTAAAGACGGATGCCGGACCGCCGCCTAACGTCCCTCACGTGGTCAAGCTCTCCGTAATCGTGCCGTTCTACAACGTGCAGCAATACGCGCCGGACACCCTCAAGAGCCTGCGTGCGAACACACGTGAGGACTTCGAGTTCATCCTCGTCGACGACTGTTCGACGGACGGGACACCGGACATCCTGGCGCGCGCGGAGCGTGAGCTGCCGGGCGCGGTGATCATCCGACACGAGCAGAACGGAGGGCTGGCCACCGCGCGGAACACCGGAATCGACAAGGCGCGCGGCGAGTACCTGACGTTCCTGGACGGCGACGACTGGCTCGCCCCCGGCTATTTCCCGCAACTCCTTTCGGCCATCGAGGAGTTGGGGT
Source organism: Streptomyces sp. UG1 (assembly GCF_049974585.1). NCBI lineage: Bacteria > Bacillati > Actinomycetota > Actinomycetes > Kitasatosporales > Streptomycetaceae > Streptomyces > Streptomyces sp. UG1. The sequence continues at coordinate 162,365 of NZ_JBNGGG010000001.1, read as the reverse complement.
GTGACTTCGTGCGCACCGACCATGTGCAGTCCACCGGGCGGGCCCGCAGCGTCCACCGGGTGCCGCACGGCCGGCGCCGGACGGTGCTCAATCCGCGCGAGGCGATCCTGCCCGCCGACCGCTCGACGTCCGTGGACTACGCGTACGCGTGGGCGGGCATCTATCACCGTCGTCTGGTCGACCGCGGGATCCTGCACTTCACCCATGGTCTGCGCACCGCCGAGGACCGGCCGTGGATCTGGAAGCTGCACCGGGAGTCGGAATCCTTCGCCGTAGTAGGACTGCTGGGTGTCTACTACCGGCGCGGAGTGGCATCCTCACTCACCCAGATCGGTGATGTGCGGCAACTCGATTTCATTCGCGCGTTCGACCAGGTAATCCAGGAGACGGCGGGTGACCCCGAGGCCGATAAACTGCTTCCGAAAGCCGTGCGCACATATTGTGCGATCATGGCGCATCATCTCGGCCAGATCGAGAGGTTCGAACCCGCAGTGGCTCGAAAACTGCGCTCGATGAGCGCCGCCGCCCTGAAAAGAATGCCGCAGGACGTGCTCACGGAGGTCATGGACTCGATGGATGCGCAGCGCGCGGCCCGGCTGCGGCGGGTGCGCCGCCGGTCGATGGGCGCACGGACGGTGACCGCCTGATGCCTCGCACCACCCAGATCTTCTGCGCCTCGACCCTGTACGGCGCCGCGACGCTCGCCGCCGCCCTGGACGCCGGGCTGTTCGAACCGGCGGACCGCAGGCTGCTGCTGGTCACCAACAACGCGGTGAATCCGGAGATCGCCCCCTGTCTCGACACGATGCCGGGCTTCGACGCGCTGCGCGGGCGGTTCGACGAGGTGCTGTCCTGGAACGAGACCATCGCCCCGTTCCACCCGAGCGGCTGGTCGCCGCGCGCCGACGACATCCCCATGTGGGAGCGGTACGTACGGCTGCTGTGGCGCCTCGGTGACGACGAGATCCGGTTGGCCGTCGAGTCCGTGCAGGTCAACCCGGCGCTGGCGCTGTGCCAGCTGTTCACCGGCGCCCCCGTCGACGTCTACGCGGACGGCCTCATAAGCTATGGCCCCACGCGCGACAAGATCGACCCGCTGGTCGGCACCCGGATCGGCCGGCTGCTGCACCTCGATCTCGTCCCGGGCCTCACCCCGCTGCTGCTCACCGAGTTCGGCGTGCCGTCCGAACTGGTGCCGTCCGAGGTGTTCCTGAAGGTGCTCGGCGAACTCGCCGAGGCTCAGACCGCGCTGCCCGCAGACTCCGGCGGCGACCGGCCGGCGCTGCTGCTCGGCCAGTACCTCAGTGCGCTCGGCATCCTCACCGACGCCGAGGAGGAGGACCTGCATCTGCGGATGGTGCGCGGCGCCGTCGCGCTCGGCCATCGCAAGCTGGTGTTCAAGCCGCACCCCGTCGCGCCGGCCCGCTTCTCGAAGCTCCTGGAGGACGAGGCGGCAAAGCTGGGCGCCGAGCTCACCCTGCTGGACGGGCCCGTGCTCGCCGAGGTCGCCTTCCAGCGGCTGCGTCCCGCACTCGTCGTCGGCTGCTTCTCGACCGGGCTGCTGACCGCCGCCGGCCTGTACGGGCTGCCGGTCGCGCGGGTCGGCACCGACGCCCTGCTGGCCCGGCTCGCGCCGTACCAGAACAGCAACCGCGTGCCGCTGACCATCGTCGACGCGCTGCTGCCGGACGTCGCGGACGCCGCCGCGGTCGACGGCTGGACGATGCCCGCGCGTGAACGGGTGGACGAACTGGCCGCGCTGCTGAGGGCGGTCGGCTTCGCGATGCAGCCGAAGATCTACCCGGGGCTGCGCGGCGCGGCCGAGGCCTACCTCGGCAGGCATCTGAACCCGCACACCTGGCGCTACTTCAAGCGCAAGCGCCTGACCTCGCTGGCGCTGCCGGGGGCGGTGCCGGCCCAGCTCTCCTTCATCCCGCGCAATGCGACGGTGCGCCGGCTGGCGCGCCGGGCGCGGGCGTTGAAGCAGGTGACGGGCCGGAAGTAGAGGGGGCGGCCTTCCGTCGGATGACCTTTGTGCACCCGCGAGATGACCGCCCTGTGAAGATCCCGTCAATCGCCTTTCACTCGTCGGAGGTACAAATCGTTCGGTCGTCGCCCCCCACGGCAACGACGGTCGTACGACTGAACGTCCTCCTCCCCCCACGTGAAAGGCCCCCGGATGCGCACGTCCGGCCTGGCCACGGCCACGGCACCGCCTACCCGCCCGACCCCCTCCCCGGCCGACCGGCCTCCGGTCCGCCCCCGGGCGGCGAGCCGGCTGCGCGCCCTGGACGGGCTGCGGCTGGTGGCCGCGCTGATGGTGTGCATGTACCACTTCACGGGGAAGGACGGCGAGGTCGCCACCTCCTGGGACCAGTCCCCCGGGGTGATGTTCCCGACGCTGTCGCAGTTCTCCACCTACGGCAGCCTGGGTGTGCAGTTCTTCTTCGTCATCAGCGGGTTCGTGATCTGCATGAGCAGTTGGGGCCGCAGCCTCGGCGACTTCTTCCGCTCCCGGATCGCCCGCCTCTACCCGGCGTACTGGGTGGCCATCGTCATGGTCACCGGCGCCGCGGTGCTCCTGCCGGTCGTCGTCGCGCCGGTCCGGCCGGACGAGTTCCTGGTCAACCTCACGATGATGCAGCAGCCGCTGGGCGTGCCGCGGGTCCTGGGCGTGTGCTGGACGCTGTGGGTGGAGCTGAAGTTCTACGTGCTGTTCGCCGTGTTCGTGATCTGGAAGGGCGTCACCTACAAACGCGTGGTCACCTTCTGCATCCTGTGGACGCTGGCCGCCCCCTTCGCCCGAGTGGCCGACAACCCGCTCCTCGACGAGCTGGTGATGCGCGACCACGCCCCCTTCTTCGTCGGCGGCCTCGCTCTGTACCTGATCCACCGCTTCGGCAGCGACCTGCTGCTGTGGGGGATCGTCGGCATGTCCTTCCTGCTGGGCCAGCGCTACTCGGTGATGGCCCTGTGGCACCCGGGCGCACAGGGCGAGTTCCACCGCAACCCGTACGTCGTCCAGGGCATCGTCTTCCTCGCCTTCGCCGCGGTCGCGGTGGTGGCCCTGGGCTGGACGCGCTGGGCCAACTGGAACTGGCTGACGGTGGCCGGGGCGCTGACGTACCCCTTCTATCTGATCCACGAGCACCTGGGCTGGTTCTTCATCCGGGTGCTGCACCAGGGCCTGGGGCTCGGCTCCTACCCGACGCTGGCGCTGTCCGTACTGAGCCTGCTCGGGCTCGCCTGGCTGATGCACCGGTTCGTGGAGAAGCCGTTCGGACCGAAGCTGAAGCGAGCCTTGCCGGCCGTACGGTTCTGAAGCCGGAAAGGCGGTTGGGGCGCCCCGTGGACCGGGGCGCCCCAACCGCCTTCTTACGTCCGCGTGTTACTTGCGGGCGGCCGTCGACCGGAGCTGCCGCACGGCCTTGCGCACCGCCGGATGCCGGCGCAGCGCCTCCGCGCGCACCGGGCTGCCGCCGGGCAGGCGCAGGCTGGTCAGGCGGCGGCGCTTGAAGTAGTGCTGGTACCGGTCCAGGTTGGCGCCGAGCCAGGCGGTCACCTCATCGCGCATCGCGTGGTGCTTGCGGGACTGCATGCAGTAGCCGACGCTGCGCACCAGCGGGGCCAGGTCCTCGGCCATCCCGGCGAGTTCGAGCGGGGAGCCCAGCTCGGCGGCGTTCTCGGCGTCGGGCAGGGCCGCGTCGATGATGGTCAGCGGGATGCGGTTGCTGTTCTCGTACGGGGTGATGCGTTCGAGGAGCAGGTCCGTGCCGACGCGGGCGACCGGGATGCCGTAAAAGGCGGCTGCGGTCATCAGCGCGGTGGAGAAGCAGCCGACGACGAGCTTCGGCTTCAGGTAGGCGAAGACGGTCTCGGCGAGGACGGGCTCGTTGAGGACCGTGAGCGTGACGCCGAGTTCCTTGGCGACCGCCTCCAGGGACTCGTTGAAGACGGCGGGCGCGCTCGGGTGCGGCTTGAACAGGACGTCCTGGTGACCGGCCCGGGCGGCGGCGCGCAGGAAGCGGATGTGCAGCCGCTCCTCCTCGTCCTGGGTGATCAGGTCGATGGCCGAGAGGTACTGGCCGAGGAGGACGGCGGTGGGCGAGTGGTCGGCGGGCAGGCGCTCGGCGAGGATGCCGGCGCCGGACTCGCCGATCTGCGCGAGGACGTCGACGATCGCCTCGTTCGGTACGGCCTCCGGCTCGACGCCGTACTCGGACAGGAGCATGGGCGTCAGGCCCGGCACCAGGTCGAGGTGCAGGACGCGCTTGATACGGCTGCTCATGCCGTGCGGGATGCGGTTGCGGGTGGGGCCGTAGCTCATCAGGCCGTCCGCGTACACATGGATCGGGCTGTCGGCGAAGATGTCGGCGACCGCGCGGGAGGGGTTGGCCTGGATGGACTCGCAGGCGATCTCCACGGGCTCGTCGCCCAGGTTCCACGCCAGCCGTACGGCCTTCTCCCACAGCAGGGTGTCCTGGCCGCGCGGGGACCAGCCGGCCGGGTGGTGCGGGGAGATGAACTCGTTCCAGGAGCGCACCTCGTCGAACTCGGGGCGCAGCTTCTCGAAGCCGGCCATCTTGTCCAGCGGGGTGCCGACCTCGGGGATCGCGGCGGTGTTGCTGACGACCAGGATGCGGCGGACGCCCTCGCGCGGGCCGAACTGGCCGGCCCGGATGGCGGCGGTGACGGTCGCGGCCGCGTACTGCGTGGCCGAGAAGAAGATCTGGATCATGCCGCCACTCCCTTCATACCGCCCCGTATCCGGCGCAGCATGTACACCCGCTCCTCGCCCATCCCGACGAGGGCCTCTTCCAGCTCGTCCTCCGACATCCTGCCCAGCGCCTCGGCGGCCATCTGCTTCAGCCTGGCGGCGATGCTGCGTTCGAAGCGGCCGCGGCTGAGCAGTTGGTGGGCGATGACGACGCAGTAGTTGCGCAGCGCCTTCTTGCGCAGCCTGCCCGCCTCGGGGTCGTCGGCGAGCTCGGCGAGGACGAGGTCGAAGGAGCGGAAGAAGTCGAGCTGGCGCACATCGCCGATCTGGGTCAGCGAGCTGGCCACGCCCCGGCGGTAGAAGACGCCGTGCAGGCTGGCGACGGCGTAGGAGTCGGCCCTGCGGTGCAGGTCCCAGATCCAGGGGCGGTCCTCGGCGGTCTTCAGTCCGTCGTGGAAGCGCAGCATGCCCTTGTCGAGGAGGCGGCGGTGGTAGACGCCGGCCCAGGCGTACGGGTAGTCGACCATGGTCGTGTCGTCGACCGGGAGGATCGAGCTGCGCGGGTCGAGCGGGGTGTGCCGGCGGCCCTCGGGCGCCCGGTGCACGGTCCGTTCGATGCCCGTGACCTGCACATGGTCGGTCCGTACGAAGTCGACGTCGAACCGCTCGACGGCGTCCACCAGATCCGCGAGATAGCCCGGCGCCAGCCAGTCGTCACCGTCGAGGAAGGTGAGGTAGCGGCCCTCGGAGGCGTCGATCCCGGTGTTGCGCGCGGTGGCCAGTCCGCCGTTCTGCTCGTGCCGAATCACCCGGCTGTTGTTGAGTCTCTTCGTCAGCGTCAGCAGCGCTTCGTATGTCTTGTCCTTGGTGGACCGGTCCTCGACGAAGATGAACTCGAAGTCGTCCCGCTCGTTGTTGACCAGGCTGGTCACCGTCTCGGGTACGTACGACTCGATGTTGTAGCACGGGACGATCACGGACAGGGTGGGGGGGCGGTTGGTCACGCGTACACCTGGGCTCTCTCCGGGGCGGATCCCTGCGACCGTAGAAGATGTTCGACGCGGCACATCAACTCCCTGCCAACTACCAGGTGAACGAAAAGTAACGGTCACCTGATCCCGTACCGCGCCCCGATCCCGTCGATCACCACCGCAAGGCCTTCCTCGAAGTGCGCCTCGAAGTCGGCGAAGATCTCCGCGCCGGCCCGGGCCGACAAGGGGTGGTCGGCCATCAGCCGGGCGCGCTCGCCCACGTCGTACCCCTCCCGCCGCTCGCCCGCCATGGGCTCGACGCCCTGCTCCTCCGTGACGAAGCCGAGGGTGTAGAAGTACGTCGTCGAGGTCGCGCGGACCGCCTGGGCGAGGGTGAAGCCCGCGGCCGTGAAGAGGCGCAGGGTGTCCTCCATCTGCTCGGCGTGCACGATGCCGGTGAAGCGTGAGCCGCTGAACACCTTGGCCCCGTCGCGGTAGCCGAGCAGCGCCGTGCGCAGTCCGCGGCTGGACTTCAGCAGGCGTTCCCGCCAGGTGTCCGCGGGGTCGAGGGGGGCTGCGGCGGCCATCCGGCGGTACATCTCGGTCGCCATCTCGTCCAGCAGCGCCTGCTTGTCCTTGAAGTGCCAGTACAGGGCCGGCGCCTTGACGTCGAGCCGTCCGGCGATGGCGCGCAGGGTCAGTCCGTCCAGGCCGGCCTCGTTCAGGAGCTCGAGGGCGGTGTCCGCGACGCGGGTGCGGTCGAGGGGGGCTCGTCGGTCCGTGGTCATGCTTGACAGCTTAACGGCGTTAAGGGCAGCCTCCTGCTCAGGCGGCGCTTAACAACGTTAAGGGAGATTGGTATGAATCGGGATGATCTGTTTGTGGAAGTACTGATCGTGGGGGCGGGCCCGACCGGCCTCGCGCTCGGGATCGATCTCGCCCGCCGCCGGGTGGACGCGCTGGTGGTGGAGCGGGCCGAGGAACTGTTCCCGGGGTCGCGCGGCAAGGGGATCCAGCCGCGCACGATGGAGGTCTTCGACGATCTGGGCGTACTCGACGCGATCCGTGCGGCCGGCGGCAGCTATCCGGTCGGGATGATCTGGCAGGACGGGAAGCGGATGGGTGAGCACCAGATGTTCGACCCGGCCGAGGTGACCGAGGACTCGCCGTACGGCGAGCCGTGGATGGTCCCGCAGTGGCGGACGCAGGAGGTGCTGTACGCGCGACTGGAGGAGCTGGGCGGGAAGGTCGCCTTCGGCCGGGAGGCCACCGGGATCGCGCAGGACGAGGACGGGGTGAGCGTGGGCTTCGCGGACGGCGGGAGCATCCGCGCGCGGTACGTCGTCGCCGCGGACGGCGGCCGCTCGGCCGTGCGCCGGGCCCTCGGCATCGGCATGACCGGCGAGACGGTGGACCCGAGCCCGATGCTGGTGGCGGACGTCAGGATCACCGGCCTCGACCGGGACAACTGGCATCTCTTCCCGCCACGCGGGGAGGGTGAGGGCTTCCTCGCCGTCTGCCCGCTCGCGGGGACGGAGGACTTCCAGGTCGCGGCCCGGTTCGCGGAGGGGACGTCGGTGGACATCTCCCTGTCGGGCGTACGCAGGGTCGTCGGCGCGCGTTCCCATCTGGCGCCGGAGGACGTGACCGAGGTGCGGTGGGCCTCGAACTTCATGCCCCGGGCGGCCCTCGCGGACCGGTTCCGGGACGGGCGGGTGTTCCTCGCGGGGGACGCCGCGCACGTGCACTCACCGGCGGGCGGGCAGGGGCTCAACACCAGTGTGCAGGACGCCTACAACCTGGGGTGGAAGCTGGGGGCGGTGCTGCGGGACGGGGCGGGCGGGGCTCTGCTGGACACGTATGAGGAGGAGCGGCGGCCTGTCGCGGCGGGGGTGCTGGGGCTGTCGACGGGCGTGCATCGGGGGGAGGTGCGGCGCGGGGACGCTACGCGTCAACTGGGGCTGGGGTATAGGGAGTCGAGCCTGACTGTGGAGACGCGGGAGGTGGTGGCGGCGGCGGTTCGGGCCGGGGATCGGGCGCCGGATGGGGTGGTGGGTGGCGTGCGGCTGTTCGATGCGTTTCGGGGGCCGCACTGGACGGTGGTGGCGGTGGGTGTGGGGGTGCCTGGGGTGCCGGGGGCGGTGCGGGTGGTGCGAGGGGAGGCGCAGGAGTCGTACGGCTGCGGGGTGTTCGTCGTACGGCCGGACGGTTATGTGGGGTGGGCCGGGGACCAGGTGGCCGGACTGAGGGACTACCTGGTCCGGTTCGGGCTTCGCTAGTCGTCGCCGTCGAGGAGGGTGTCGACGGAGAGGTCGAGGGTGACGCCTACGGATTCGGGGATGGGGACGGTCTGGCCTCGCTTGTAGCGGAGGGGGGCGGGGTACTTGCCGTCGGCTGGGTCGGTGTAGAGGAGGACCTCGTCGTGATTTCGGTCGACGACGGCATAGACAGGGATGCCAGCTTCAGCGTAGACCTCGGGCTTGCTGAGCGTGTCGTTAGACCAGTTGGAGGAGGTCACCTCCAACACCATCCGGAAGACGTGGGGGGCGTAACAGTTCTTCCGGACGAGTGCGTCACCGATGTCAGCCTCGACGATCGACAAATCCGGAATCGCGTAATCCGCCGGCCCCGTCGGCAACCAGAGGCCGATACCAGGGCGAACCTTGAGACCGGCTTCCTTGGCCCCGGCCCGCCGGAACTCATAGCCGACCTCGAACACCGTTCCCTGATGCGGCTCATCCGGCGGCGGTGACACGATGAGGCTCCCTCGAATAATCTCCACGCGGTGTCCGGGCAGCCAGCTGGAGACACGGTCGGCGGCCTCAGCGATCGTCATCTCGCGCTCTATCACAGCCACGGCAACCTCCTTTCGGGAGCACTCTTCACGAGAGTAACCGGGAATGGGCGGACTCCGCCCATGATCACCCGTACGGAGTAATCGCCCAGCTCAGAACGCATCACTCGGCACATAACTCCCCCAAACCTCCCGCAACGCCCCGCACACCTCCCCCACAGTCGCCCGCCCCCGCAACGCCTCCTTCATCGGGTACAGCACGTTCTCCTCCCCCTCGGCCGCCTTCCTCAGCGCGGCCAGCGCCGCGTCCACCGCCCCCTGGTCCCGCTCCGCCCGCAGTCTCGCGAGCCGTTCCGCCTGCTGGGTCTCGATCGCCGGGTCGACGCGCAGCCGCTCGTACGGCTCCTCCTCGTCGAGCTGGAAGCGGTTGACGCCGACCACGACCCGCTCCCCGGAATCCGTCTCCTGGGCGATCCGGTACGCGCTGTGCTCGATCTCGTTCTTCTGGAAGCCGTGCTCGATGGCCGCGACCGCGCCGCCCAGATCCTCGACCCGCCGCATCAGGTCGACGGCCGCCTCCTCCACGTCGTCCGTCATCTTCTCGATGGCGTAGGAGCCGGCGAAGGGGTCGACGGTCGCCGTCACGTCCGTCTCGTACGCCAGTACCTGTTGGGTCCGCAGTGCCAGACGGGCCGACTTGTCCGTCGGCAGCGCGATCGCCTCGTCGAAGGCGTTGGTGTGCAGGGACTGCGTGCCGCCGAGCACCGCCGCCAGGCCCTGCACCGCGACCCGGACCAGGTTCACCTCCGGCTGCTGGGCCGTGAGCTGCACGCCGGCCGTCTGGGTGTGGAAGCGCAGCATCAGGGACTTGGGGTTCCTCGCGCCGAACTCCTCCCGCATCACCCGCGCCCAGATCCTGCGCGCCGCGCGGAACTTGGCGACCTCTTCGAGGAGCGTCGTACGGGCCACGAAGAAGAAGGACAGGCGGGGGGCGATGTCGTCGACGTCCATGCCCGCCGTGACCGCCGTACGGACGTACTCGATGCCGTCCGCGAGGGTGAAGGCGATCTCCTGCGCGGGGGACGCGCCCGCCTCGGCCATGTGGTAGCCGGAGATCGAGATCATGTTCCACTTCGGGATTTCGGCCCTGCAGTACTTGAAGATGTCCGCGGTCAGACGCAGAGAGGGCTTGGGCGGGAAGATGTACGTCCCGCGCGCGATGTACTCCTTGAGCACGTCGTTCTGGATCGTGCCGGTCAGCCGGTCGGCGCCGACGCCCTGCTCCTCCGCGACCAACTGGTAGAGCAGCAACAGCAGGGCCGCGGGGGCGTTGATCGTCATCGACGTCGACACCTTGTCCAGCGGGATCCCGCCGAACAGCACCCGCATGTCGTCGACCGAGTCGATCGCCACGCCCACCTTGCCGACCTCGCCGTGCGCGATCGGGGCGTCGGAGTCGTGGCCCATCTGGGTGGGCAGGTCGAAGGCGACCGACAGGCCCGTCGTGCCGTGCGCGATCAGATCGCGGTAGCGGGCGTTGGACTCCGTCGCCGTGCCGAAGCCGGCGTACTGGCGCATGGTCCACGGGCGGCCCGTGTACATGGAGGGATACACGCCACGGGTGAAGGGGTACGAGCCCGGCTCGCCCAGCTTCTCGGCCGGGTCCCAGTCGGTCAGCGCGTCCGGTCCGTAGACCGGCTCGATGGGCAGTCCGGACTCCGACTCGCGCGCCATGGTGGGTACCTCCCGCGTTGCCGTGGTCACCCCTCCCTGTGTCCCACGATGCCGCGTAGTTCGCGACCGGTCACGCGCGGGGAACATCTCAGGTGAGATCGGTGCGGTCGCCGGTCGCCGGTCGCTGGTGGCCGGTGGCCGGTGGCCGTGGTGAGACGACCGGGGGCGGGGATGCGTATCAGGGGCATGAGGAGAACGGCTGCGGTGTGCGCCTCGGGCGCCGTGCTCGCGGTGCTGTGCGGGTGCTCGGTGCAGGCCTCGGACGGCGAGCGGCACTCGCCGATCCGCATAGAGCTGCCGGACGGCACACCGTCCCCGAAGTCCGCGCCGCCCGACGCCAAGCCGAGCGCGACGCCGCCCCCGCCGGCGGCGCCCGCCGTGCTGTGGCAGCGCGGCGACACGGGCCGGGACGTGCGCGAGCTCCAGGCCAGGCTGCGGCAGATCGCCTGGCTCTTCGACGGGCCGACCGGGACGTACGACGACCTCACCGAGCGGGCGGTCAGGGGCTTCCAGGGCAAGCGCGGGCTGCCGAAGACGGGGAAGACCGACGAGGTCACCTGGCAGCGGCTGCTGAAGATGACGCGCGAGCCCGGCAAGTGGGATCTGTACCTGATGGGCGGGCAGCCCGCCGACGCGCCGGACGCGCGGTGTCTGGACGGCCGGGTGCTGTGCATCAGCAAGTCGAGCCGGACCCTGCGCTGGATGATCGACGGGCGGACGGTCGCGACGGTGCCGGTGCGGTTCGGGTCGGAGTACACACCGACCCGGGAGGGTGTGTTCAGCGTCTACTGGAAGTCGCGGCACCATGTGTCGACGCTCTATGACTCGCCGATGCCGTACGCGATGTTCTTCAGCGGCGGCCAGGCGGTGCACTACTCGTCCGACTTCGCGGCCAGGGGCTACGCGGGTGCCTCGCACGGCTGCGTCAACGTGGCGGACGAGCGGGCGATCTCGCAGATGTTCGCCCAGGTGCGGACCGGCGACAAGGTCGTCGTCCACTGGTGAGGGGCGGGATACGGAGATGGGGCGCGGGCGGGACCGGGGGAACGTGTCCCGCCCGCGCCGATGCACGAGCCGCAGGTACGGGGGGAACCCCGGCTCTGTGCGACGGCCGATGACCAGTCGGCTCACTCTCATCAGCGCCGCCGCGGCCGAAAACGTCACTCTCGCGCCGAAGAATTTTCCGCGAGTTATAAAATCGCAGGTCAGAGGCTTGCGGTGGGCGTGCGCGCAGGCTGCAGGGCGGTCACGGCCGAGTGGAGCCGCGCGGCGCCCTGCGTGCGGTGGCCGTCGCGGCCGTGCCGACCGCGCGGGTCACCCTCGTCCTCGTCGCCCCTGTGCCTGTCCCTGCCGCGGTCCTTGTCCTGGTCGTCGTCGCCCTGGTCGCGGCCCTTGTCCTGGCCGGCGTTGTCTTCACCGTCCCGCTGGGACCGGGACCGGGTGCTCTCGCCGGCGCCGCTCAGGACGTTCTTGCAGTACTTCCACACGCGTGCGGAGCTGCCCGCGGCGTTCTCCAGGGCGCGGCGGCGGTCGCCGGTCAGCGGCTTGCCGTCGCGGACGTCGCGGCAGGAGGCGGTGACGGCCTTCCACCAGCCGCCGGACTTCTCCCGGTTCCCGGAGGCGGAGTCGCGGTCCGTGGCCGAGCCGCCGGGTGCCGCCGTGTCCTCGGGGGCGCCGGGGCCGGCGGGGGCGCTCGAGCCGCCGTCGGGGGTGGGCTCGTCCTGCCCGCCGATCCCGGGGGACGGCGAGATGAGCGGGCGATCCGTCGGCGCCGGTGCCGAGACGGTGGCGGCCGGGCGGGCCGGTTCGTCGCGGTCGAACGGCGTCGGCAGGACTCCGGTTCCGGCCGCGACGGCGACACCGCCGACCATGCCGACGGCCAGCGCGGCGGCGAGACCGAGCCGTGCGGGACGGGCCCAGCGAGGGCGGCGGGCTGCGCGGGCCGGGCGGCCGAGGCGGACGAGGCCGGCGTCGGCGGCGTCGGAGTCGGGCGGTCCGGGGCGGTCGCCGACCGTGGCGGGAGCGTCCTGCGCGGTCCCCTCCCGGCCCTTGCGGGCGATGCGGAACGCGGCCAGCGCCGCGGCCTCTCCGGGGAGTTCCTCGCTGGTCGGCGGGGGTTCGGCGGTCAGCGCCTCAAGCGTCTTGGCCAGTCGTTCGGCCTGGTCGCGATCGGCCGCGTCGACAGCTTCCAGTGACTCTCCGCTCAGCAAACGCTCCGCCGTTTCGCGGTCCAGCCACCTGTTCAGCTCGTCGGCCATCACACATCCTTCTGCGTCCGCGAGCGCATATGCGTCACACTCGCGGACGTCACCGCACGGCCGCGCGGTTCTCGCTGGGGAGGCAGGGCGTCGAGCACCCCGGTCGATTCCGGATCGTCGCCGAGCAGCTCGGCGAGCCGCTTCAGGCCACGGTGCGCGGCCGTCCGTACGGCGCCCGGCCGCTTGCCCAGCGTCTCCGCGGCGGTCTTGGCGTCGAGGCCCACGACCACGCGCAGGACGACCGCCTCGGCCTGGTCCTGCGGCAGCCGCGCGATGAGGGAGAGGGTGCCGTCGGTGGCAAGAGCCTCGATGGCCTCGCCCGCGGTGTCGGACTCGGCGGCCTTCCCGGTCAGCTCCGTCTCGTCGCCGCCGATCGCGGGACGGCGGCCGCGCATGCGTATGTGGTCCAGCGCGCGGTTGCGGGCTATCCGCGCCGCCCAGCCGCGAAAGCGGTCCGCGTCCCCGCTGAACCGCTCCAGGTCACGCGCTATCTGCAGCCACGCCTCCGAGGCGACGTCCTCGGCGTCCGGGTCGCCGACCAGCGTCCGCACGTACCCGAGCAGCCGCGGGTGTACGGAGCGGTACACAGTCCGGAACGCGGTCTCGTCCCCGTCCTGTGCCGCAAGCACCGCGGCGGTCAGCTCCGCGTCGTCCCCGAGCACTCGATGCCCCTTATTTTGCGCCTAAACCGGCGCCGCTCTCGCGGACCGGGTTCTCGCCGTCGTGGTTCCTCGATCAATGGTTGCGGCTTCAAGACCGCAGGTCGTGCGGTGGCCTGGTCGCCTCCGCCGTCGGCGCGAAAGGCACGTTACGGCCTGAAACCGCCGCTCGTCCATGTCCGTACAACATGCAACTACCCGGGAACCCCCGGAGTGTCCGCGCAGGTGTGACAGAAAACGCAGCCATGACGCTGTAGAGAGTACGGGCCGCCGCGCGGCCCGTGCCGCGCGACGGCCGGGGCCTCTCCTGTGGGGGGTGGCGGCCCCGGCCGTTGCCTCGGCGCAGGGTTCGCGGCCCGACGGGTGAGTACATCGGGGCGTGCGAGGGTGGTCGTTCCCTCAGGTCATCCCCTCAGGTCATTCCCTCTGGAACTCAGTTCTTCCTGGTGTTCTCGGGAGCATTGTCGGCCTGGTTGCCCTGGTCACCCTGGTCGCCGCGCGCGCCGTTGTCCGCGCCGCTCTCCGCGTTGTCCGCGCCGCTCTGTGCGTTGTCCGCGCCGCTCTCCGCGTTGTCCGCGCCGCTCTGTGCGTTGCCGGCGCCGCCGCTGTCCCCGTTGCCGGCGCCGTTCGTCGCGCCCGCCGCGCCGCCGCCCGGTGTGGCGGCCTGGCTCGGCCTGCTCGTCGCCGCTCGGGCGAGCTGCTCGGCGCAGTACGCGGCCACCTTGTCCTCGCCGCCCGCCGCCGTGACGAGCCGCTGCCAGGCCGTGGCGTCCAGGGCCTTGCCCTGGCCCTTGACCTGGTCGTAGGCACGGCACCTGGCCTCGGTGTCCTGGGCGGTGTCCGGACGGCCGGGCTGCTCGGCGGCGGACCCGGCGGAGGACGCCTCGGCGGTCGGCCGACCGGGAGCGCTGCTGGACGGGGTGGGCCCGCCCTCGCCGTCGGACTCGCCCGAGGAGCCGGTCGAGCCGATCGCCGCGAACGCGACCCCGCCCAGCGTGAGGCTCGCGAGGATCAGGGAGAGCGTGGTCCGCACCGACAGCGCCAGCCGCCGCTCGCGGGGCCGCCAGTCGTCCCGGCGCCGGGTGCGCGCCGCCTGGTGTGCGCCCGAGTCCCGGGCCGCCCGGAACGCGGCCACCGCCCGCTGCTCGCCCTCGCTGTCCACGCGGTGCCCGCGCAGTACGGCGGCGGCGAGCAGCGCCTCCAGCTCGGCGTCGTCCAGTGCGAGGGCGGGGCCGGACGCCATGCCGTCAGGGTGCACACGCCGACGGCCGGTGGACCCACCGCCGCTCTGCCGTTCACCCATGTCCGTTTCCCGTTCCTGTCCGACCTGATCTGTATGCATCTTGTGCGCGACACGTCATGCACATGCCGTACGCGATCCACGTGACGTACCTGACCGCGCAGACCCGCACGCTCGTAGAGCCTGTACGTCCTTCACGCCCCGTACGACTCACCGCGTACACGGTTCCACCTCACCGAGGCGCCGATGTGCCGCCCCGGTCACCGCCGTCACGCTCACTGTTCATTTCGATTCCCCCAGCGTCCTGGGGCCGTCATCCGTCACACCTTCGGCGCCGAGCTGCTTGGCCAGGCGCTTCAGGCCCCGGTACGCGGCCGTGCGCACCGCGCCCGGGCGCTTGCCCAGGACGCGGGCCGCGGACCGTGCGTCGAGGCCGACGACCACCCGCAGCAGCACCGCCTCGGCCTGGTCCCGCGGCAGCCCGCGTACCAGGTCCAGGGCGGCGTCGGTGGAGATCGACTCCAGCGCCTGGTCGTACGTGCTGTGCGGACCGGGCAGGTCCAGCAGTACGTCCTGCTCCAGCGGCGCCGGCCGCGGCCGTACCTTCTGCCGGCGCAGATGGTCCAGCGCCCGGTGCCGGGCGATGGTCGCGCTCCAGCCCCGGAACCCGGCCCCGTCGCCCTTGAACCGGCCGAGGTCCCGGGCGATCTCCAGCCAGGCGTCCGAGGCCACGTCCTCCGCGTCCTCCCCGACCAGCCCGCGCAGGTAGCCGAGCAGGGCGGGCTGCACCAGCCGGTACGCGACCGCGAACGCGGCCTCGTCACCTTCCTGAGCCCGCGCGACGGCCGCGCCCAATTCCCCGTCGTGATCGCGCACGCGGCGGGGTTTCCCTCCCTGGCCCAAGAACTGTCCTCGTCCGTACCGGTTCGTGGCGAATCCACACCCTGCGATGTGGCCACCGCTGCCCACGTTCCTCCACGGTCAACAGCGCCGATCCGCACGGAAGTGTCACAGGGCGGCCATCACTCCACGCCCTCCGGCGGCACGACGGCCTCCCCGGACGGCCCCGAGGTCCGCTCGGTCACGTCCTGGCCGTAGCGGATGGCCCCGCTCCCGTACGGGATGCGGAAGACGCACCGGAAGGTGTGCGAAGTGACCTGATACGTCGAGGGGTCGAGGACGAGCGACTCCTCGGCGCGCTCCACCGTGATCCCGCTCTCCGGCGCGGTGACACCGGCCGCGCGCAACTGCTCCAGGGTCGGGGCGAGTTCCCGCAGGGCCTTGCGTACGACGGCCTGGTCACGTACGGCGGTCAGCGCGGCGGGCGTCGTACGCACGCGCAGTTCGACCCGCCGGTCCGACACGGCGAGGGAGACCGCGTCGCCGTAGTCGCCGAACGCGTCCAGCGCGGCGACCGGATCCTCGACCTTGTCCGCGATCTCCGGGTCGGACAGGGGCCCGTGCCGCCAGGCGGCGTCGCCCTCCTTGACGTACCCGGTGCCGTCGACGACGTAGATCTCCTCGGACCTGGTCACGCCCTTGCTGCTGCGGATGCTGCCGGTGGAGTGCAGCGCCCACGGGTCGCCGGTGGTCCGGTGCACCCGCGCCGAGTAGGTCGCGCCGCTCTTCTGCCCACGCAGGAGCAGTTCCTCGCTCCCGCGCACGGTGAACCGCCAGCCGTCCTCCGCGGCCATCGCCGCCTCGGCCAGGGCGAGGAAGTCGGCGGGGGTCTCGGGAGCGGGCTCGGGCTCGGCGGCGGGTGCGGCGGACGGGTGGCTCGGCCCGGAGGGCGGCGCGTGGTCCGTCGAGCATCCCGTGAGTGCGACGGAGACGGCGAACACGGTCATCGCGACGAGGCGCCTTCTCATGCCACGGCCCTCCGCGCCCGCCCGTGCAGGGTCAGATAGAAGGCGTGCAGCGACTCCCCGGGGCCGCCGGCGTCGAAGCGGTTGTGGACCTTGCCCAGCGGATTCCAGCGCCGCCCGTCCGGCATGCGCACCCCGACCGGCTGGCCGAAGTAGGCGCGCTGGTCGGCGTCGAACTCCTCCCACACCGCCCCCGCGCGGCGCACCAGCACCTCACCGACGTACGCCCCGAGACCGAACAGCGTCTCGCGCGCCCGCTCCCGGTCGGCGCCGCCCTTGCGCAGCCCGTCGATCAGGAAGTCGACGATGCGCAGGCTGGCCACGGAGTAGTCCAGCGGCAAACGGTTGCGTGCGGTGACGCGGGCGACGAAGGCCGCCGCGTACGGGCGCATCTCTCGTGCGCGCGGGGCGCGCCTGTCCACTGTGCTCATGGGTCCCCACCCATTCAGTCGGTCAGCGGCAGGACTCCCACCGGTCCTCCCGCTGACCCAGCGGACGTCACGTCATGAGCATCACGGGTACCGGGCGTGTTCATTCGCACACGGTGAAGTCACCGAACTCGTACAACCTTTCGGCGCCTGGCGCGTCCGCGAGGCACCGCATGTGCCGTATCTCAGGGAACGGCGGGCCCGCCCAGGTAGCGGCCGTCGCGATCGTAGGGCCAGGCGTTGGCGACACAGCCGTCGAGGCCCTTGATCTGCTGCATCATCGCGGGGGCCGGCCGTCCCGGGCCCGGGCAGCCCTCGTGGCCGTGGCCGATGCGGTGGCCGACCTCGTGGTTGATGATCAGCGCGCGGTACTCCCCGATGGGCCCGTCGAACTCCGGCGAACCCAGCACCCACCGCTTGAGGTTGACCACGACATCCGTGCCCACGCTGCAGTTGACCTCACCGCGCGTCAGCAGCCCCGCGGCTCCGCAGATGCGGTCCACCGTGCCGGGGGTGGCGATCTTCACGACGAAGTCGTACGACCCGGAGCTGACGAGCTGAAAGGAGTTCACGCCGTCGCGGGTCCAGCCCCGCCGGTCGGCGAGCACCGCGGAGATCTCCTCGGCGGCCGCGCTCGCGGAGACATCGATGCCGCCCTCGACCATCACCTTGTAGCGCCGGACGCGACCGCCGGTGCCGACGGCCGACCCGTCGGCCTGTGCGGTGGTGAAGGTGCCGGGGCCGGTGGCCGGGATGTCGATGGTGCCGGTCGTGGGCGACGGGGAGTTGGAGGGGGTCGGGGAGGGAGAGGGTGAGGACGAGGGCGAGGCGCTGGGGCTCTCGGAGGGGCGGCCGGTGCTCGGCTCCGCGGCGGGCGGGGCGTCGGCCTCGGCGGTGGGCGCCTCCAGCATGTCCCCCGCGTTGTCGGCGACTGCCCGGTCGTCGGCACGGCCGCCGTGCCAGTACGCGACGGCGGCCCCGGATGCGAGCATCACGGCGGTGAGGGCGACACCGGCCAGACCGGTCCGCGCGAGGCCGCGGCGGCCACGGAGCCGGCTCCGGCCTTCGACGCCCCCCGACCGAGGCCACTGCGGACGTATCGGCTTCTTGACGTGCTGCCCCATTGGCGGAATGTCCCCCCGTATCAGCGGTCGTGCGTGTCATCGGTTGCGAGCCCCCTCAACCAGGCAAGACGGCTAACAGGCGGGGTTCGTTCAGGTCAACTCACCGGACAAAGCGCCGTATTCGGGCTCATCCGCAGCGAGATGGCGCCAACTTCGTACAACTGCCCGTGGGGTACAACCATTGCGGCTCACCGCGGGTCGGAGAGGTCGGAGCGAATGGATACGATGCGCACGCCATCCCCCATAAAGTTCTCATAAGAGGATGTACACGCCATGGCAAGCCGTACCCCGCATCGCCCCTTTCGCGGTATATCTGCCGTAGTCGCCCTGCTCGCGATCGGCGCGGTGGGGTGCTCGACGGTCTCGGACGCGGTCGACAGCACCAAGGAGGGCGCCAAGAAGGTGGCCCGCCAGCGCTCGGTGTTCTCACTGGAAGTCGGGGACTGCTTCAACCCGAACACCAAGGGCGAGGGCGAGGAGTTGCTCGTCGAGATCGTGCCCTGCGAGGAGTCCCACACGGGTCAGGTCGCGGCCGACTTCAAGATCACCGGGGAGAAGAGCTACCCCGGTGACGAGGAGGTCTCGGCGATCGCCGACGAGCGCTGCCCGGTCGAGGCGGCGAAGTTCGCCCCGGACACCTGGGCGCTGCCCAAGGGGGTCGAGGTCTTCTACTACCACCCGACCGCGGAGAGCTGGGCGACCGGCGACCGCGCCGTGAGCTGCACCTACGCCAAGGAATCGGGCAAGTTCAGCGGCTCGCTGAACACCGCGAAGACCTTGAAGCCCGAGCAGATCACGTTCCTGAAGGGTTCGAACGGCGTCTACGACGCCCTGTGGGCGAACCAGCCCGAGAAGGACGACGCCGCGGAGGACCTGCCCGGCTACAAGGCGCAGGCCAAGGCCGTCGCGGCCGCCCTCGACACGCACCTCAAGGGCCTGAAGGGCATCGACGGCACGGAGGTCGGCAAGCTCCGCGAGCAGCTTGCGAAGACGGCCGGGCACTGGAAGAAGGCCGCGAACGCCGCCGACGCCGACGCGTTCTACATCGCCTACGACTCGGCCTTCTCCGGCATCGACCCGAACAAGACGGTCGCAGCCCGCAAGGAACTGGGCCTGGCCACCACCGTCCCGGCCGACGACGCGGAGGTGTGGGCGGCCTGACACTGACTGGAGGCGTGCCCGCGTCCGCCGACGACGCGGCCACGCCTCATCGTTGGCCGGCCGCCTCCTCTCCCGGCGCCCCGGACATGCTGGTGGCGGCCGAAGCACCACGCTCCGGGACGCCGGCCCGGCCTGGGCACCGGACAGCAGCAAGAGGGTTGAGTCCACCCTCACGCTGCAGGCCCCGAGTCCGTCCCGCACCGACCGCGCGGACACCGCGGGCTGAGTGGGCTACGTCGTCCGCTACGCGGGCGACGCGAAGCACACCGCGGCCAGCGCCGCGGTCAACATCCAGGTCTCGCAGCGCCTCCTTTCCGGACCTTCCCGCCAGCCGGCCCCGGTCCCGCGGGGAGCGCGGGTCCTCGTCGTCGGTCCACCCGTGGTGGCCGTCCGGACCCGGCTGCGCCGGGGATCGGCTTTGCGGTTTGGCCCGGTCTGCCATCGGTTTGTGCGTATCGACCGCTATGCGAAAGCGCTTGCCGCCACATCCGGCGGTGGGTCATACTCCCGCCCGCATCCCCCACACCGCTTTCCGCACCACACCCTGGGGGAGTTCTGCCCGCAATGGGAGCCACTCTGGGAGCCACGCGCGCTCTCGTCCTGCTCGCCGGTTTCTACCTGCTCGGTTTCATCCTGCTCGGCGCCCTCGTCGCCATCGACTGGGCCGCCGCGCAGTCCACCACCGGCACCGCCTACCTCAAGATCTGGATCGTGTCCGCCCTCCTCGCGTTCCCCATCGTGCAGGGCATGTTCACGTTGCGCGCGCCGCGCAGCGAGGACCCGGGCGGGGTACGGGTGACCGACCAGGAGGAGCCCGAGCTGTGGGCCCTCGTGCGCTCGCTGGCCGAGCAGACCGGGACCCGCGCACCCGATGAGATCCATCTGGTGGCCGAGGTCAACGCGGCCGTCTCGGAGGACGCCCGGCTGCTCGGGCTGCGGCCCGGCAAACGGCGGCTGCTCATCGGCCTGCCGCTGATGACCGGGCTCAGCGAGCCGCAGTTGACGGCCGTCCTGGCCCATGAGTTCGGCCATTACAGCAACCACGACACCCGGCTCTCCGCGATCAACCGACGCGGCTGGACCCAGGTGACCCGCACCGTCGCCGCGCTCCATGAGCGCTCCGCCAAGAAGGCCGCCAAGGAGCAGGCACGGCTGGAGAAGAAGGAGGCCAGGCGGGTGGCCAAGGGCAAGGAGGCCCGGGAGGTCGACTCCGGCTTCGCGGGCTTGAGCTACCGGCTCGCGGCCGTGCCCTTCAAGGCGTACGGACACCTCTACATCCGCGGCATGCTCGGCACCATGCGGCAGCAGGAGTACGCCGCCGACCTCGCCGCCGCCCGGATCGCGGGCCGCGACGCCACCTCGTCGGCGCTCCGCGAGATCCCGGTACTCGACGCGGCATTCGGCTTCTACATGCAGTCGTACGCGACCCTCGGCACCAGCGCCGGGATGCTGCCGCCACCCGGAGAGGTCTTCGGCGGCCTGCGTCATCTGCTCGCCGCGCGTGCCGGAGAGCTGGCGGAGATGCGCAGGTCGGTGCCGAGGGAGGAGCCTTCCGCATACGACTCCCACCCGCCGATCGCCGACCGGATCGCCCGCATCGAGCAACTGCCCTACGACGGACGGGGCCTGGCCGGCGCGCGCCCGGCGCTGGCCCTGCTCACCGACCCGGCCCGCGCCTTCGTCGAGGTCGAGCACGCGGCGCTGTCGCCCGCGGCGCGGCAGCTACGGCGGGCCGCGGACTGGCCACAGCTGGTGCACGCGTCGATGGCACAGTACGCGGCCGAGTCCGCCGAACCGTTCCGGCAGGCCGTGCGTGACGTGCACGGTGGCGACGGCTCACTCCAGGCCACGCTGGACGCGATCGACGCGGGCCGACTGTGGCAGATGGCCGAGCGGCTGCCCACGTCGGAGGAGGCCGCGAGCGCGACGGGCCGGGCGGCGCGGGAGTTCGCCCGCCCGGGAATCCGTACGGCACTGTCCGGCTTGGTCTCCGATGAGCTGGTACGACGCGGCTGGGCGCACTGGGAGCTGTCCTGGACCGAGTCCGCGAAGCTGCGTATGCCCGATGGCTACGAGGAGTGGCTGAAGTCCGCGCTGGACGCGGCCGTCGCCGACGTACCGGACACACGTGCGCTGCGCCAACTGTTGACTCCCGCCCACTGATCGCCTACTGATCGCCTGCTACTCAAGGAAGGTCCATGGACCGCGTCATCCCGATCGTCGGAATCCTCATCGCTGTTTGGTTCGGGTACCGCAGGTGGAGATCCTCAACCGAGCGCGTCCGCGACCGAGACCTGGCGAAGGCCGCCGCCCAACTGGGCTTTCTGCCCGCCGAGCAGCTCGACACCGAGCGCTCCGCCGCCCCCGACCCACGGGTCGAGGTCGTTCTGGAGGCCGTACGAGCGGGGAACTGGCAGGCGGGTGCGGCGTATCTGGCCGAGGCGGGCCGCGACTGGCAGGAGCGTGACCGCCGCTCCAGCCTGCTGGCCGGCGAGGCGGCGAAGGACGACTCCTGGCTGCTTGCCTGGCGTACCGCCCATCCGCAGGACCCCGGCGCGGCCCTGGTGCACGCCGAGTCGCTCATCGACCTGGCCTGGGAGATCCGCGGCTCGCAGACGGCGCGGCACACCACCGAGGAGCAGTTCGCGGGCTTCCACCGGGTGCTGGAACAGGCACACGGGGCCTGCAAGGAGGCGCAGACGCTCGGTGGCGACGACGACCCCTGCCCATACATCGTAGAGATCCCCCTGGCCATGGGCCTCGGCTATCCGCACGCCGCCTTCGAGGCGCTCTGGGCCGAGATCGACAAGCGCGACCCGTACCACCTGGCCGCCCACACCGCCGCCCTCCAGTACTGGTGCGCCAAGTGGGGCGGCTCGCACGAACTGGCGCTGTCCTTCGCACAGGCCGGGGCCGCGAAGGGTGCCCCCGGCGGGCTGCTGAGCGTGCTGCCGCTGTACGCGTACTTCGAGTACGAGATCGCGCACGACGACCTCGACCAGGACGAATACTACAAGCGCCCGGAGATCGTCGCCGCCGTGGACGCGGCACTGGCCGACGTCGCGATGGCGGCCGCGACGAACCCGCACGATCCGCGAATCCCACCGGTGCGCCACATCCTGGCGAGCCTGTTGTTCTGGCAGGACCGATACGAGGCGGCGGTCGAGCAGTTCCGCCTGGTGGACGGCTACATCGGCGCCGAACCCTGGTCGTACGCGGGAAGCGACCATGCCGAGAACTATGTCCGCGCCCGCGACTACAGCGCCGCCCAGGTCCTTCAGTCGCGCGGCGCACGGTGACACCACGCCGTTGCCACGCGGCCTTCGGACACGGGCCGGCGGCGCGTTGATGTCAGTGGCTCGGGATACGGTGCGCGGTGATGGGCCGGACGGAGATCGTGAGGGACTCGCGGCCATGGGGGGTGGGTAGGAAGGTCCCCGGCATCCAGCCCGGGACTGGAATGGGTATCCGTGTCCCCACCCCCCAGCTCCGCCGTCGGCCCGCCGAAGGACCGAGCCCTCTCCGTAACACCGACAGACTCGGCATGGACGTGTCCAAGTACATCGCCTGCGCCGTGGCCAGAGAGAACGCCGAGCAGGACATGATCAACGCCCGGTTCGCCTCCATGGACGCCGAGAACGCGGCGATGGAGGCCGCCGCCCCGCCCGAGGACTGGGCGCCGCCCACGGAACAGGAGATCGAGGCGGCAGGAACGGGGATCACGGCAGCCCTTGCCGCACTACACCGTCAGCGAGGAAACGCCGCGCGACGGTCTTCCTCTACGACAAGGGGCATGCTCATCGCCCTGGAGGACCACAGGAACCGGGAGGCCGCGGCCTTCCATGCCTGGCTCGCCCGGCAAGAGCACCCGCCGATCATTCCTCTCGGGGTCCTGGCACAGGCCTGGCGCCCTCGCCCGTGGAATCCCTTGGGAGCCGTCGTCCGGGAAAGCGTGGTGTTCGGCACCCCGGCCGCCATCGCGGGAAACTGCGCCACCTGCGCCGCCGGTCACCTGACGAGTGATGCACAGCGCACGGGAGCCCTGACAGGGAAGGCGTCACTACCGGAGAAGAAGCGACCGGACGCGGTAGACGCCATGGCGGTGGTCATCGCCTCCCGGCATCCCGAGTCGATCATTCTGACGTCTGAACCCGACGACCTGACCGCCTACCGTGACGCCCTCGATGAAGGCGCGGGACTCCCGCTGATCCTTCCCGTGGATTCTGTCGGCCTGTTTGCACGCGGGGAAACCAAGGCGCTTCGTTAGGGTCGTCACACATGGACCGGTTCATCGATATGGTCGGCAAGCCCGACATCACGCGAGAACGCCGAAGCCCCGCGTCACCACCCGATCCGGGCAAGTTCGGAAGAGCTTATTTATCGCCGGGTGAGGACGGACCATTGGTCCAGCCGTCACCAGATCCCAATGAGCAAGGTGACTGCAGCGATCACCCAAAAGGAGCCGCCTATACGAAATACGATTACCCGGGCAGGGGTGGCTGCCTCCCCCTGACTCTTGAAGTAGACGTAATCAATGACCCCCCTGAAGTTGGTCAGGACCAGAAGGCCAACCACCAGCATGAAGGGGGCGAAGCCCATCCTGACAATGATGTCGTCACTGAATTTCGCTGCAAGGTTCATTTTCGCCCGTTCGTGAGGTCTCAAAACGCTGGGCGGCATCCTTCAGGCGTCAGCTGAACAAGCCGGCGACGGCATCCTTGCTCATGCCGCCAGCGCCGGTGAAATTGTATCCGATGGAGACTTCCAGTTCTGCACCGTATTCAACCCCTCCGCGAGCCGCCCAAACTTTCTTCCCCTTGCTTCCCCTTGGAATTTTCCGCGCCGATCCCGAACTCAATGCCTACGTTCACGCCGACACCCCAGGCTGCCAGCAGGTTGATTTCCACGCTGCCGCCAATGGTAGGTAAGTCGACGCCGACCGACTCAGTCCGATTAAGGACGAATTCCCCGCTCGGTAGCTGCGCGACGATCAGACAGGTCGAGGCGTTCCCTCCGACCACGAACCCGCAGCCGCCACCGGCGCACAGGCCCACAGTCTTGACCCCACCGGTGTACTTGACCAAGGCTTCGTAGACCTCCTTGGCAGCCATGTTGCCGGCGCCACCGCTGTCGCTGATCGCCTTCCTGAGGAGCACCCAGTATCACCACCGGTCACGACGTCTCGACGACGCCCGTCGACTGGTCGCCCGACGTGCAGCGCAAGGCCTACGCCACCGAATACGGCCTGCGCGTCGTCGACGCGGCGACCGGCACCAGCACCGTTGTTCGGAACCGGCCTTCACGTCTTCCCGGGCCGACGCCCACGGTCACACCCGCATCGGGATGACGGACTCAGCTCCAGGCAGTTGCCTCAGATATGCCGCGATGTCGTCGGGATCGGACGTGGCGACCAGTGCCGCGCCGACCTGCAGGGCGGTGAGCGCGACGAGTCCGTCCACCGGGTCGGGCTTCTTCCGGGCGGGCAGGTCGGCCCGGCCGATCAGTTCTCCGACGCGCCGCCACTCCCTGTCGGTGTAGCAGCACACCACGGCGCACTCCTTGAGTGCGCGTGCGAGGCGGGCCTGGCTCGCACCGCCTCGCCACGCCTGCGCGACGACGGGTGCGGGAACGACAGGAAGGCCGTTCCTGCCGAACTCACGGTGCCGGGCCACGGCGAGTCCCGGATTCTTCTCCGCGAGGGCGATGAGCATGCCCGCGTCGTAGACGACATCACCGAGCGAGTCGAGGTCCGGGCAGGTCGGACACCCCAAGTTCACGCGACGGCACCCCTGCGACGCGCGGCCGACTCAGCACGGGCAGCGGCGATCTCCGCCTGGATCCGGGCGACCTCCCCCTCGTCGACCCCGCCCTCGGGCGGCCAGTCGAGCTCCTCCGCCTCCGCCTCGGCCGCCTCGATCGCGGCATCGATGCCGACGAAGGACTCCGCGAGCCGCGCCAGCCGTACCGCCTCCTTGCGCCCCGCCATGACCAGGAACGCCGACACGTCCAGGCCGTTCTCCGCCGCGACAGCCCTGATGAGTTCGGCATCACCGGGGTCGAGGCTGATGGAGATACGGGTCTTCGCCATACCAGGAAGGTAACACGCCGTATTACGACAATCCACACCCTCACCGATCACAGCGCCACCTCCCCTCGCAGAGCAGCACGAACAGCCGCCGCACCCCGTACGACGGCCTGCGCGGCCCGATCCGCAGGGACCGAACCCGCTTCCGCGCCGGCCCGCGCACGGCGGCAGTCCCGGCACAGGCGCTCGTCGGCGACCGGCTGGCCGAGCTCTTCGGTCATGGCGCCTTCGACGGCTTCCTCCAACTCTCCGTACCCGATGCGCCATGCAAGAGCGCCGACATCGTCCGGCACACCGAGTGGCTGGCCGAATGGGCCCGGGCGCACGGCAACAGGCTGTGGGAGCCGTACACCCTGTTCCCGGCTTCCGGCGGGCTGCTCGAGTGGGCCGGTTCCGAGCAGGCCGACCAGTTCTACTGGCTCACCGAGGGCCCCGACCCGGACAAGTGGCCTGTCGTCATGTCGGAGGAGTTCCCAGACTCGTGGCAGCGATTCGACGGCTCGACCGCCGAGTTCATCCACCGCATGCTCACCGACCCGCACCACCCCTTCTCGACCGCCCGTTACTTCGACGTCCACTGGTTCCAGAGCTAGGAGAGCTTCGAAGCAAACGACGACTGAGCTGCTGGCTGTGCCCCCCACGAGTCCTGCCTGAGTCCGCTACGAGTCATGCTGGGATCGGTTCGGCAGCAGCTCCTGATGGCGCAGGATCAGCATGTCAGCGACGAGACACGTGACCTCGCCGTCGGTGTCCCGGCCGATCCACACCGGGTAGCAGCCGTCTCCCATGCCGCTCGGGTAGACGATGAGGTTGCCCCCGGACTCCGGGTCGTCCAGGACCAGGATGCCGTCGGCGCTGTCGTCGTACGGGACGGTGTTCTCGCCGCCGGTGAGCCTGCCGGCCGCCGCGGCGTCGACGAAGCAGCCGGTGCCGGTGTCCACGCCGAAGCCGTAGAACTCGTCCTCCCGCAGTGTCCGCGGGTCCTCACCGGGACGCAGCGCCATCTCCCAATGGGCGGTGGGTTTGTCTGAGATGAGGATGCGCGCACCGGTGACATCCTCCATGCGCAGCGGCTTTCCCCAGTGCTCGCTCGGGCAGGCCGCGGTCGCGATCTGCATGCGGTAGCGGCCGGGCGGTACGGCCACCGTGAACGGCTCGCCGGGATGCAGCCAGCCCGGATCGCAGGCGACGATCCGGCCGGTCGGCAGCCGTAGCGTCCCGGTGTCGATGACACGCACGACATACGGGCCGGTGGCGTGGTCGTCCGGCGGGGAGAACCGGGTGCCGGGCGTGAACATCTCGTCGAGGTGGCGAGGGCGCAGAGGGCTGGGCGGACGCCACCCGGGGGCGGTGGCATGACCGTGCTCCCGGTTTTCCGCCGGACCGCGTTGGTTCGGACTCTCCTCCACTGCCTCCGGTGCCTCCGGTGCGTCCCGCAAGGAGACACCCGACAGACGCCCTTCGGTCGCCATGGCCACCGCCCACGCCCAGTCTCCGAATGTTCGAGCCGGCTCCCAGCGCCGCTCGTCCGGAACATCGGCCAGGGTGTGCAGTGAGCCGCCCCCGATCCCCTTCGGCTCGGAGACCTTCCGGCCCCGGCCGTCCGGGTAGAGGTCGACCAGGACGCGCCCCGCGCGGTCCGCGAACTCCGCCATGTCCTCGGTGTCGTATCGCCACTGAGCGATGTGGCGGAGGAAGAGCCGACCGGCTTCCAGGCGGCGCAGGTCGAGCTCGCGGGTGCGGCGGCCCTGGTCGTCGTACGCCCACACGCCCAGGTAGCCGTGCGCCCATGCGATATTGAGGACGGCGACCGGCTGGGGGCGCCCTCGCTCGCGCAACACGACCGCGTAGGGCTCGCCAGCGGCGTCCCGGCTCGCGGCGCACTCCCGGCTGATGGGTCCCATAACCGTACGGGAGGCGACGTCTCAGTCCTCCCCGTACGTCACGTCAATGATCACGCTGATCTCAGCGTCGAGGAGCGCGGACATGTCACAGCGGTGTTCGCGTTTTCCGACCACGTGGCGCATCGGCGCGCAGGCGAACCGCGGCGCCGAAAGTTGCCCGGACGGCGCGGTGCTCGGGCGGCACGCCCGGGCCACGGCCGACCTCGCCGGTGCCGCGGCTGCGCAGAGTGGCCGGATTCGGCGGTGTCGGCGCCGACGAGGGCCATGCATCGCGGTCACTTCGAGTGACGGCGATGATGTGTAGCCGAGAGGCCGAGCCCTCACAGGTAGAGCTGTCGCTCGCAGTCCCGGCAGTGGGTCTTGCCGTCACGCTGCTCGATCTGCCGGTGCTCGCACGGCTGGTAGCCGGCCGCTACGTCTTCCCGGCCCTCCAGTTCTTCCCGCTCGGCAGAGCTGTGGTGACCGACGCTCACGCCGTGCCCCCGCTCGCCCGCAGCACCGCGTAGTCGCCGAAGTTCCGCCGGTAGCGCAGGTGCCGGGTCTCCTGCGTGTGCTTGCGCTGCCACTCCTCGACGGGCGCGGGATGACCGTACGTACCGGACCGCGCCCCGCACTCGGTCTCGTCGCCGGACACGCAGCGGGCCTCGTACTCGGGCTCCGCGGTGCGGTCCTGCTCGATGGTGAACGGGACGTAGCGGAACACACGCCGGGTCACCGTGCCGCTCCCCCGCCGGTTCCCTTCTCGATGACGGCCGCCAACTCCCGTGCCAGGGGCGGGGAACAGCGTCCCAGCTCGATGAGGGGGCGAGGGTTCACATCGGCGTAGGTGTTCGTGTCCACCCTCAGGGAGGGGAGCTGGAGCCCGGCGCGTTCGAGGGCGGACGCGAGGGCGTCCCGGCCCTCTTCGGCGTCTCTGATCGTGTCGGCCGCCGCCGTCCGGTGCCGCTCCGTCGTCATGGTCCGCCCTTTCCGCCGTTCACCCACGCGGAGTGAACTGCCTGGATTACGCTGCGTGTTCTGGCCATTACGAGCATGGCTTACGAGCGGGACCGGAACGCCGTGGACGAGTCCACCTTCGTCGCCCTTCGGCTTACTTCCACACCTGCCACGGCCTTCTTCCAGGGACGACGGAGGAGCGCGATGCCGCCGAGAAGGGTGATCACGGGACGCAGCCAGGAACCACGCCGACGGTACGCGGAGGAACTCCGGTTACTGCGCACGGCCAAGGGCGAGAGCCTGCGTGAGCTGGCCAAGGTGGTGGGCTGGGACGCGTCGCTGTTCGGGAAGCTGGAGAGCGGGGCGACGCTGGGGAGCCCGGAGGTCGCCGAGGCGCTGGATCGGCATTACGGGACGCCGGGGTTGTTGTTGGCGTTGTGGGAGCTGGCGGTGGCGGATCCGACGCAGTTCAAGGAGCGGTACCGGCGGTACATGCTGCTGGAGAGCGAGGCGGTGAATCTGTGGCACTTCGGGGTGAGCACGATTCACGGCCTGCTCCAGACAGAGGCGTACGCGTACGAGGTGCTCGCACTGGGTGGCGCCAAGGGCAAGGAGCTGGACCAGCAGGTCGAGGCGCGCACGGGTCGGCGGAAACTGCTGGAAGGGGAGGACGCGCCACCATTCCGCGCCCTTCTCGCCGAGGCGGTGCTACGCACCCCACTGCGAGATGGCGAGGCATGGCGCGAACAGTTGGAGTACTTGCTGGAGGTGTCGGAGCGCCCGAACATCACGCTTCAGGTACTGCCGCACACTTCCGGCCTGCACGGACTGGTGAGCACAGACGTGATGTTCCTGCGACTGCTGGACGGCGCTACGGTGGCATACGCGGAGAACGCGCACCGCGGCGAACTGATCGAAGAAAACGCCTCTGTTGAGCGGCTGCAACGTACGTACGATGCAATGCGCGACCAGGCGCTGAACCCGGCCGAGTCGCGGAAGTTCATCACGCGAATGTTGGAGGAAGTGCCGTGCGAGCCATCGACCTGACGGACGTGACGTGGCGTAAGAGCAGCTACAGCAACCCGGACGGCGGCGCGTGCATCGAGGTCGCCGACAACCTCCCCGCCATCGTCCCCGTCCGTGACAGCAAGACGGCCCCCGACGGCCCAGCCCTCGTCTTCAAGGCCGGCCCCTGGTCGTCGTTCGTCACCGCCGTCAAGGACGGCGGACTGCCCGCCTGAACTCACACTCGTCCGGTTCGGCCTCCTACGTGGCGGGCTCGCCACCGCCATGGCCCTCGCGGCCGTCGGAGGCCACGTCTGTGAGCACGTGCATTGTCAGTGCGGTGCGCTTCACTGTCCGCCATGGAGCTCACGCAATCGACCGTCAGCGACCTGCTGGCCCAACTCGGGCCCGGGAGCAGCTACATGTACCTGCCCAGCGACCTGGACCTGCAGGACCTGCAGGACCTGATCGACCTGCTCGGCAGCAGGTACGGCGCACCGCGCACCCTCGTCCTCGACGGCTTCACCGATCCGACGGTCGACGAGTCCAGAGGCGCCCCTCTCCTCGGCCCCTTCGAGGGCAAGTGCCGGAACCCTTGGCGGTCGCTCAGGACGAGGACGTCGACTAGGTGGAGCGGCTCAAGCGGATCACTTGCTGGACACAGCCCGCCCAGCGGCCGGACGTGGACTGGACGCGGATGGAGTCGCGCCTGGGCACTGCGCTGCCGAGTGACTACAAGCGCATGGTCGAGACGTTCGGAGAGGGTGCCTTCGACGGATTCCTGGGGCTGTACCAGGAGCCGTGGACACATCTCAGGGAGGACGGCCTGCTCATCTGGGCGGGCACGGAACACGAAAACCTGTATTGCTGGAGGGCCAACGGCGACGACCCCGATCGCTGGACCGTCGTGATCCGGTCCTTCGACGGCGAGGACCTCCCCTTCGACTGCCAGGCCGCGGAGTTCGTCTGCCGCATCCTCACCGACCCGCACCACCCGTTCACGATGGCCCACTATTTCGATACCCACTGGTTCATGAACTACCGGGAGAGCGGCTGAGCCGCCGCCAACGCCATCCCCAGCCCGCTTGGCGGCGCCTTCGGGGAACAGGGCAGGAAATAGCGGTAGGCGTCAGGTGATGGGCCCCGGCACCAGACCCTGTACCGCCTCCGGCGCCTGGTCCTTAGAGGTCGTAGCAGACGTAGGTGCCCTCGGGCCCGCGGGCGATCTGGTCCGAGCCCCAACAGTGGAGCATCGGTCCGACGCGGTACAGGGCGGCGCCACCGGCCAGCAGGACAAGGACGGCGAGCACCGCGGTCACGATCCGCATGGCCGTCATCCGCCGTACGAGCCACCAAGCCCCGGCGACCGCAAGCACCCCCAGCCCCAGCATGACGGCCGATATCGGGGCGTTGTTGTTCTGGATCCCGGGAAAGCGGTCCGGGTGCGAGGCATGGTGGACGGCGGCGAAGGCGAAAAAGAACAGCAGCAGCCCCAGCAGCAACAGTCCGACGGAGCCGGCCCCACGGCCGACGGCCCGGCCCCGGCTCCGCGGCCTTCCGGGCGCCTCGGCGTCGTCCGCGCACACGAGCCGCCGGTCGAGGACCGCCCGCAGCCGGTCCACCTCCTCCGGGCCCGCCACGGCCCGCTTGGGCAGGACGACGAAGCCGACGGCGGACTTGTCGGCGCTGAGAAGCACGAACAACTCCGGGGTCTCGACATAGCGCGAGTAGAGGTGCCAGTCGAAGCTGGCCGAGCTGTGCGCGGTGGTGAGCCGGACCCCGGTGTCGTCGACCGTCCCGCAGGTGTCTCCCTGCCGTTCGGCGAGCCGGTGGAGGTGGCGCGCCTGCAACCGCGGCACCGCAGTCATGAAGGCGGCGAAGACCACCACCCCCGCATACAGCGGCCATGGTGTGTCCCGGTGGCCGGAGCCAGCCGCCGACAACAGGGCGCCGACGGTCGTGACCGCCACCGTCCAGACCAGCGCACGGCGCTGAAAGCGTCCTGCTCCGGTGCTTCTCGCGCGTGCCCGCAGCGCGGACGCCAATTCGCCAACGGTCAGCCGGTAGGCCAGCTCCACTGGTCTCTCGGCGACCGCGTCCGTTTCCAGGCCCTCGGCCATATCTTGCTCGGCTTGGCCTTGCCGTCCTTTCCGTCGGGGTCGACGGTGAGGGTGACCAGGTGCTTCACACCGTCACCGGTGATGGTGTCGGTGACCTGGCGGGCCTGGAGGTTGCCGGTCTCCGGGTCGGAGGCCAGGACGTACTCGCCCTCCTTGAGGCCCTCGATGTTCTTCGTGGACCCGTCGGCCATCAGCACCTTGGTGCCCGGGACGAAGCTGTTCTTCTTGCAGCTCTTCCGCTTGACCTGGTCCTTGACGTTCCGGCCGAGCGCGCAGGTCCGTGCAAATAACACCGAAAGAGCTCCGCGTAGGAAATTTCGGCGCTTGGGTTGCCTCAATGAAATTACGTTGATCCGCTCCATTGAAGGAGAGGAGCAGCCCTGAGTTCATGTAGTGATCGATCAAGGGTTGATCAGTGGACGATCAGGGGTTCGCCGGAACGACCGGTAGTCACCAAGACGATTCCGGAGCGCGCTCCGGAGAGCCAAGAGAATACGGAAAGCCCCGCCAAGGACTAGCGGGGCTTCCCTACTCAATGACTACGCTCAGCCGACTGGATCACTCGATCAAATTTGTGGACTCTTGCGCACGTACCGGTGTCCGACTCGATGTCCGCGGTCCTCAGTTGATAGACCGCCGGCTCGATATTCACCAGCAGAAGTTCGTCTGCGCGAGCCTCTGCTCCAGGCAGAGCCGCATCGAACACGGCTAGCGGACCCGTCACGTTCACCACCGGACCGTCCACCCAGTTGTCCACATCGTCGATACCCCCGCGCACGACCTCGATGAATCGAGCATCGCTGGAGGCCGAGATCCATTGAACAATGGCACAGAACTCCTCCATAAAAGCGGTCGGGGCAGGGATATCGCCGATCACCAGCGCCAGCCCGGAGTCCGGAGTCTCTCCAAAACTCACCAGCCCGGCGTAGTCTTCGACCTCACAGGCGGATTCGTAATCAGAGTTCGCGTAGCCGCCCCAGAGGTTTCTCAGCGATTCCTCCACGACAATCATCGGCCCGCCCTCCGACTCGACCCATGTGAGGTCCATGGTGTCCTACCTCCCTAAAGTCCCATTTCCTTGGCGATCCGCTCGTATATCGGCTTCATGATGGGCGCCAACTGCCTTGCCCACCCAGCCTGCTTCCGACTGCAGTCGATACATTGCGGATACAGGCGCTGCGGAAATCCGTCCGGCACCCACGAACTGATGGGCTGGTGGTCAGGAACATACCCCTTCTTCGAGCCGAAGGGGAAGATGATTCCGCAGGTGTGGCATCCGAACTGGCTCCCGATCTCATTGATCTGATCCCTTTCGCCGCCTGGAGACTCGTCGAACTTCTGAGACTTGCTCCGCGCCGGAATCGATTCGAACGCATAGGGACCGATCGGACAGACTTCCTCGGGATCGCTCCTGTCCCGCTTGGCATTGTGCACCAGGACTGGTGCATTGCCGACCATCACATAGTAGGTGTGCTGGCCGTCGACGGTGAGGTTGTGGACCTTCTGGGCACGGTGGGCGTCGTCGATCGCGGTGATCTGGACCCAGGTGCCGGCTGCGGTCTGCAGCCACATGCCCGGTTCGAGATCACCGGCCTCGGCCCAGCGGCCGTAGTCCGGCAGCCAGAACGGGTGATTGGCCGTTGCCGTGATCTTGCTGGGCTTGGCCTTGCCATCCTTGCCGTCAGGGTCGACCGTCAGCGTGATCAGGTGCTTGAGGCCGTCACCGGTGATGGTGTCGGTGACCTGGCGGGCCTGGAGGTCGCCGGTCTCCGGGTCGGAGGCCAGGACGTACTCACCGGTCTTCAGGTCCTCGATGTTCTTCGTGGACCCGTCGGCCATCAGCACCTTGGTGCCCGGGACGAAGCTGTTCTTCTGCCCCTTCTTGCACGACGATCGCTTGAGCTTGCTCTTGACCTCCTTGGTCTTCTGCTTGACCTTCTGGCCAGCATCCTTGATCTTCTTGCCGGCATCCTTGATCTTCTCGCCGGCATTCTTTGCCTTGTTACCGCCCTTGACGGCGTCGACCGCCTTGGCGCCCTTCTTGGCCCACTTGGCCGCCGTCGCCGCCGCGCCGAGGCCCGGTACCGCTGCTGCCATGGACAGCGCGGCATCCTCGTAGTTGCCCTCGGCCGCATACCAGATGCCGTTGGCGACATCCGCGACCTCGCCCACGACCGGCACCATGCCCGCCACATCGAGGGCGGCATGGCCCACGTCGGACAGGGAGATGTCCAGGCCGAACAGGTGGCCGTCCAGCTCGATGAACGAGATCGGGTTGCCGCCCGCGAACGCGTACCGGTTGCCCGTGTACGGGTCCATGGCCAGGGCCATGTCGTTGAGCGCACCGCCGAACATGTCCCGCGTCAGGAACCGGTTGAGCCCCGGGTCGTAGTTGCGGAAGCCCATGTCATAAGTGCCCGACCCGTCGTCATAGCGATGGGCGTTGTACCGGTACTCGTTGTACGCCTCCTTGTCCGGGTTCGCCGCATCCGGCTTGTCCGCACCCGTGAAGCGCCCCTCGTCGTCCGAGCCGTACGCCGTGTACCCGTACGTCGCACGCGTCGTACCATCCGGCTTGGTAACCGCCTCCACATCACCCTTGGGGTGGTACAGGTAGTGCGAGTACTCCTTCGTGGCGTCCGTGTTGTGCTTGATCTGGGTCAGCTTCTGACCCCACGGCGCGTACTGGTAGGACTTGGTCGCCTTGTCCGCGACCTCCTCCCGCAGCACCTTGTTCTCCATGCCCAGGTACGTGAAGACCGTGGTCTTCCCGTTCGTCCCGGACGTGGTCTCCGAAGCAGTGCGGTCGAAGGCGTCGTAGACGTACGTCGTCGACTTCGCCGACGTACCCGAGCCCGCCGTGTACTTCGCGATCCGGTCGAAACCGTCGTAGCTGTACTTCTCCTGCACGCTGCCGTTGGACGAGACGGTGTCCAGGCGGCCCAGCGGGTCGTAGTTGTACGTCGACGCCACACCCGACACCGTCGTCTTCAGCAGCCGGTTGCGGTCATACGTCGACGTCGTCGTCGTACCGCCGACCGTCTGCTCGACGATGTTGGAGTTGCCGTCGTAGACGTACGACTCCGTACCCGCCGCGTCCCCGGTCTTGGTGACCTTGGCGATACGGTCCTGCGGGTCGTAGTCGAACACCGACACCGTGTCCAGGTAGTCCGCCGAGTTGTCGGCGTTCATCACCTTCGCGGTGTCCTTCGACCGGTTCCCGTTCGGGTCGTACTCCAGATCGTGCGAGGCCACCACCGTGGTCCCGTCCGACTTCTTCTCCAGCTGCGACTTCACCGCACCGTTGAGGTAGTAGGCGTAGTCGACGGTGTTCCCGTTCGGCTTGACCTGCTTCAGCGGCTGGCCGCGGTCGGTGTAGGTGAACGTGGATATCTGCTGGTTGCCGGCGGTCGCCGAGTCCGCGTTCGTGATCTTGTTGATCATGTCGCGGACGTCGTACTCGAACGCCGACCAGGTCACGTCGTGCGTCGTCGAGTCGATGTTGCCGTTGACGTCGTACGTCAGCGACGTCGTGTTCTTGACCGTCGTGCCGAGCTTCTCCTCGACCTTCGACAGCTGGTTCAGCTCGTCGTAGGTCATGGCGTAGGCATCCGCCTTGGCGCCCGGCGAGAGGTCCTTGACCTCCTTCAGCAGACCGTTGGCGTCATAGGTGTAGGTGAAGTCCTTCTTCTCGTTGTCGGTGTCACCCGTGTTGGAGCGGACCAGCTTGATGCCGTCCGCGATCACCGAACCGTCGGCGTTGTCAGACAGCGTGATCTTCTGCGTCCCGGCCTCGGTGAAGGTGTACGAGCCCAGCGAGACCCAGTCACCCGCGTTCGCCGACTGGTTCACCGTCTTGGTGGCCGTGCCCGTGGAGTGGGTGATCTCGAAGGGGGCATTCGTGGCCGCGCCCGTCACGTTGCCGTGGCGGGTGAAGACCTCGTATGTGCCGTCCTGCGGGATGACCAGCTGCCAGGTGAAGGTGTCCGTGCCCGTACCCGCCGCGTTCGTGCGGACGTCGTAGCCCCACTGGTCGGTCGCCTGGGAGGCATCCCAGGTGCCCTGCGTGGCGGTGTTGTGGACGTCGGAGGAGTCGACCACCACGACCTGCAGACCGACCGGGATACCGTCGTCGGAGCGCGCCTTCTGGTTGCCCGACGGGTAGAAGTCCCACGTCATGGTGCGCTGCGAGGAACCGCCGGCCGAGGTCAGCGTGTTCTTCGTCTGCTGGCCCAGCAGGTTGTAGTCGTATGACGTGGTGATGTCGAACGGATCCTTCGCCGACTTCACCCAGCCGTTGTCGTAATACTCGTACGACGTGACGTTGCGGACGCTCTGGCCCTGCGACGGCGGAGCCGAGACCTCCTTGAGCTGACCGGCCTCGTCGTAGAAGAAGTACGTCCGGTCCGGGGTGGCGTAGCGCGTGTCGTCCGCGTCGAACGCTGTGAGCTGTTCCTTGACCCGGTTCAGCTCGTCATAGATCGTCTCCGTCGTGTAGTCGGTGGCATCGTCCGTGGTCTCCACGCCCCGCGGGCTGATCACCTTGGTCCGGTTGCCGACCTCGTCGTACTCGTACTGGGTCGTCCGATAGGTGACGGCGCCTGTGGAGGCGTCCTTGGAGTACGGGACCTTGACCTGCTTGGTCAGACCACGCCGGTCGAAGGTCGTCTCCGTGGTGTTGCCCTCGGCGTCCGTCGCCTCATCGACGCGGCCGTCGAGGTCGTAGTGGACGGATGTGAACTTGCCCGCGGCGTCCGTCGTCTTCACGACCCGGTGGTTCAGGTCGTAGGTGTACTTCGTGGTGAAGTCGGACGTGTCCGCAGTCGCGTTCTTCTTCGGGTCGATGACGGTGACCAGGTTGCCGACGCTGTCGTACTCACTGGAGACCTTGTCGCCCTTGGCGTTGACCACCGAGACCGGCTGGTAGATCTCGTCGTACGTGTACGTGGTCGTGTAGTCGCCCACCGTCGCCGTCAGGTTGCCCTTGGGCTCGGTGACCGTCTTGACGTTGCCGACCTTGTCGTACGTCGTGGTCGTACGGCGCTCCGGGTCGCCCGCCACATCCACCGGGGCCAGCGAGTCGGTGACCTGGTCCGCCGCGTCGTACACCGAGGAGGTCTCGGCACCGTTCGGGGCGTACGCCGTCAGGATGTTGTTGTTGGCGTCGTACTTCGGCGCCGGAGTGGTGATGAGGACACCGGCGGCCTGGTCCTTCGGCGACGTCTGCTCCAGCGGGCGGCCGAAGTAGTCGTAGCTCTGGGTGACCTTGGCGGCCTTGGCGTTGACGACCTCCAGGGTGTTGCCTCGCTCGTCGTAGACGAACGTGGTCGTGTTGGTCTTCGCGTCGGTGATCTTCTCCGGGTAGCCGGACGGACCGTACTGGTCGTACTTCGTGGTGTGGCCATTCGCGTCCGTTTCCGTCAGCGGCTGGCCGTACGCGTCGTACGTGGTGGTCGACGTGTAGTCACCCTCCGTGGCCGACGCCACACCCTCGGGGTCGGTGACCGACGTCGGGTTGCCGAAGTCGTCGTATCCGAACTGCCACGTGTTGCCCAGCGGGGACGTCTTGCGGAACAGGTTCGCCGAGTAGCCGTCCGCGCGGGTCTGGTACTCGAACGCCGTGGCGCCGGACGGGTAGCTCGCCGGGTCGCAGTAGTCGGTCGGGGTGAACGACGTCCACGACTTGGTGGTCTCCGCGTCCCACTGACGCAGCGGGTAGCCCGTCTTCGGGTCGTAGCAGTACGCGGCCTTGGCGCCGTTGTTCTCCTCCAGGTAGGTGACGTTGTTGTCCGCGTCCCAGGCCAGCTTCGTGGTCTGCGACTTGGCGTTGGTCAGCTCCACCGGGCGGGCGAAGTCGTCGGTGACGTACTTCGTCGCGTGGGACTCGGCGTCGGTGACCGTGGTGTCGGTGAACTTCGTGTTCGTGGCGTTGGCCGCGTACGCGAAGTTCGTGGTGCCGTTCAGACGATCGGTGATCGTCTGCGTCCACCAGTGATACTTCGGGTCGTCCCCCTCCTGCGGGTAGTAGTACGCCAGGTCGGTGCCGTTGCCACGCGGGTCGGTGGCGGTCACCAGCTTGACGTTCTTGTTGCCCTGGGTGGCGTCGTAGGTGAACTTGAAGACCTTCGGCTGGGACGAGTCCTCGCCGTCGACCATGCGGCCCATCAGGCCCTTGGTCGTGTAGTAGAAGGTGATCTTGCGACCGGAGATGTCCGTGACGGACTTGATGTGGTCGTAGATCTTGGAGTTGGTCAGGTTGGTGCCGCTGACCTTGGCGCCCGTGTCGTCGATGTACTCGTAGGTGGCGTCACCCTTCTTGTAGTAGTCGACGACCAGGGACTGACGGCCGACCGGGTCCGTGATGTAACGCAGGAACTTGGTCGGCTTGTTGTTGGACTTGCGCTCCTCGTACGTGTACGTCTGCGTGTTGCCGTCGTTGTCGACGACCGACGTCAGATAGCCGTCACAGCCGAAGAAGAAGCGCGTGCCGTCGGGGCGGGTCAGCGACCACGCGTCCGGGGTGTTGTCCTTGTCCGGGGTGCACTCCGTGCCGGTCTTGAAGTCCAGCTTGAAGTGGACGCCCGCCGGGGCCTTCCAGGTGCCGTCGGCCTGCTTGCGGAAGACGTGCGTGGTGCCGTCGCCGTCCGGGAGGCGGACCTCGGTCGGGTTGGGGTTGGGGTGGAAGTCCAGCGGCGCGCCCAGGCGCAGCGGGCCGGACGCCTGGCCCGACCAGCCGTGGCCGAGAACGGTGTCGCTGGTGTCGAGCGAGTTGTAGGCGACGCGGAAGAAAGTGTTCAGTCCGCGGCCGGGGTTGTTGATGGCGTTGTAGGACCAGACGCTGTTGCCCGCGGCGACGTTGTTCATCACCGTGGAGCCGGCGCCGGTGTTCTTGCCGGTGTAGGAGTAGAACTTCTCCAGACCGAGGGTGTTGGAGGTGGGGTCCTCCACCGCCACGTTCTGCTTCAGCGGCGCGATGCCCTCGGTTCCGGCGGACAGCCAGCTGCCGTCGGAGACCTTGCGGACGTCCCAGCCGAGCACGTAGTCGGTGCGCTTGTTGCCGGCATCGGAGTTGATCGGCGTGGCGACCTGCGCCTGGATCGTGGCCGACTGGCCGGGGTTCAGCGCCGGTATCGCCGTGGACAGCTGGTTGCCGCCGGTCGTCACGTCCGTGCCGTCCGGGAGCTTCCAGGTGTACGACAGCTCCCGCTCACCCGCCGCCCACGCCGAGCTGGT
Organism: Streptomyces sp. UG1; assembly: GCF_049974585.1. Classification (NCBI taxonomy): domain Bacteria; kingdom Bacillati; phylum Actinomycetota; class Actinomycetes; order Kitasatosporales; family Streptomycetaceae; genus Streptomyces; species Streptomyces sp. UG1. The sequence continues at coordinate 124,131 of NZ_JBNGGG010000001.1, read as the reverse complement.
GGTGTTGGTGACCGTGAAGTCCACCTTGTAGGTGGAGTTCGGGGTCATCCGGGACGGCGTCTGCGGCGCGTAGTAGGTGTCCTCGGTGGTGGAGTCGACGTAGATCACCCGCAGCAGCGGGCCGATCTGCCAGTCGTCCGCCTCCGAGGCCAGGAACAGGGTGCGCTCCTGCGGGCCGGTCGAGGACTCGTCCTTCAGCTTGACCATCGCACCGTGGTTGCTGGAGGGGGTGTCGACCCAGCCCTGGGTCAGGCCGGTGGCGTCCCACCAGTGCCGGCCGACGTCGTTGCTCCACTGCGGGGTGTAATCCGAGACCGTGGAGGAGTGATCCCCGCCCGGACTCGTCCACGCCGTGGTGGAGGTGGCGTTGTTCCACGTCGCCGTGGTCTCGTCGAAGTCCCGGGTCAGGCCGTGCAGGTTGTAGACGGCACCGTCGCTGCCGGTGGTGGTCTGCGCCGCCCACATGAACAGCCGCGACTCCAGCACCGTCGCCGTGGCCGGGATGTCATCGGTGGCGAACTTCATCGCCGCGCGGGTCGTGCCCCAGGTCGAGGAGTTGTTGCCCACGCTCAGCCAGTTCTGGCCCACCCCCCACGACGTCATGGTGTCCTGGTTGGTGTCCGGCTGCGCGGACGACAACGTCGTATCCGTCACCCCGGACGTGCCCTGGATGAGCTTCATCGTGCGGCCCGCCTTGGGCACGCCGACGATCCGCGTCGGGGAGCCGAGCAGCTCACCGCTCTTCGTCTTCACCGCCAGCTGGTAGTAGTACGACCGCCCGATCTCCACCGACGACGAGTCCGGCGTCGGCGTCGCGGTGGTGTCCGTATACGACGTGGCCGCCTTGTCGACCGGCGCGATGAGGGTGGCCGCGGACGGGGTGAACGCCTGCTGCGTGGAGCGGTGCAGCTGGTACTCCACGATGTCCAGACCCGCATCGCCGGAGTCGTTGCTGTACGCCTTCCACGACAGCTCCGGGCCAGTGGAGTGGATCACCTGCGGGGAGTTCAGCGTGGTGCCGACCTTGCCGTAGGTGACCGTCAGCCTGGGGATCGTGGAGGTCTCGCCGCCGTAATCGCCGTCGCCGGCCTCATAGCGCGGACCGCCCAGCGGACCGTTGGTCGACTCGTCGCTCGCCTTGAGCACGAAGCCATAATTGGGCTCGGTGCCGTTCACCCACTTCTGCACGGTGTCGGTGACCGGGAACTTGTCCCACGTGTTGTACTCGCCCTTGCTGCGGGTCAACTGCGCCGGGTTCACCCAGCGCACCGCGTCCGCGATCACCGCCGTTGACGTCGAGGCCGGGCCGTCACCCAGGACCACCTTGCCGGCGGTGCCCTTGGAGAACTTGATCTGCGAGCCGCCGTTGAGGGACTCCCACACGCCGCCCGAACCGGCCGTCTGGTCCACCGTGTAGGTGGTGGAGCCGTTCGTGCCGGTCACCGTGTACGGGGCGTTGGTGGCCCGGTCGGATGCCGGCACATAGTGCACGTCGACCCGGTAGGTGGAGGTCTCCGGCAGCCTGGGCTGCCAGGTGTAGGTGTCCCCGGCCACCGCGTCCTTGTTGTAGCGGTAGTCCTGGTTGACGGCGTACTGGGTCAGCGTCGACGTGGAGGCAGGCCAGGTGCCGGAGGCGGCCGTGGTGCCCGCGTCCCCGTCGTCGACCTGCACGCTGGTGCCGGACAGCTCACCCACCAGGGCACTGGTGTTGTCCCAGGTCGCCGTGGACTCGTCCCAGGCGCCGGTCGCCCGGTGCGCCTTGATCAGGACACTGGTGCCGGTGGTGGTGTGCGACTGGTCGTAGTACATCTCCAGCCGCGCCGCATCGATCTTCGTGCCCGCCGGGATCTCGTCCAGCGGGAACTTGATCAGCGACCGGGCCGCCCCCGTGTCCGTGCGGCCCGCCGACAGCTTCCAGGAGGAGCTGTAGTTCGTCGTCGGCGCCTCCTGCAGGACCATCACGTCCTGCGCGCTCGACGGCGACGGCGCGATCGTGATCGTCGGATCGATCACCACCGGGTACTGCCGGTCCTTCGACGCCAGCCACTGCGTGTCCGGCGTCACCGTCAGCTTCCACCGCTTGCCGTCACGGGTCAGCTTCTGGGTGACCTTCGTGCTGTAGGTCTGCCCGAAGACGGAGGTATCCGCCTTCTTCGCGTCCGTCATGTACGGCGCCGGGATCACCAGCTCGGGCGTGTCCGGCAGCTCGCCGTACAGCGCGATCGAGCCGTCCTTGCGGGCCTTCGGCTCCAGCCCGTCCGTATCCAGGGTGAAGGTGAACTTCACCGGACCGTTGGGGCGCTTGGCCAGGGTGATGTTCTCCTTCACCCGGCCCGGACCGACCACATACTCCAGATCCGCGCCGTGCACCACGTCCGCGTAGGTGACCGTGGAATCCTTGACCTTCGGGGCGAGGTCCTTGTCCCGCACTCCGTCCAGGCCCAGGGTGACCGAACGGCCGCTCGGCGAGGCGAACCGCACCAGCCGGCCGGCATCCCCGCCGAACCAGGACCGCCCGTTGTTCGTGGTGTTGGCGAAGGCGAAACCCTTGGCCTTCGTACCGCGCACCGCGGTGTCGACCGGCTTCCAGGTCGCCTTCTTGCCCTCACCCGAGCGGTACGACGTCGGCACCGCCGACAGCTCCGCCTGCACCCGGCCGTCCGACAACTGCCAGAAGCGGGCGTGCGCCGTGCGCCGTCCCGTCAGCTCCTTGACTCGCTTGGCCTCCGGATCGGCCTTGCCCTTCGGCAGTTTCTGCCGGTCGGCTATCCCCAATTCATCATGCGACGGAGGCTTCTCGTTTTCCTTGCTATCATCCGCGAACCAGCCTTTGACGGTGTCGACAATTCCCTTTCCGTCACCGTCGTCAGCGGGCGCCGCATAAGCGACCTGAGGCAGCGCGGTACTTGTCACCGCGGCCACCACAAGGCACGCCACAAGCCTGCCCAGTCCGGGTCTCACGCCAAACCTTTCCTCGAATGTCACGGTCCAAATATGCCGCCCAAACCCGCCTCCACCTGCACGGATGACAGGCCATAGGCAGCGGCGCCGGATTTCTAGTCATTCCGGTGACGCCATGTCAAGCGATCGGCCATTTCGGGCACTTGACCCCAAAGAGGTCGCCGGATGTCCGATATTTCCGCTCGCTGGACATCGACGGATGGCATCGGGTATAACCCGGCCGACTGCAGCGCCGAACGCCTGACCATTCACACGCGGAAGGGAATTTGAACGTGCCCGGAAAAACCCAGGAATCCGAAGTGATGGAAACCGACACCGAAGGCTCGGATGCTGAAGGCTCGGATACCAAAGGCTCGAAGAAGCCGTCGGGCGACCGTGCCGGCCTGCTCGCCGCAGGCGTCGCACTGGCCGTCTGCGGCGGTCTCGTCCTCTACGGCGTGCTCGACCCGGGCGAGGACGAGTCGAAGCCCGCGGACCGAACCCCCACCGCCGCGGTGACCTACGAAGTGACCGGCGAGGGCACCGCCGACATCGCCTACCAGGCTCGCAGCGCCTCTGGAGAGGCCGTCGTCGTCAAGGCGGCGACGCTGCCCTGGCGCAAGACGGTCGACGTCCCCCTCGGCCAGGAGCCGACCGTCAGCATCATCCTCGGCGAGAAGGGCGGCCAGGCCCGCTGCACCCTCGCCATCAACGGCAAGCACGTCCAAAGCGCCACCGCCACCGGCACCTTCGGCCGCGCCACCTGCACCGGCGCCCTGCCCGAGCGGGCGAACGCGACCGAGGGCTGACGAAGGCCGACGAGGGCCGACGTCCACGCTGCCCCATATCAGCCCCTTTGTCGCCTCACTTGACACCGGTTCGGCGACCTGACTACAACCCGAGCCCGGTTGTGCATGACCTCTCCCAGGCCGTGCGGCATGCGTCCGCGCGGTCTCTCCGTCGTGCCGTGACATGCACCCGCTTCGTCACCGTGCCCGCCTCCGCGAACCGCCCGCCCCCGACACGCCCCCATTGGCAAGGAGCCCAGCGTGCAGGTCTTCCCCCGTCAGGTTCTGATCAGCGCCGCCGTCGTCAGCGTTCTGGCGGTGACGTCCGCCTGCGGCGGACCCGGCGACCAGCAGGCGGCGGCCGACTCGGTCGACATATCACAAACGCCGGGCGACAGCCCCGCCGATGCCTCCGGCTCCGCGTCGCCGAGCGCCTCAGCCTCCACGTCCGCCAGCCCGTCCGCCTCCGCCTCCGGCGACGCGTCCGCCTCGCCGTCCACCTCCACCTCCGCCTCCGGCGACGCCGCGAAGGAGACCAACGACGCGGCGAGCGGCACGGGCGGGGGCACAGGCACCGGTTCGGCAACCGGCGGTCAGCAGGACCCGGCGCCCGCCGCACCCGCCGCACCCGACTTCCCGGTACCGGTCGAGGTGGGCGACGCCACCCAGCTCATCACGGTGAAGGCCAGCGGCTCCTACGCCACCGTCACCGCCTGGGCCAAGGGATCCTCCGGCTGGAAAGCCCAGTTCAGCACCAGCGCGGGCCGGGTCGGCTCCAACGGCGTGACCGACGGGGCGACCCGGCGGCAGAGCACGTACACCACCCCGAGCGGCACCTACACGATCACTGAGGGCTTCGGCCATGTGGCCGGGGGCACCGCCATGCCGTACCACGTGGTCACCGATGACGACTGGTGGGTGCAGGACCCCGAGTCGAAGTTCTACAACTCCATGCACGGCGAGGCGGGCGCGGACTTCCCGCTCACCGAGTCCGGCGAGCGCGGCAGCGAGCACCTCATCAACTACCCCACGCAGTACGCCAAGGCGCTCGTCATCAACTTCAACCGCTGGCCCGCCACTCCCGGCCGCGGCGCGGGCATCTTCCTGCACGTCAACGGCAGCGGCGCCACCGCGGGCTGCGTCTCCGTGCCCCGGGCCACCATGGACCGCATCATGGGCTGGATCAAGCCGTCCGCCCACCCGCGCATCGCCATCGGCTGAGCCAAAACGTGACCTCCGTCACTTCGGCATGCGTTGCCGTGACGTTTACCCAGTGCAAAACGCTGGGTGGAGCGAGCCATGTCTGTGACGGACGTGCCTCGCGTGACTTTCTTCTCTGGTCTTCCTTCGGTCTCCAACGACCTTCATTTGGGGTGGATTCGTCTTGAGTCGTCGTACTCGTCGTACGCGTCGTACGTCGCGCGCGTACAGACCGCTGAGCCTGAAGCGCAGAGCCTGGCTCACGCTCGGCGCCGTCGTCCTGGGAGGTGGGGGCGTGGCGACGTACGCCCTGGCCGGGCCCTCCGAGGAACCCGGTGCGGCCGGCCGGGCCAAGCGGCCGGTAAAGGTCTTCGACCTCGCGCTGAAGGGAACGGGCAGCAGCAAGCGGGAGCTGCCGCGCACCAGCACCGAGCAGTTCTCGCTGCTGGGCGTCTCCTGGACCGGGGCCGCGAAGAAGCTCGACGGCACCGCGCAGGTGCGCACCCGCAACCTGGAGACCGGCGAGTGGAGCGGCTGGCAGAACCTGGACCTGGACGGAGACCAGCCGGACAAGAACGAGCCCGCCGCGCGCAGCGCCTCCGAGCCGCTGTGGGTGGGGCCGTCCGACGGTGTCGAGGTGCAGGTCGTGGGCAAGGACGGCACCGCGAGTGCCGGACTGCCCAAGAGACTTCAGGTCACCCTCGTCGACCCGGGTGTGGTGACGGCCGCCGAGACCACCTCCACCGGCAGCGAGTTCGAACCGGCCGCGTTCGCCGCCGAAACCAGTCCCTCCCCCGCGGAGACGGCCACGGACACCGCCACGGACACGGAATCGGCCACCGCCTCGCCGGCCTCTGGTGAGAGCACGGCGGAGACCACGGCCTCCCCCTCGCCGTCCGACTCGACGTCCCCGTCCCCCTCGGAGTCGGACTCGACCTCCGCCTCTCCCTCACCGACCGAGACCAAGCCGACCGCCCCGCCCTCCACCGTCAACCAGCCGCCGATCATCAACCGGGCCGCCTGGGGCGCGGACGAGTCCAAGGTCGACGACCCGCCGACCTACCTCGACAAGATCGACGCTGTGGTCGTGCACCACACGGCCGGCAGCAACAGCTACAGCTGCGCCCAGTCCGCCTCCATCGTCCGCGGGCTCATGGCCTACCACGTGGACGGCAACGGCTGGAACGACCTCGGCTACAACTTCGTCGTCGACAAGTGCGGCCAGATCTTCGAGGGCCGCGCGGGCGGTGTCGACCTGCCGGTTCAGGGCGCACACACCTACGGCTTCAACAGCTACACCACCGGGATCACCGTGCTCGGCGACTTCGAGGGCGACCCGGCCAGGGGCAAGCCGGCCGGCCGGCCGAGCCGCGCGGCCATGGAGTCCGTGGCCCGCGTCGCGGCCTGGAAGCTGGGCCAGTACGGCGGCGACCCCAACGGCAAGGTCACCCTGACCGCCAAGGGGAACACCGGCGTCTGGAACGAGGGTGAACAGGCCACGCTCAACCAGATCATGGGCCACCGCGACGCGTACGCCACCGCGTGCCCCGGCGCCAACCTCTACTCCAAGCTCGGTGAGATCCGCCGCTACGCCGCGAGCGCCGGCGCCAACTCCGCCATCCCGACCGCCGACTTCAACCGCGACGGCGTCAACGACCTGGTCGCGGGCACGCGCCTGGCGCTGAACCGCGGCGGCACGGTGACCGTCGTACCGGGCAACACGGAGGGGCCGGACGCCACGCTCAAGCGCTCCCTCACACAGAACAGCCCCGGCGTCCCCGGCGTCCACGAGTCCTACGACTACTTCGGCACCGCGACCGCCTGGGGCGACGTCAACGGCGACGGCTACGCCGACCTCGCCGTCGGCGCGCCCGGCGAGAACTGGGGCAGCACGAAGGACCGCGGCTCGGTCACCGTCCTGTACGGTCCCGGCCTGGACTCCGGGTTCAACTACACGACCACCGGCGTGACGCAGACCGGCGCCAAGCTGGGCTCGGCCGTCACGGTCGGCGACTTCAACGCCGACGGCAAGGCCGACGTCTTCTCCGCCGGCACCGGCAACAGCGGCAGCTGGAACGCCCGCCTGACCGGCGGCACCACCCAGTACGGCACGCTCACCAGCGCCTCCGGGTCCCTCGCGTACCTCGACGCCGCCACCGGCGACTTCAACCGCGACGGCTACGCGGACGTGGCCCTCAACTACCGCGACCAGTCCGGCACCGCCCGCGTCACCTGGTTCAAGGGCAGCGACTCCGGGCTGGTCAAGGTCAGCGTCCTGTCCGTCAAGGGCGGCCGCTCCATCGCCGCGGGCGACGTCAACGGCAACGGCTACGACGACATCGCCATCGGCCAGCCGTACACCGCCGAGTCCGACGCCGCGGCGGGGGGTCAGGTCACCGTGGTTCCGGGCACCTCGACCGGCTTCACCACCACCGGCATGCGCACCCTCCACCAGGGCAGCAGCGGCGTTCCCGGCGCCGGCGAGTCCGGTGACGGCATGGGTGCCTCCGTCGCGGTCGGCGACTACGACGACGACGGCTACGCGGACGTCCTGGCCGGCCTCCCGGGCGAGGACCTCACCCGCAGCGACGTCGCCCGGACCAACGCGGGCATGGCCGTGCTGCTCAGGGGCACCTCGTCCGGCCTGACCGGCTCCGGCGGCAAGGGGTTCACACAGGACAGCAGCGGCATCACCGGAGTGACCGAGTCCAACGACATGCTCGGTTCCGCCGTCGTCCTGCAGGACCTCTCCGGCTGGGGCCGCGCCGACCTGGCCATCGGCGTGAAGGGCGAGAACGGCTACGACGGCGTCATCCTCCAGCTCGACAGCGGCAGCGCCGGCATCAGCAACAGCGGCGGCGTCTACTACACCAAGAGCTCCCTCGGCACCCCGACGGACGCTCGACTGGGCGAGGCGCTGACGCCGTAGCCGTCGACACCACCTGAAACACCTGACTCGGCCGGGACCCCTCCCATTCACGGGGTCCCGGCCGAGTCATGCCCCACGGCGTCGCGTCACCACCGCGGCCGCCCGCTCGTCGCGTCCCGGCACAGCAGCCGCAGCGACCCGTCGCCCGCGAAACACCGCCGGGCCTCGTCGATCGGATCCCACAGCCGCCCGTCGGGCGTGCGGATCCAGTGGTCGCCGCCCGACGTCCACCACTCGGCGCCGGTCTGGCGGGCGATCACCTCACCGGCGTACGCGCCGAAACCACGCAGCGTGTTCTCCACGGCGGCATACGGCGTCCGCTCGCGCCGCAGGCTCTCGATCATCCGGTCGACCCGCCACAGGCTCTGCGCCGAGTAGTCGAGCCGCAGCCGGGCTCCCTCGCGCATCGTCGCCACCGCGTCCGCCGCCCACCGCACCGGCTTGGTCGCGGCTGCGGGCCTGGTCTCCTGCTGAGTCGTCACATCTGGGAAAAGCGTGTTCGACCGGCGAATCGTCACCCGGATCCGGCGGCTTTCCCGGACCGGTGCAGGACCGCCCCACCGCGCCCCCACGACGGACACAGGACTCCCTCAGGAACCAGGTTTACCGGGAGTGACGCTTTGCCGCCGCCGTGCGCTCCAGTCACTGATGAGTGTGTACTTCCATCTGCGCGCCGTGCCGCCCTCGGCCCTGCGCAACAGCCCCACCTGGTTCCAGCGCCTGTTCGAGGACGACTGGGACACCGTCCGGGAGCGGATCGGCCGGCATCGCGAGGAGGTGCTCGACAAGCGGTACGGCGACGTCGAGCTCCTCTATGGCGGCATCCCCCCGAACCACGCACCCGAAGGCCCCCGTACCCAAGTGGTCCTCGGCGGCCGCCCGGCCTTCCACACCGACCCCGCCCGGCCGCCGTTCATGCTGCTCACCGCGTCCCAGGTGGCCGGGGTCGCGGAGTTCCTCAAGGGGGCCGCCTTCGACGACCTGTGGCGGCACGCGCGCGGGCAGTTGCTGCGGCCCTACCACCAGCCGGCCGCGGAGCCCGAGGTGCGCGGCCTGTTCGCGGCGACACACCGCGATCTGACCGCGTTCTACTCACAGACCGCTCACTACGGGGACGCGGTGGTGAAGTGGCTGATGGCCTGACCGCGCCGGCGCGGCCCGGCCGTCAGCTCCGTCCCCGGGCCCGCCGCGACACCACCGCGCGCAGCACCCGGCGCCCTTCGGTCGAGACCTCCAGCGCCCGGCGCAGTCCGCCCACGCCATGCCCGGCGAGCAGTTCCAGGACGCTGACCTGGCGGCGCAGCTCGGCGGCGACGAGCGGCGACATGCCCTGCGCGCGGCCCGCGACGGGCGCACCGACCGCGCGGACGGAGTCGAGCGCCTCGGCCGGGGCGTCTGCCGAGGCCGTGTCGTCCTCGGCGGGGTCGAGCAGCCGGTGGATCTGGAGCGAGGCGACCGAGCAGGCGTCGGCCCAGACCCGTGCCTCGCCGGCGGACCGTACGGCGGGGGCGGCGGCCAGCATCCGGCGGGCGAGCAGCGCGGCCTCGTCCTCGACGTCCTCGTCGTCCATGACCTCCGCTATGCCCAGCTTGCCGCGCACCTGCTCCAGCAGCTCGCCCCAGGCTGCGGGGTCCTCGTCGGTCGCGAGGTTCGCCCACAGCGGGCGCAGCACCTCGTCGTCCCCGCCCAGCAGCGGTACGCAGCGATCCAAACAAGCCAACCCGCTGGCGGCCAGTCCGCGTTCGTCAGCCTGAGCGATCAGTTCCACCAGGCTCATCCAAGCCTCCCTAAGCGGGTCTTCTCTGAGGGTCGGGCCCCGCACAGGCCCCTGGCGGGCCCCTTCTCTAACGGAGCCCACACCTCCCCTTACTGCGTGCGACGACCCGGGAGTGTCACAGCGGCACCACACCGAGCCGGTCGAGCAGCCGGAAGAAGAGGTTTTCGGCCAATGAGTCCGCCGGGTCCGCCGGGTCCTCCGGGCCCGCTTCCGCGGTGAGTACGTCGACGACCGACTCGGCGTTCACCTCGTGCCCGGCCTCCGCGGCCCAGGCGACGGCCCGCTCGGCGGCGTCGGGCGGCTCCAGGAAGTAGTCCTCCAGCGTGAGTCCCTCGTCCGAGGCGCCGAGGTACCCGGCCATGGCGGCCCGCGCCAGACAGGTCGTCCACGCCCCGCTCTCCGGCGCCGCCGCCTCCACCACCACGGACGCGCTGTCCATGACGTACCCGAAGAGCGCGGGCGCGCCCGTCTCCTGGGCCAGGGTGTTCATGCTGCCGACGTCACCGCCGCCGCTGGGGTACTCCCACACCTGCCAGCCGCCGGGCGCCCGCGCCCTGAGCGTCATCCCCTCGGCGCCGGCCAGCGCGTCCAGCTCCGCCAGCGGCCGCGTCCCACGGCCCACGACGAAGTACCCCCAGTAGCCCATCCCGGTTCCCCCTGGCTGATCGGTTCGGCTCGGGCCGAATACACCACATTCGTACGGGGGTTCGCAGCCGTTCGGGCCAATCCACAGCTCAGCCCAGTCGGTCCGCGAGCGCCTTGAACCGGGCCCAGGACAGCCCCGGCTCACCCGCGTCCCACAGCTTCTGCACCGTCGCCCGCAGCGGCATCCGGATCCCAGCCGCGACCTGCGCCTGGGTCTGGGAGTTCGCCAGATCGCACCACACGGCGAAGGACCCGCCCAGGATCTGGCCGTCGTACCGGGCCGGCACGGCCACCGTCCCCCTGAGGACCCGCGGCGTCCACTGCCGGTAGATCCGCTCACCGGTCGGATAGACGAAGGTCTGCGGCTCGCCCAGCACGTAGTAGAGGAACTCGTCGTTGTAGTTGACGACCTTCCGCCCGGCGCCCAGATACTCCACCGGCACCCGGGCGCCGATCTCCTTGCCGGTCCAGTAGGCCACCTGGATGCCCGGGTCCGCCTGGACGGAGGTGTTCCGGAAGAAGCCGTCGTTCCAGGCCCGCGGCGTGCGGTCATGGGCGCGGACGGTGGCGGCGCGGTCGTTGAGCCATCCGGTGGCGAGGTCGGCGACGGTCGCGCCGGATCCATGGGCCTCGCGGGCGGCGGTGGCGAGCTGCGGGTAGGACGCCTCGGGGTCGGGGACGACCAGCGCCTGGTACTCGTCGCCGCCGAGGTGCCACTGGCCGCCGGGGAACAGGCCGGCGTACTCGTTCAGCAGATCGTCGACGATCTCGGCGGACTCGGGCTTGGAGATGTCGATGGCGCCCCGGGTCGCGGCGCCGTTCACATTGCGCAGTTGCAGATCGGGGTGCGCGGCGATGACGGCCCCCAGATGCCCGGGCGAGTCGATCTCGGGCACCACGGTGATGTGCCGGCTTTCGGCCAACTGGACGATCTTCTTGACCTGCGCCTTGGTGAGGTGCTGCCGCGACACGATCTCGGGGTGCGAGTCGGACTCGATCCGGAAGCCCTGGTCGTCGGAGAAGTGCAGCCCCAGCTGGTTGAACTTCAGGTCCGCCAGCTCCCGCACCCGATCCTCGATCCAGTCCGCGGTGAAGTGCTTGCGGGCTATGTCCAGCATGAGCCCGCGCACCGGCTTGGCGGGCGCGTCCCGCACTATGCCCTCCGGCGCCGTACCCCCGGCCGTGACCTCCTGCTTGAGCGTCCGGGTCCCGTAGAAGACCCCGGCCTCACCCGGCCCGCTGATCACCACACGCCCACCGCGCACGGTCATCGCGTACGACTCGGGGTTCGCACCCTCGTCGCCGCTCAGCGCCAGCCGCACGTCACCGGCCCGCGCGTCGTCCTTCCGCCCGGCATACGTCAGCCCCAGCTCGCCGGCTATGAGCCGGCCCTCGTCGGCCAGCTCGGCGTCACTGACGACGACCCGCTCCCCGCGCGCGGGACGCCAGCCGGGCCCACGGGCGGCGGTGTGGGACTGCACGGCCGGAATGGTCTGCGGAGCCTTCGAGAGCGGATACGACCGTGTGGGTGACGGAGTCGGGCTGGTGCGCGGCCCGGCGGGGGAGTCGGCCCGGGAGGTGCCCGTGGCGGCCCCCTGCTGCTCCGGCCCCGCCGACTCTCCGTCATCACCGGTGGCCAGGAGCCCGAGGCTCACCCCGGCCGCGACCGTCACGACGACCGCCGCGACGATCAGCACCCACGTCTGCTTGAGCGCCCTCTTCGCCGGTGCCCGGCGCCTGTGCTTGTGCTGGCTCACATCGCCAACCTAGGGCCTGTGAACTCGTCCCGCCGTCCAGCCTGTGTTCTGAAACTCTCCCGTTCGACTGAAATTCGGGCATCCTTCGGACACCTCACGTCCACAGTCGATAACGTGGCGCCACTCCTCCCCCAGAATCCCCTGCCGAAACCACGTGACGCCCACACATCTGCCTGGCCGAGTCGCCATACCGTCCCTGCCCACGGTCCTGGACGCCTTCAACACCGCGCCCGCCGAGGACGCCCGGGCGCTCCTCCTGGGCTGCCTGCACAGCCCTCGCTGGGCCGAACGCCTGACCGATCACCGCCCCTACCCCGACACCGACGCCCTCCTGGCGGCCTCCGACGAGGCGGCGTACGACCTCGCCCCGGGGGATCTGGCTCAGGCGTTGGCGAACGAAACGTTGCCGGTACTGCCGGAGGGCATCTACGGGGCCGCCCATACCGCACTGGATGCCGCAAATGCCGCATACGAGGCCAAGTTCGGCCACGTATTCGTCATCTGCCTGGACGACCTACCGCCGGACGAGGCGCTGGACCAGGTCCTGGCGGACATCCGATCACGATTGGCAAACGATCCGGATGAGGAACGGGTCGTGGCAGCAGAGGAGCTCCGGCGCCTCGCAAGGGGCAGATTGGCGAGGCACCTCAGGGGCGCGGGGAACTGCGCGACCAGCCACAACACACCGGCACCCGGCAAATAACAGCCCAGACCGCCCCATTAGCCGCCAATACCCCATCCGCGTGCCACTTCGATCACATACCCAGCCCCCCGCTAAGCCGCGCAGCGCCACGTGGATACGATGCTGAGGGCCGGTGGACCGTACCCGGCCGGGCCCGACCGACAGCACAAGCCGGCGCGGCCCCAATCCCCGCTCCCGGAGGAACTTCCGTGCCGGCTGGAACGCTGTACCGCGGCCGGGAAGGAATGTGGTCCTGGGTGGCTCACCGAGTCACCGGCGTCCTCATTTTCTTCTTCCTGTTCGTTCACGTGCTGGACACCGCTCTCGTGCGTGTCTCCCCCGAGGACTACGACAAGGTCGTAGCCACGTACAAGACGCCGATCGTCGCGCTGCTGGAGTACGGCCTCGTCGCCGCCATCCTCTTCCACGCGCTCAACGGCCTGCGCGTCATCGCCGTCGACTTCTGGTCGAAGGGCGCGCGCTACCAGAAGCAGATGCTCTGGTCCGTCGTCGGCCTGTGGGTCGTGCTGATGCTGGGGGCGATCTACCCCGTCCTCGGCCACGCCGCTCGTGAACTGTTCGGGAGCTGACGCGTATGTCCACCACTGAGAAGACCGCCACCGGTATCGGCCCGGTCGAGGGCGAGTCCCTCTACAACGTCGACAACCCGGCCCCGTACATCGAGGCGCCGCGCAAGCGCACCAAGAAGACCCCCCGGTCCGCCCGGGGCAACTTCGAGATGGCCGCCTGGCTGTTCATGCGCCTGTCCGGCGTCGTCCTCGTCGTCCTGGTCATCGGCCACCTGCTGATCCAGCTCGTCCTTGACGGCGGCGTCTCCAAGATCGGCTTCGCCTTCGTGGCCGGCCGCTGGGCGTCCCCGTTCTGGCAGGTCTGGGACCTGCTGATGCTGTGGCTCGCGATGCTGCACGGCGCCAACGGCCTGCGCACGGTCATCAACGACTACGCGGAGCGCGCGAACACCCGGCTGTGGCTCAAGGGCCTGCTCTACACCGCCACGGTGTTCACCATCCTGCTGGGCACGCTGGTGATCTTCACCTTCGACCCGAACATCCGCTAGGCACGGGGCTGAGGTAACCGACCATGAAGATCCACAAGTACGACACCGTCATCGTCGGCGCCGGCGGCGCGGGCATGCGCGCGGCCATCGAGTCGACGAAGCGCAGCCGCACCGCCGTGCTGACCAAGCTCTACCCCACCCGCTCCCACACGGGCGCCGCGCAGGGCGGTATGGCCGCCGCGCTGGCCAACGTGGAGGAGGACAACTGGGAGTGGCACACCTTCGACACGGTCAAGGGCGGTGACTACCTGGTCGACCAGGACGCCGCCGAGATCCTGGCGAAGGAGGCCATCGACTCGGTCCTCGACCTGGAGAAGATGGGCCTGCCGTTCAACCGCACCCCGAACGGCACCATCGACCAGCGCCGCTTCGGCGGTCACAGCCGTAACCACGGCGAGGCCCCGGTCCGCCGGTCCTGCTACGCCGCGGACCGCACCGGCCACATGATCCTCCAGACGCTGTACCAGAACTGCGTGAAGGAGGGCGTGGAGTTCTTCAACGAGTTCTACGTCCTCGACCAGCTCATCACCGAGGTCGACGGCGTCAAGAAGTCGGCGGGCGTCGTGGCGTACGAACTCGCCACCGGCGAGATCCACGTCTTCCAGGCGAAGGCCGTGATCTACGCGTCCGGCGGCTGCGGCAAGTTCTTCAAGGTGACGTCGAACGCGCACACGCTGACCGGTGACGGCCAGGCGGCCGTGTACCGCCGGGGTCTGCCGCTGGAGGACATGGAGTTCTTCCAGTTCCACCCGACCGGCATCTGGCGCATGGGCATCCTGCTGACGGAGGGCGCCCGCGGTGAGGGCGGCATCCTGCGCAACAAGGACGGCGAGCGCTTCATGGAGAAGTACGCGCCGGTGATGAAGGATCTCGCGTCCCGGGACGTCGTCTCGCGCTCCATCTACACGGAGATCCGCGAGGGCCGCGGCTGCGGCCCCGAGGGCGACCACGTCTACCTGGACCTCACCCACCTCCCGCCGGAGCAGCTCGACGCCAAGCTCCCGGACATCACCGAGTTCGCGCGGACGTACCTGGGCATCGAGCCGTACACGGACCCGATCCCGATCCAGCCCACCGCCCACTACGCGATGGGCGGCATCCCGACGAACGTCGAGGGCGAGGTCCTGGCGGACAACACCACGGTCGTCCCGGGCCTGTACGCGGCCGGCGAGGTCGCCTGTGTGTCGGTGCACGGCGCCAACCGCCTCGGCACGAACAGCCTCCTCGACATCAACGTCTTCGGGCGTCGCGCGGGCATCGCGGCGGCGGAGTACAGCCAGGGGGCGGACTTCGTCGAACTGCCCGAGGACCCGGCGAAGCTCGTGGTCGACCAGGTGGAGGCGCTGCGCACGTCCACCGGCACCGAGCGCGTGGCGACCCTGCGCAAGGAGCTCCAGGAGACCATGGACGCCAACGTCATGGTGTTCCGCACGGAGCAGACGATCAAGACGGCGGTCGAGAAGATCGCGGAGCTGCGCGAGCGCTACAAGAACGTGGCGATCCAGGACAAGGGCAAGCGGTTCAACACCGACCTGCTGGAGGCCATCGAGCTGGGCAACCTGCTCGACCTGGCCGAGGTCATGGCCGTGTCCGCGCTGGCCCGCAAGGAGTCCCGCGGCGGTCACTACCGCGAGGACTACCCGAACCGCGACGACGTCAACTTCATGCGCCACACCATGGCGTACCGCGAGGTGGGCGACGACGGCACCGAGACCGTGCGCCTGGACTACAAGCCGGTCGTCCAGACCCGCTACCAGCCGATGGAGCGTAAGTACTGATGGCAACCCCCGTTATGGACAAGGTGGAGACTCCTGATTCGGGGTCTGCCGCGTCCCCGTACATCACGGTCACCTTCCGGGTGCGCCGCTTCAACCCGGAGGTCTCGGCCGAGGCGACCTGGGAGGACTTCCAGCTCGAGATCGACCCCAAGGAGCGCGTCCTCGACGGCCTCCACAAGATCAAGTGGGATCTGGACGGCACCCTGACCTTCCGTCGCTCCTGCGCCCACGGCATCTGCGGCTCCGACGCGATGCGGATCAACGGCAAGAACCGCCTCGCGTGCAAGACGCTGATCAAGGACATCAACCCCGAGAAGCCGATCACGGTCGAGCCGATAAAGGGCCTGACGGTCCTGAAGGACCTCGTGGTCGACATGGAGCCGTTCTTCCAGGCGTACCGGGACGTCATGCCCTTCCTCATCACGAAGGACACGAACGAGCCGACGCGCGAGCGCTTCCAGACCGCCGAGGACCGCGAGCGCTTCGACGACACCACGAAGTGCATCCTGTGTGCCGCCTGCACCTCCTCGTGCCCGGTGTTCTGGAACGACGGCCAGTACTTCGGCCCGGCCGCCATCGTCAACGCGCACCGCTTCATCTTCGACTCGCGTGACGAGGCCGGCGAGCAGCGCCTGGAGATCCTCAACGACAAGGACGGCGTGTGGCGCTGCCGCACGACCTTCAACTGCACGGACGCCTGCCCGCGCGGTATCGAGGTCACCAAGGCGATCGCCGAGGTCAAGAAGGCCCTGATCACGCGCCGTTACTGAGGTCGCCTCCAACGCGGCGGTTCGGTACGGCTTTCCGTACGGCTGTGAGGGCCCCGTTTCCCGGTCCGGTACCGGGGCGGGGCCCTCGTCCGTCTCAACGGCCTTGGCCTGAAGGACAGTTGAGACGGCTGGGCTGGTTGAGGTGGTTGAGACTTCAAGACAGACTGCCTTCATGGCACTCCTGAGAAAGGCGGCCGCCGCCCTGTGCGCCACGGCTGCCGCGCTGCTCGCGATACCCCCCACTGCCTCCGCCACTGCCCCCGTCTCCCGTCCGACGCTCGCCCACGAGAACTTCGACCGCCTGCCGCTCGGCCCGGTCACGGCGGGCCGGGGCTGGACGGCGGACTCGGCGAACGGCACCCTGACCGTCGCCCCCAGCTCCTTGGGCCACGGCCGTGAACTGCGCGTCCACACCGAGGGCAACGGCCGGGCCTTCCTCGTCTTCCCCGGCCTGACCGCCCCCGGCAACAGCTACTGGGCCCGCCTGCGGCTGCGCGTGGACGCCTTCCCCACCGCCCCCGACTGGGCGCACTGGACCATCGCCGAGGCGTCCGGGGCGGATTCCCCGACGCTGGTGCGGCCGCTGGGCGGCCAGTACGCCCCCACCGACAACGGCAACTTCTGGGGCGTCGGCTCCGACCTCGGCCCCACCGGCGACTGGACGTCCTGGAAGACCTCCGCCCCCGCCACGGCCGGCGCCTGGCAGTGCGTGGAGTTCCACCTGGACGCCACCGACAACCGCGTCACGGTCTACTTCGACGGCGTCGAGCAGCCCGACCTGACCGTCTCCACGAACCAGCACGGCGGCACATCGGGCCCCTTCACCTTCCCGACCTTCGACAAGCTGAAACTGGGCTGGCAGCTCTACCAGGCCGACCCGACGCCGTCGTCGTACGACATCCGGATGGACGACATCGCGCTGAGCACACGAAGGGCGCCCTGCTCATAGCTGGCTCAGGATCGTCGGATCCGTGATCTTCCCGTCGTCGGCCGGCATCATCGCCTCGCTGAGGATCACCGCCGGCATCCGGTCGCCCTCGTAGGGCAGGTAGCCCGCCTGCGGGGCGGCCGCGCCGGACTTGGGGACGATGCACAGGTACTCGTCGTTCGGCGTCCTGAGGATGTTGCCCGAGCCGAGGTGGATCTTGTACGTGTGGCGTTCGCCCTTCACGTGCAGGAAGCGGCCCTCGACCGTGCAGCGGTCGGCGATCGCCAGCCGCGGTATCAGGCGCTGCAGAAGGGCCCGTCGGGTCTCGGCGCTCGCACCGAGTTCACCGAAGCCGTACGCCGCCCAGGTGGCCCTCCCGGCGCCACTTGCCGTCGGTCATGTCGAAGAGCGTGAGCAGTCCCGGGGCGAGCCGCTCGGCGTCCTCGGCCTGGACCAGGTCGAGGAACTCGTGCACCAACCGGACGAATTCCGGCGTCGAGGCGGCCATCCGCCACCCACCAGCGGTACGAGCTTGAGGAACGTGATCTCGGTGCCGAGCGCGAGCTCGATCTCGTCGTCGAGGTCGGTGACCTGACGGTCCGCCACCAGCACGAGGAATCCGTTGCCCGCGAAGGCCTCGAGCGCCAGCTCGGCCTGCGCCTCGGGGCCTATCCGGCGGGCCCGGCGCATCGCGTACCCGTTCAACACCCGCTCGGCGTCCTGCGGCTGCACGAGTCCCTGGAAGACCTCCGGAGTGCGCGCGTTGTACTCGGCGACCTCCTGGAACACGCGGCGCCGGATCAGCTCACGCACGGTGAGCCGCTCCTCGGCGATCTCCAGCCCCCAGCCGTCGCTGCGGCGCCCACTTGTCGTCTCGTCGACGAACCTCACGATTCCCATGCCGACGACAGTACGAGCCGGCACTGACAATCACCGGTTCCGGCCGATCATCGCCTTACCCTGACGGCATGTCAGATGACGAGTCGTACGAACTGCTCGGGTTCGACAACGTGCTGCTGCCGGTCGGCGACCTCGGCGAGGCCGTCCGGTTCTACGAGCGTGCTGGGTTCGCGGTCGGGTTCCGGCTCGACGAGGCCGGGATCGCGCTGCTGAAGGTCGGGGGCGAGACGCCGGGCCTCCTGCTGCGGCAGGAGGACGAGTTGGGGCACCGGCCGCCGCCGTGGCCCTCGCCCCGGGTGTGGCTGGAGGTGCCGGACGCGCGGGCGGCGGCCCGGGTGCTGGACGACGCGGGCATCGCGCCGCTCGACGACCCCTCCTCCGTCGCCACCGGATGGACGGTCGAGATCGCCGACCCCTGGGGAAACGTCATCGGGTTCACGGACTACTCCAAACGGCCGGAACTCGGGCGCAGACCATGAGGGGAGGCACGGCCGGGGCGTGACGGAAGCCTCACCTCCAGCGAGTTGAACATGTTCAAAGCCGGGGTCTACAGTTTCTCCCGTCAGCGTTTTGAACACGTTCAAGAAGGGGGAGGCCATGGACCGCACGGTCATCGCCTACGTCATCTACCTGGTCGTCAGCATCGCCCTGACCGTCTGGGTGGCCCGCACGCTCAGCCGCAACGGGCGCATCTTCCTCGCCGACGTGCTGCGCGGCAACGAAAAGCTCGCCGACGCCGTCAACCACCTGCTGGTGGTCGGCTTCTACCTGGTCAACCTCGGCTTCGTCGCGCTGTATCTGAGCGACGACGACACCGTCCTCGACACGCGCGGCATCTTCGAGGCCCTGTCGACCAAGCTCGGCGTGGTGCTGCTGGTGCTCGGCGTGATGCACCTGGGCAACGTCTATGTGCTCAACAAGATCCGGCGGCGCGGGGTGATGGAGCGCGAGCAGGTGCCGCCGGTCGCGCCGCAGAACTGGGTCGCCCCGTCGGCCGGGGCCTGAGCGGGGGCCGGCATGGCAGTCGAGACGACAGCGGGCCGAGCGGCCGGGGTCGCGGTCCGCGGGCTCACCGTCCTCTATGACGCCCAGTGCTCCCTGTGCACCTTCCTGCGCGACTGGCTGGTACGGCAGCCGCAGTTGGTGCCGCTGGAGATGGTGCCGGCCGGGTCCGACGAGGCCCGGCGGCGCTACCCCGGCCTCGACCACGGCGCCACCCTCGACGAGATCACCGTCGTCGGGGACGCCGGGCAGGTCTACCGGGGCGGCGCCGCCTGGATCGTCACGCTGTGGGCGCTGCGCGAGCACCGGGGACTCGCGCATCGCCTCAGCACCCCGGCCGGGGCACGGCTGGCGAAGGGGGCGGTGCTCGCCGCCGCCAAGTGGCGCGGCGGGCAGTGGGGCGGGCGGGCCTACCGGCGCGGGGACGGGTGGTCGTACGACCCGGGTCAGGGCTGGAGGTACAACCCGCCGGGGTGCGAGGGCGGCACCTGCGCCCCCGCGCGGTGAGAGCTGCACCCCGCGCGGTGAAGTGAGGCCGACGACAAAAGGGGCCAACTCGGCCTGAACAGGCCGCTTTCGAGCCCCGCTTCTGGCATGCACCCTTCCAAAACCGCGCTCGGGTTGGCACGCTGCCTCAGGTTCTCCACTCCGCACTCGCAACCGACTGTCGCCCGCGGGCGGCCACCCGGCCGCCCAGTCCCCCCATCGCAGAAGGAGTACGCGTGAGAGGCATACCCGGCGTCACCCGCATACCCCGCTCCCTCCGCGGCGCCCTGATCGGCGTCACCGCACTGCTCACCGCAGGCGCCCTCGCCACCCCCGCGGGCGCCGCACCGAGACCCGACACCTCCACCGGCGTCAGCCCGGTCTCGTCCGACGCACAGCAGGAGGCCCGTGAGTTCTGGACATCGGAGCGGATGCGCGAGGCGACCCCGCTCGACCTGGTGAGCGTCAACGGCCAGCACGACAACAGCCCGGCGCCCCGCAAGGGTGTCAGCACCACTGTCGCGCCCAGCGCCCCGGCCAAGGCGCTCGGCAAAGCGGCGTCCGACATCGGCCTGATGGCCTTCCCGAACGGCGGCGGCCAGTGGACCGGCGGCGGCGCCGTCGTCTCCACGGCGGGCCGTGTCTTCTTCACCTACCAGGGCCGCACCGCGTCCTGCTCCGGCAACGCGGTCACCAGCGACAACAAGAGCACCGTGATCACAGCGGGCCACTGTGTGAAGCTGGAGGGCGCCTGGCACACCAACTGGGTCTTCGTGCCCGGCTACCACGACGGACAGGCCCCCTACGGCCGCTGGACCGCGTCGAAGACCCTGTCCACACCGCAGTGGACGGCGAGCGAGGACATTAACTACGACGTCGGCGCCGCCGTCGTCGCCCCGCTGGACGGCAAGCTCCTGACGGACGTCGTCGGCGGACAGGGGCTGGCCTTCAACACCGGCTACAACCTGCGCATGTACGCGTTCGGCTTCCCGGCCGCCGCCCCGTACGACGGCGAGAAGTTCATCTACTGCAGCGGCAACACCAACCGGGACTTCCTGCTGTCGAACGACCACGGCATGAACTGCAACATGACCGGCGGCTCCAGCGGCGGCCCCTGGTTCACACAGTTCGACGAGGCCACGGGCAAGGGCCTGCTGTCCTCGGTGAACAGCTTCAAGTACAACTTCCTGCCGAACCGGATGTACGGCCCGTACTTCGGTGCCGACGCCCAGAACCTGTACCAGACGGCACAGGCCTCCTGACGGTCGGCTGGAACGGCACTCGTTAGGCTCTCGTTCCGTGTCCTCGAAGAACGACCGCCCTGAACAGGGCGACGCGCCCAGCAAGTCCGAGCAGACCCGTGCCCTGATCCTGGAGACGGCTATGCGGCTGTTCCAGGAGCGGGGCTACGACAGGACGACGATGCGGGCGATCGCCCAGGAGGCCGGGGTCTCCGTCGGCAACGCGTACTACTACTTCGCGGGCAAGGAACATCTGATCCAGGGCTTCTACGACCGGATCGCCGCCGAGCACCGGGCGGCGATCCGGGACGTCCTGGCCACCGAGACCGAACTGGAGGCTCGGCTCGCGGGCGTGCTGAAGGTGTGGCTGGACATCGCCACGCCGTACCACGAGTTCGCGGTGCAGTTCTTCAAGAACGCCGCCGACCCCGACAGCCCGCTCAGCCCGTTCTCCGCCGAGTCGGAGCACGCGCGCGTGGAGGCCATCGGCATCCACCGGGAGGTGCTGGCGGGCGCGACGAAGACCAAGGTGCCCGAGGAGCTGCGGGACGTCCTGCCGGAGTTGATGTGGCTCTCCCAGATGGGGCTCGTCCTGTACTGGGTCTACGACCGGACCGAGGGCCGCGAGCGCAGCTACCGGCTCGCCGAGCGCGGCGCCCGGCTGACCGCGCGGGGCGTGGCACTGGCCCGCTTCCGGGTGCTGCGGCCACTGGTGTACGAGGTGCACGACCTGTTCACGGACTTCCTGCCAGGGATGACGAACGCGATTCCGGATCCGGCGAAGGCGGGGGGAAAGAAGGGAAAGAGGGGCGGGAAGAGGGCGCCCGCCGAGGACGAGCGCCCCTGAAGCCGCCTGCCGCGCTGGTCAGTTGACCGCGTCCACCTCCCCCTCGACCAGCTCGACGTCGTACACGAGCGGCCCCTCCGTCACGACCACCTGCCCGGCCCGGGACCGGTACGACTCGGCGCTCGTCGCCAGCAGATACGTCCCGGGCGCCGGCACCGACACGATGTAGGAGCCGTCGGCCAGGGACGTCACCCCGTCCAGCCGGCGCCCGCCCTGCGTCAGCAGCGTCACCGCGGCGCCCTCGACCGGCTCACCGTCGGCGGTGCGGACGAAGCCGTGCACCACCGAGGAGCGGCCCGCCCCGGCCGGCTCCGCCTCCTCGGCCGCCGGCTCCTCCTCCCTGGGCTCGACCGCGAGATGCGGCAGCCGCCTCTCCAGCCAGTCCGGCAGCCACCAGTTGGACCTGCCGAGCATGTGCATCGCGGCCGGCACCAGCGCCGTACGCAGGATGAAGGCGTCCAGGGCGACGGCGGCCGCCAGGCCGATGCCCGCCATGGCGCCCTCCAGGTCGCCGCTCAGCACGAACGCGCTGAACACACAGATCATGATCAGGGCGGCCGAGTTGATGACCCGGCTGGTCTCCGCGAGGCCGACGCGGACCGCGCGCGCGTTGTCCTTGGTATGCACCCACTCCTCGTGCATCCGGCTGACCAGGAACACCTGATAGTCCATGGACAGGCCGAACAGCAGGGACAGCATGATGACCGGCAGGAAGGACGTGATCGGGCCTTCCTTGCCGACACCGATCAGCTCGGTGCCCCAGCCCCACTGGAAGATCGCCACCAGGACGCCGAAGGACGCGGCCGCCGCGATGAGGTTCATCAGGGCGGCGGTCAGCGGGACGACCAGCGAGCGGAAGGCCACCAGCAGGAGCAGGAAGCCGAGCGCGATGATCGTCGCGATGAAGTACGGCAGGCGCTCGCCGGTGACGGAGGCGAAGTCCTTGAAGACCGCGGTCACGCCGCCGACATGAGCCTCGGCCCCGGACTGCGGGATCACGTCGTCGCGCAGCCGGTCGATCAACTGGTCCGTCTGCTCGGACTGGGGCGAGGTGTCCGGTACGACCTGGATGACCGTGACGCCGTTGGCGGGCGGCAGGTCGGCCACCTGGGCGACGCCCTCGGTCGAGCGGATGCCGTCGACCAGCCCGGCCGGGGCGTCGCCTTCGACGACCACCTGGAGCGGGCCGTTGAAGCCCGGGCCGAAGCCCTCGGCGAGCAGGTCGTAGGCCTGGCGGGTGGTGGTCGACTCCTGGTGGTTGCCCTGGTCGGTGGCGCCCAGGCGCAGCGACAGCACGGGGATCGCGAGGGCCGCCATGACGACGACGGCCAGCGCGGCGACCGGGCGCGGGCGCCTTTGCACGTACGACGACCAGCGCGCCGCGAGCCCGCTCGCCTCCGCCGGTTCCGGTCCCGTCACGGCGAGCCGGCGCCGCTGCCGGCGGCTGAGCACCCGCATGCCGAGCAGACCGAGGAGGGCCGGCAGCAGGGTGATCGCGGCGAGCACGCTCAGGACGACGGTGAGCGAGGTCGCGACGACCACGCCGTCCAGGAACCGCATGTTCATCACCAGCATTCCGGCGAGCGCGATGCACACCGTGCCGCCCGCGAACAGCACCGCGCGCCCGGAGGTGTTGAGGGCGGTCACCGCCGCCTCCTCCGGCTTCATGCCGCGCAGGATGCCGCGCCGGTGCCGGGTGACGATGAACAGGGCGTAGTCGATGCCGACGCCGAGGCCTATCAGCGAGCCGAGCAGTGGCGCCACTTCGGGCACGTCCGTGACATGGCTCATCAGCATCGTCGCGATCATGCCGGTGCCGACGCCCGCGACGGCCACGACGATCGGCAGCAGCATCGCGAAGAGCGAGCCGAAGGCGAGGAACAGCACGACGGCCGCGGCGAGGATGCCGACCGCCTCCGCGGTGCCCTGCGGCGGTTCCTGGGTGCGGGCGATGGCCTGGCCGCCCAGTTCCACCTGGAGTCCGTCGGTCCCGGCGGCCTGTGCCGTGTCGACGACGTCCTCGATCAGCTCCTTGGGGATGGCGTTCGCCTGTTCGGTGAAGGTGATCTGGGCATACGCGATCCGCCCGTCCCGGCTGATCTGCGCGGCTCCTTGTGCCGCGTACGGGTCGGTGACCTCGCCGACCCCCTTCATCCGCCCGATCTCCTCGAGCGCGGGCGCGATCCGGGACCGTACGGACTCATCCCGCACCGATCCGTCCTCCGCCTTCCACACCACCGTGTCGGTGTCGCCCGCGCGCTCCGGGAAGGCCTTCTCCATCAGGTCGTACGCGGTGGTCGAGTCGGTGTTCGGGAGGGAGAAGACGTTCGCGTAGTTCGTGCCCGCGGCCGAACTCGCCGCGCCCAGGCCGAACAGCGCCCCCAACCACAGCAACAGGACCACCAGCCGGTGCCGATAGCACCACCGTGCCAATGCCGCCACGCTTCAACGCTCCTTAATCGGTCGGTTGGTCCCCCAGGTCCTGGGCAACAGGATTGGCGTCGGCACCCGCGCGCGGGGATGCGTACGCCATGACTCTCAAGGAACTCCAAAGCGCCGGCCCGCCCCGTTGTCAGTGGGCCCGCCGATACTGGGGGCATGACGACGGGTTCTGGCACCGTGCTGGTCGTGGAGGACGAGGAGAGCATCGCCGACGTCCTCGCCATCGCCCTGCGCTACCACCGGTTCGAGGTGATGACGGCGGGCACCGTCCGCGAGGCGCTCTCCCTGGCCGAGCGCACCCGCCCGGACGCGGCGCTGCTGGATGTGATGCTCCCGGACGGCGACGGCCGCGCCCTGGGACGTGAACTGCGCGAGCGCCGCCCGGACCTGGCGCTGGTCTTCCTCACCGCGCGCGACTCGCCCGCCGAGATCGTCGGCGCCCTCGGCTTCGGCGACGACTACATCACCAAGCCGTTCGACGTGGACGTGGTCATCGCCCGGCTCACGGCCGTCCTGCGCCGCACCCGGCCGGCCGACGTCCTGCCGCAGCGGCCACCGCTCAGATACGGCGACCTGGAGCTGGACGAGACGACGTACTCGGTGCGCCGCGCGGACCGCACCGTCGAGCTGACCCCGACCGAGTACGCGTTGCTGCGCTTCCTGGTGCGCAACGGCGGCCGGATCGTGCCCAAGGACCAGCTCCTGCGCCACGTCTGGCAGTACGAGCACACCCCGCCCGACTCGACCGTCGTGGAGACCTACATCAGCTATCTGCGGCGCAAGCTGGACGCCCTGGGACCGCCGGTGATCACCACCCGGCGGGGCGTCGGATACGGGCTGGCATGAGGCTTCCCCGCATCTCCCGAATCTCCCGCGTCGGCCGCCGGCGCGGCATCCACTCGCTGCGCGGCAAGCTGACGCTGGCCAATGTGGCGCTGCTCGCGCTGGGCATCGCCGTCGCCACCGCGGTCAGTCTGATGACGGCGCGGTTCTACCTGCTCGACAAGGTCGACACCGAACTCAAGAGCGCGCGCGCCACGCTCGGGAACGCCGGGTTCACCCTGCGGCAGATCGAGTCCCTGAGCGAACTGGGCGTCGCCCTGGACAGGTTCAACGACGGCGCGGCCCGCGACACGGATCCGCTGCCGGGCCCGTCCATGGTGTACGTCGCGGTCGGCTCCGGCGGGCAGCCGGTGGCTCTCGGCCCGCTGGAGCCGACCGCCCGCCAGCGCGCCCTGGCCGCCGCCGCGAAGGACCCGGTCGCGCTCGCCGCCGACGAGGAGCCGCGGGACGTTCACGTCGAGGGCGAGCGCTTCCGGATGGTCGGGGCGGAACTGTCGGACGGCACCGTCGTGCTGATCGCCATCCCGACCGAGGGCGTGCACGAGGGCATGGGCAAGGCGCTCAAGATGGACCTGGCCGTCGGGACCCTGCTGCTGGCGCTGCTCGCCTGTCTGACCATGATCAGCGTGCTGCGCTGGATGCGGCCGCTGGAGGACATGGTGGAGACCTCCTCGGCGATAGCCGAGGGCGATCTGACCCGGCGCGTGCCCTCCAGCCGCGAAGCCACCCTGGAGGTCGAGCAGCTCCGGGTCGCCCTCAACTCCATGCTGCACCAGGTGGAGTCGGCGCACCGCACGCGCGAGCGCAGCGCGGCCCAGCTCCGCCGCTTCGTCGGCGACGCCTCGCACGAGCTGCGCACCCCGCTGTCGGCGATACGCGGCTACCTCCAGCTCTACGACAAGGGGATGCTCACAGAACCGGCCGAGCGCAAGCGTGCCTGGGACCGGATGAACGGCGAGGTCGACCGCATGGGCCGCCTCGTCGACGAGCTGCTCACCCTCGCCCGGCTCGATCAGCGGCCCGAACTGCGCCTCCGCAACGTCGATCTGAGCCGCCTGGTGCGCGACGCCGCGGAGGATCTGCGGGTGCAGCAGCCCGAGCGGCCCATCACGGTCGGCGCCGACGGCACCCTGCTCGTGCATGCCGACGAGTCGGGGCTGCGCCAGGTGCTGGGCAACCTGCTGAGCAACGTACGCACCCACACGCCCACCGATGCGCCGGTGCGGCTGGGGGTGGAGCGGGCCGACGGCGTCGTACGGCTGTGTGTCGAGGACAAGGGGCCCGGGCTGAGCGAGGAGGACGCGGCGCGCGTCTTCGACCGGTTCTTCCGGGCCGGCGGGGGTGCGGGCAGCGGGCTGGGCATGGCGATCGTGCAGGGTGTGGTGGAGGCACACGGCGGGGAGGTGGCGGTGCGGACGGCGCCGGGCGAGGGCTTGAGAGTAACGGTGACACTGCCCACCCAAAGGGGCGCGGGGCTGCATTGAACATGCGGCTCCGCCGCGTGGGCGCGACCGGCCACGATCAACCCGCAGCCGCGCTCCCGGCGAGACCCACCACCCCGGAGCTTCACGGCACTCCTAGCGGAGCGTCACGGCGGAGCGAGGAGCGCCCAGACGGTCTTTCCATGGCGCCCCCGGCTCCACACCCCCCACGCCGCCGCCAGGGTCTCCACCAGACGCAGCCCGCGCCCGGCCTCCTCCCACTCCCCCACCACCCGTAATCGCGGCTCCAGTCGGCCCTCGTCCGACACCTCGATCAGACACGAGCCGTCGGCGAGCGCGGTGACGGCCACCTCGAACTCGCGCTCCAGCAGCGGGCCGTGGCGTACGACATTGGTGGCCAGCTCGGAGACGAGCAGCACCGCGTCGTCGAGCGCCGGATCACGTGGTCCGTGCCCCCAGTCGGCCAGGTGCTCCCGGACCCGGCGCCGGGCGAGACCGACGGACGCCGGATGCCGGGGCAGCCGAAAGACCTTGCGTCTCAACACGTTTGCTCCTCACCCCGCACACACCTCGGTCACATGGTGCAGCGCAGCGCGGCCCCCTTGCATCACCAGGTGGATTGTCAAGGCCGCGGGATCGAGTCAGATAAGGGTGAGGCGCCAGAGGCGGAAGACACCGGTGCCGTGGGAGAGGTACTGGCCGCCGCCGACCTTCTCGCTGGTGACGACGTACTCCTTGGCCTGCCACAGCGGGATCACGGGGACGTCGCGGGCGACGGCCTCCTGCAGCGAGCGGAAGTCCTTCGTCGCCCTCGCCGCGTTCGGCGTAACGCTGGCTGGACGTGATCAGCCGGTCCACCGACTTTCCGCTGTATCCGGTGTTCATGGTGGCGCCCGTCCCGACCAGCGGGCCGCCGCAGGTGTCCGGGTCGGGGAAGTCGGCGACCCGGCCGACCGCGTACGCGTCGAGCCTGCCGCCGGCCCAGCGCCTTTTGTTGGGGTGGCGCCCTCAGGCCTGACGGGACGCCAGCTCGATCACCGTGATGTCCGACTCCGCGCCCACGCGCGTGGGTGGGCCCCAGGCGCCCGCGCCCCGGCTGACGTAGAGCTGGGTGTCGCCGTACCGCTCCAGGCCGGCCACGGTGGGGTTCGCCAGTTCGGCGACGAGGTTGCCGGGCCAGAGCTGGCCGCCGTGGGTGTGGCCGGAGAGCTGGAGGTCGACGCCGTGGTCGACGGCGTCGTGGATCTGGACCGGCTGGTGGGCGAGGAGCACGCTCGCGCGCGTTCTGTCCCGGTCGCCGAGGGCCTTGGCGTAGTCGGGGCCCTGGCCCTCGCCCTCGCCCGAGACGTCGTTGACGCCGGCCAGGTCGAAGTGGGGCAGTTCGGTGCGGGCGTTCTCCAGCGGGCGCAGACCCAGTCGGCGCACCTCCTCGATCCACTGCTCGGCCCCCGAGAAGTACTCGTGGTTGCCGGTGACGAAGAACGCCCCATGTCTCGCCCGGAGTTGCGCGAGCGGGGCCACCGCCGGACCCAGGTCCTTCACGCTGCCGTCCACCAGGTCGCCGACGACCGCGATGAGGTCGGGCTGGGTGCCGTTGATGGTGTCGACGACCCTCTGCGCGAAGCCGCGGCCCAGGACCGGGCCCAGGTGGATGTCGCTGACGACCGCGATCCGGTAACCGTGCGCCGCGCGCGGGAGCTTGGCGAGCGGGACGGTGACCCGCTTCACCTTGGGGCCGCGCAGCACGCCGTAGGTGCCGTATCCGACGGTGCCGACGGCGGCCGCGGCGGCGGCACCGCCGACGACCCGGGAGACGAAGAGGCGGCGGGAGGGGTTGGCGAGGGGGCGGTCGGGAGCTGTGGGGTCCGGGGCCGCCGGAGTCATCGTCGACGTCGGGGCCGCCGGAGTCATCGTCGACGTCGGGGCCGCGCCGGACGCGGGCGTGTGCGGCTGCGACGGTGACTGGCCCTCGGCCGGCTCGGTGACCGCCGATGTGGTCGTCGTCACTCCCGCAGGAGCCAGCTCCGGCTCCGGTACGGCCTCCTGCGCGCGTGCCCGCCGTTCGAGCCACCGCCGCAGCAGGGGCCGTACGAACTCACCGGCCAGCAAGGCCAGCAGCAGGTACAGCGACAGGGCCAGCCACAGGAAGCCCGGCCAGGCCAGGACCTGCTGGAGCCAGAAGGGCGCGCCGGTGCGCTCGGCCACCAGGGCACCGATCATCAGCGCCCAGCCACCGGCGATCACCACCGCGCCGGCGCGGCGCACGAACCCGGGGGCGCGGGTCGTGTCGCGGAACAGCCGCCGCCACATCCACCAGTTGCCCGTCACCAGGACGGACACCACCAGCAGCGCGACAAGCACGAAGACGATGACCACGCCGACGTTCCCTTTCCCTTGCGTGACGAGTGAACGTCCCGGTTCCTGGCCGAGTTCCTATGACGTGCGGCGCAGTGCGCGTACTCCGCGCAACCCAATGACCCCGACGACCGTCCCCAATACGAAGGAGACGACGGCGAGCAGCAGGTGCACCCAGAAGTACGCCGTGGGCCGGCCGTCGTCGAACGCGAGCCCGCTGCTGTCCTTGATCAGGTTTTTGACGAAAGTGACCCAGATGACCCAGCTCCACACCCCGAAGGCGAGCAGGAACCAGGAGACCGGGCGGCTGAGCTTCATGGAGTCAGTATCGCCTTCGCGTGTCCGGTTCTCCCGGCGGGGTGGGGGCCGAAGCGGGACTTCGGTGGCAACGGCATGTACGTTCTCCGTCGTGCCCGCACCCAAGAGGACCACCAGGCGAGCCCTGCTGGTCACTTCCGCCGTCGTGTCGTCCCTCGCGCTGACCGCGCCCGTCTCCTACGCGGCCCCCAAACCGTCACCGAGCACGAGCCCGTCGGCCACTCCCCCGGCGAACATGTCGACCGTGGGCGGCGAGCGGCTGGGGCAGCCCGGCACTCAGGTGAATCTCGCCGGCGGCGTCCCCGTGCTGCCCAAGGACCTGACCGCGCGCTCCTGGATCGTGGCCGACGCCGAGTCCGGCGAGGTGCTCGCCGCGCACAACGCGCACTGGCGGCTGCCGCCCGCGAGCACCATGAAGATGCTGTTCGCCGACACGGTGCTGCCGAGGTTCCCGAAGACCATGAAGCACAAGGTCGTGCCGTCCGATCTGGCGGACGTCGGGTCCGGCTCCAGCGTGGTCGGGATAAAGGAGAACGAGACGTACACCGTCCGCGACCTGTGGCTCGGTGTCTTCCTCGCCTCCGGCAACGACGCCGTGCATGTGCTGTCCGCCATGAACGGCGGCGTCGCCAAGACGGTCGGCGAGATGAACGAACACGCCGAGGAGCTGCAGGCCCTCGACACGCACGTGGTCTCCCCCGACGGCTACGACGCCCCGCGCCAGGTCTCGTCGGCGTACGACCTCACCCTGATCGCCCGCTCCGGGCTGCAGAAGAAGGACTTCCGGGAGTACTGCTCGACCGTCACCGCGAAGTTCCCGGGCGCGACGAAGAAGAACACGAAGGGCAAGTCGGCTCGCGGGTCCTTCCAGATCCAGAACACCAACCGGCTGCTGCGCGGCGACTCCGACGTCCCCGTCTACCAGGGCATCGCCGGCGTCAAGAACGGCTACACCAGCAAGGCCGGCTACACCTTCACCGGAGTGGCCGAGCGGGACGGCAAGGTGCTGCTCGTGACGGTCATGGACCCGGAGAAGAAGGAGCACAACGAGGTCTACAAGGAGACCGCGCGGCTGTTCGACTGGGGCTTCCAGGCGGCCGGCAAGGTGCAGCCGGTGGGTGAGCTGGTGCCGCCGAAGAGCGCGGCGCAGGCCAGTGCCCAGCCGGGTGCGAACCCCTCCGGGGAGGAGGCCGGGGGCACCGGGGACTCCTCGCAGCCGGCGGTGGGCGCCTCGGCCGCGAGCGGTTCGAGCGGCATCGGGGTGGCGCTCGGGATCACGGGCGGGCTGCTGGTGCTGCTGGCGGCGGGCGCGTTCCTGATCAACCGCCGCTGGCCGCTGCCCGACCTGGTGCGGCGTCGGAGTCGTTCCTGACGGCGGGTCTACCGGGCGCGGCGGCTGCGCCTTCTGATGCGTCGACGGAGTCTTCGGGTTTGTCGGCGGAGTCCTCGGACTCGCCGGACTCGTCGGCGGCCTCGATCTCGTCCTTGCTCTGCGTCGCCGTCCACGCGGCGCAGAACACCACCAGTTTCGAGGTGAAGTTGATCCACAGCAGCAGGGCGACCGGCACACCGAACGCGCCGTACATGCTCTTCGTGGCCACGCCCTGCATATAGCCGCTGAGCAGAAGTTTCAGCAGTTCGAACCCGATCGCGCCGATCAGCGCGGCCACCATCAGCCGACGGCGTGGCGGCTCGACGCCGGGCAGCAGAGTCAGGACGTACAGCAGAAGCAGGAAAGCGGCGAGTACGGCCACGAGGAACGCGGCGATCCGCAGCAGGATCCCGCCCCAGCCGCCCTCGTCGATGCCCATCTGCCGGGTGATCCAGCCGATCAGGGCGGAGGCGACCGTGGAGGCCGCGATCGTCACGAGCAGGGCGCCGCCGAGGCCGACCAGGACGCCGGCGTCCTTGGCCTTGCGCAGGAGGGCGTTCTCCTCGGGGTCGGGCAGCTCCCACACGGCACGCAGGCACTCGCGCATGGAGCTGACCCAGCCGATGCCGGTGAACAGCAGCAGGGCGCCCGCGATGAGGCCTACGGTGCCGGCGTTCTCCACCAGGGCATTGATGTCGAGCTGGTCCGAGATGCCGGGGACCTGGTCGGCGAGCTTGTCCTCCAGCTTGTTCTGCTGCTCCTGGCTGAGCGTCGCCGCGGCGATCGCCGCGGCCACCGTGAGCAGCGGGAACAGCGCGATGAAACTGGTGAACGTCATCGCCGCGGCCAGTTGTGTCCACTTC
The DNA here is from genome assembly GCF_049974585.1 of Streptomyces sp. UG1. Lineage (NCBI taxonomy): Bacteria > Bacillati > Actinomycetota > Actinomycetes > Kitasatosporales > Streptomycetaceae > Streptomyces > Streptomyces sp. UG1. Next base: position 92,748 of record NZ_JBNGGG010000001.1, on the reverse strand, counting down.
ACGCGGTCCATGCGCTCGTACGACCGCCACGCGTGCGTGGTCATCAGCCGGGTCACCGCGGACCCGACGACGGGGAGTCTTTTCAGCCAGTCCATGATCCGACTCTGCCCTCCGCGGGAAAGACCAATGTCCGAGTGCCCCGAAAGCGCAGGACCGTAGCCCGCGTTCTTGACTCGCTGCCCGCTTTTGTGCGACATCCCATTAATCACCCACTTTGGGTAGAGGTAGATGTTTCAGAAGTGATCGCCCGCATATGGACGCTACGGTCACCGACATGCCTGCCGACACCGTCTCCGTCTCTGTCTCGGGATGGGGCCGCACCGCCCCCACCAACGCCCTTCTGATCCGCCCCAGGACGTACGAGGAGGCCGTGACGGCCGTCCGGGGCTGCGGGGTCCGCGGGGGCATTCCGAGGGGCCTGGGGCGGGCGTACGGCGACGCGGCGCAGAACGCCGGGGGCACGGTGCTGGACATGACCGGCCTGGACCGGATCCACGCGATCGACGCCGACAGCGGCATCGTGCTGTGCGACGCGGGTGTCTCCCTGCACCGGCTGATCGAGGTGCTGCTCCCGCTCGGCTGGTTCGTGCCGGTGACGCCCGGCACCCGCCACGTGACGGTCGGCGGCGCGATCGGCGCGGACGTCCACGGCAGGAACCACCACGTCGCCGGGTCCTTCTCCCGCCACGTGCTGTCGCTGGAGCTCCTGACCGCCGACGGCGAGATCCACACCGTCGGCCGCGACACGCCCCTGTTCGACGCGACCACCGGCGGCATGGGGCTGACCGGCGTGATCCTCACCGCGACGATCCAGCTCCAGCCGGTGCAGACCTCGCTGATGACGGTCGACACGGAGCGCGCGCGGGACCTCGACGACGCAATGGCCCGCCTGGCCGCCGCCGACGACCACTACCGCTACTCGGTGGCCTGGATCGACCTGCTGGCGCGCGGCGCGGCGACCGGGCGCGCCGTCCTCACCCGCGGCGACCACGCGCCCATGGAGGCGCTGCGCAAGGGCACGCGCGCGCGTAGGGATCCGCTCGCCTTCCGCCCCTTCCGCCTGCCGGCCCCGCCCGCCTTCCTCCCGGACGGGCTGCTGGGCCGCCGCAGTGCGGTCTGGTTCAACGAGTTCCGGTACCGCAGGGCGCCACGCGCGCGTACCGGCGAACTCCGGAAGCTCGCCACGTTCTTCCACCCGCTGGACGGCGTGCCCCACTGGAACCGCATCCACGGCCGGGGCGGCTTCGTGCAGTACCAGTTCGCCGTCGGGCACGGCCAGGAGGAGACCCTGCGCCGGGTCGTGCGGCGCGTCTCCGAGCACCGCTGCCCGTCCTTCCTGGCCGCCCTCAAGCGCTTCGGCGACGCCGACCCCGGCTGGCTCTCCTTTCCGGTGCCCGGCTGGACGCTGACCCTGGACATCCCGGCCGCCCTGCCCGGCCTCGGCGCCTTCCTGGACGCGCTGGACGAGGACGTGGCCACGGCGGGCGGCCGCGTCTGCCTGGCCAAGGACTCCCGGCTGCGGCCCGAACTGCTCGCCGCGATGTACCCGCGCGTGGACGAGTTCCGCGCACTGCGCGCTCAGGTCGACCCGCGCGGGGTGTTCGTGTCGGACCTGGCCCGCCGCCTCTCCCTGTGACCACCCTCCACCACGCCCCTAGGAGTTGTCGTGAAGGACGCCTTCGGCATCCCCCAGTCCCTGCTCGTCCTCGGCGGTACGTCCGAGATCGCGCTGGCCACCGCCCGCCGCCTGATCGCGCGCCGCACCCGCACGGTCTGGCTCGCCGGCCGCCCGTCGCCCGCCCTGGAGCAGTCGGCGGCCGAGCTGCGCGCCCTGGGTGCCGACGTGCACACGGTGGCCTTCGACGCGCTCGACCCCGACTCCCACGAGACGGTGCTCGGCAAGGTCTTCGCGGACGGCGACATCGACATGGTGCTGCTCGCCTTCGGGATCCTCGGCGACCAGGCGCGCGACGAGCGCGAGCCGCTGAACGCGGTACGGGTCGCGCAGACCAACTACACGGGCGCCGTGTCCGCGGCCCTGGTCAGCGCCGGCGCACTCCAGTCCCAGGGCCACGGCTCGCTGGTCGTCCTCTCCTCGGTCGCCGGCGAGCGAGCGCGCCGGGCCAACTTCATCTACGGCTCCAGCAAGGCCGGCCTCGACACCTTCACCCAGGGCCTGGGCGACGCCCTGCACGGCACCGGCGTACACGTCATGGTCGTACGCCCCGGATTCGTCCGCTCGAAGATGACCGCGGACCTTCAGGAGGCTCCCCTCGCGACCACCCCGGAGGCCGTCGCGACGGCGATCGAGCTGGGCCTGCGGCGCCGCTCGGAGACGGTGTGGGTACCGGGCGCGCTCAGGCTGGTGATGGCGGCGCTGCGGCACGCGCCGCGCGGGCTGCTGCGTCGCCTGCCGGCCTGAAGCGCCTCTACGGCGTCGGGATCGACCCGCGCTCCACATGCCCCGCCTGCGGCGGCACCACCGACCTCCCGAAGGGGAAGTCGCGCAGCTTGCGCCACACGCCGTCGGCGCCCTGTTCGTAGAGGGCGAAGCCGGTGCAGGGCCAGCCGGCCTCGTAGTCGGCGAGTTCCTCGAACGCGCGGTCCATCGACTCCTCGTCGATGCCGTGGGCGACGGTGACATGCGGGTGGTACGGGAACTGCAGTTCGCGTGCGACGGGCCCGGAGGCGTCGCGGACCTGCTTCTGCAGCCAGGTGCAGGCCTCGGCGCCCTCGACGACCTGGACGAAGACGACCGGCGACAGCGGCCGGAAGGTCCCGGTGCCGGACAGCCGCATCGGGAAGGGGCGCCCGGCGGCCGCGACCTCGACCAGGTGCGCCTCGATCGCGGTCAGCAGCGAGGAGTCGACCTCGGTCGGCGGCAGCAGCGTGACATGCGTGGGGATGCCGTGAGCCGCGGCGTCGCCGAAGCCCGCGCGCCGCTCCTGGAGCAGGCTGCCGTGAGGCTCCGGGACCGCGATCGACACGCCGATCGTTACGGTCCCCACGTCGTCTCCTGTCGTCTGTTGGTGGGCGTGAGTGGCCGCCGTGGCAGCCACTCGGCTATCGACTGTACGGCCACGGCCGTGCTGCGGGCAGGCGCAACCGTAGTGATGTGCAGCGCTGAACGGGCTCAGTGCTTGGCGGGCAGGAAGCCCACCCGGTCGTACGCCTGGGAGAGCGTCTCCGCGGCGACGGCGCGCGCCTTCTCCGCCCCCTTGGCCAGGATCGAGTCCAGCGTCTCCGGATCGTCCAGATACTGCTGGGTGCGCTCCCGGAAGGGCGTCACGAACTCGACCATGACCTCGGCGAGGTCCGTCTTGAGCGCACCGTAGCCCTTGCCGTCGTAGCTCTGCTCCAGTTCCGCGATTCCCGTCCCCGTGAGGGTCGAGTAGATGGTGAGCAGGTTGCTGATGCCCGGCTTGTTCTCGGCGTCGTAGCGGATGACGGTGTCGGTGTCGGTGACGGCGCTCTTGACCTTCTTGGCGGTGGCCTTGGGCTCGTCGAGGAGGTTGATGAGGCCCTTCGGCGTGGACGCCGACTTGCTCATCTTGATCGACGGGTCCTGAAGGTCGTAGATCTTCGCCGTCTCCCTGAGGATGTACGGCTTCGGGACGGTGAAGGTCTGGCCGAACCTGCCGTTGAAACGCTCGGCGAGGTCACGGGTGAGCTCGATGTGCTGGCGCTGGTCCTCGCCGACCGGGACCTCGTTGGCCTGGTACAGCAGGATGTCCGCGACCTGGAGGATCGGGTAGGTGAAGAGCCCGACGGAGGCGCGGTCGGCCCCCTGCTTGGCGGACTTGTCCTTGAACTGGGTCATGCGGGAGGCCTCGCCGAAGCCGGTGAGGCAGTTCATGACCCAGGCGAGCTGGGCGTGCTCGGGGACGTGGCTCTGGACGAAGAGCGTGCAGCGCTCGGGGTCGAGTCCGGCCGCGAGGAGCTGGGCGGCGGCCAGGCGGGTGTTGGCGCGCAGCTCGGCCGGGTCCTGCGGGAGCGTGATCGCGTGCAGGTCGACGACCATGTAGAACGCGTCGTGGGACTCCTGGAGGGCAACCCACTGGCGGACGGCGCCGAGGTAGTTGCCGAGGTGGAACGAGCCTGCGGTGGGCTGGATTCCGGAGAGCACGCGGGGACGATCAGAGGCCATGTCCACCATTCTCTCAGGTCCTGGGGGCCGCTCCGGAACTGGGCGGAAACAGATGGGAACCGATCCGTCCCCGGCGGTGTAACAAGAGTGTGAGAACGCGGGAGGGGGGCCGCATCGTCGATGAGGCCGCGGTGATCGCACGCGTACGCGCCGGGGAGCCGGAGGCGTACGCGCTGCTGGTGCGGGCCCATACGGGCATCGCGCTCAGGGCGGCCGCGGCGCTCGGAGCGGGTGCGGACGCGGAGGACGTGGTGCAGCAGGCCTTCGTGAAGGCGTACTGCTCGCTGGGCCGGTTCAAGGACGGCGCGGCGTTCAAGCCATGGCTGCTGTCCATCGTGGCCAATGAGACGAGGAACACAGTGCGCACGGCGGCCCGCCAGCGCACGCTCGCCGGGCGCGAGGCGGCGTTCGTGGAGGCGGAGCCGCTGATACCGGAGTCGGCGGACCCGGCGGTGGCCGCGCTGGAGATAGAGCGCCGCGCCGCGCTCCAGGCCGCCCTGGACAAGCTCAGCGAGGAGCACCGCCTGGTCGTCACCTACCGCTATCTGCTGGAGATGGACGAGTCGGAGACGGCCCAGGCCCTGGGCTGGCCCCGGGGCACGGTGAAGTCCCGGCTGAACCGCGCACTGCGGAAGCTGGGGCGGCTGCTGCCGGATTTCGAGCCTCGGGAAGGGGGTGATGAGCATGGCTGACGCACGCGGGCCTGACGACGATGACGGCCGGGAGGCGCACGGGAGCGACGGACGGCGTGGGTACGGCCGTGAGGGCGCCGGTCGGCACAGGGGGCGCCCCGCCGGTGGACGTGCCGGTGATCACGGTCGGCAGGGCGACCCGGCACGGCTGCCCGAGGAGCTGCGGGCGCTCGGGCGCTCGCTGGACGCGCCGGACGCCGAGGACGGCGCCGAGACGATGGTCGAGCGGGTGCTGGCGCAGATACTCGCCGAGCAGACGGCGGTGCCGGTGGCCGAGCCGCCGGGTGCGGCCGAGCGGCTGCGGGCGGTGCGGCGCTGGGCGCGGGTGCGGTGGCGTTCGCTGACCGCGGCGCTGTGCGGCCTGCTGGCGGTGCTCGTGCTCACGCCTCCGGTGCGGGCGGCGGTCTTCGACTGGTTCGACTTCGCCGGGGTCGAGGTGCGGTACGACCCGTCGGCGGTGCCCTCACCCGGCGCCGAGGTCCCCGGCTGCGGTCACTCGATGTCGTTCGCCCAGGCCGAGCGCCGGGCGGGCTTCGAGCCGCTGGTCCCGAAGGAGCTGGGCACTCCGGACGCGGTGACCGTGACAGGTGAGCCTGGGGGACGGCTCATGGTGAGCCTGTGCTGGCGCGAGGACGGGCGCACGATACGGCTGGACGAGCGCCGGGCGAGACTGGACCTCGGCTTCTCCAAGGCCGTGCGCGAACCGCCGGAATGGCTCTCGCTGCGCCCCGACGGGCCGACCGGCACCGCGTCCGACACGGCCCTGTGGTTCGCCCGACCGCATCTGCTGACGTTCTGGCTGGTGGACGCGAGCGGGGAGCGCTACGCACGCGAGGAGCGGACGGCCGGTCCGACGCTGCTGTGGACGCACCGAGCCGAGGGCGAGGCCGTGGCGCTGCGGCTGGAAGGGGTGGCGTCGAAGGAGCGGGCGCTGGAGGTCGCGCGGTCGCTCGGCAGGCCGTCCGAAGAGCCCTCGAAATAAGTGCTTCGGAGTGGGAACCCAGTCGCGTCGAGCGGTGTACCAGAAGTGACAAGCGGCTCGGGGACGGGCCGCACGGGGATCGCTCGGGTTGGGGGTTCGGATGTCGGGACATGGGATCGGCCGCTTGCGGGACCGGTTGCGCAGGTGTGGGGGTGGTCGCAGGCGTCGGTGTCGTGAACTCATGGCGCTAACCCAGGGGTTGGCGGTGGCGCTCGCCCTGCTGCTGTGGGGAGCCGCGTCCCCCGCGTCGGCGGGAGGACCGACGAGCGTGCTCTTGGTCTCGCCGGAGAGCACGCAGACGGCCTCTCTGTACCGCTCCGACAAGGAGTACGAAGAGCTGGACCAGCTGCTCGGCGCACGGGGCAAGGGCACGCGTGACAAGCCGCCCGAGGCCAACCTGACGACAGCCCGCCAGATCAACGTCACCTGGATGGTCCATGACGTGATGCCCTGGCGCCTGGACCGGGTCTACCCGAGCCACGACGAGAAGGACGTCTGGATACACACGGCGGAGAACCTGGGCAACACGGCCAACGGCATCTGGCACCGCGCCGAACATCCGACCCGGCTTCGCGCCCTGCTCACCAAGCTGGGGCTGATGGGCAAGCCCTCCCCGGAAGGAAATAAGGGGATCGCCCCATCGGCGGGGGCGCCCGGGACGGACGAGGCAGCCGAGGGCACCGAGGCATCCCCGGCCCAGGCGGCGCCGGGATCAGAGCCGGGATCCGGGTCGGGGTCGGATGACGGCACCGACTGGTGGTGGGCCCTGCCGGGCGCGGCGGCCGGCGCCGTGCTGGCGCTGCTCCTGCGCCCCTTCGCCACCCGACTGCGGCTGGACCGTCTGCGGGGCGAGCCGGGGCCGAGGCAGGAGCTGCGGGACGTATGAGCGCCGACCCGGGAGGAAGGCTGCGGCGCACGCTGCTCGTGACGGTGGCGGTGGCGTCGGCGGCGCTGGCGAGCCTGTGGGGCACGGCGACGACTGCCGCGGCCGTCCCGGCGCAGGTACGGGACGTCCCCGACGTGGCCACGGTCATCGCCGGCGGCACAGGACGCACGGCGGCGATGCGCTCCGGCGAGACGGCGTTCGCCCGCCTCTGGCAGCTGTTGCAGCCGACGTATGTGGGGACGGAGCGGGTGCCGGAGGACTGGGATGAGGGGCGGTATCCGCCGATACGGATGACGGTGGTCTGGGGGCTGACGGGAGTCGGTGGCTGGCCGCAGACGAACCGGGCGCCGGGAGGAGATGTGGCCGTCCAGCGGCTGGACCAGCTCTTTGTGGCCGAGGACGGCACACCCTGGGTGCGCTCGGATCTCGCGCCGGACGTGGAGGACGACGACATCCGCTGGCACCGGGCCCCGCGCTCCGTCTTCGAGCGGCTGGATCTGGCCCGGCTGGTCGGTGGGTCGGAGGGCGAGGCCGACGTGGTCGCCGCGGGCACGGCGGCCGGGGACGGCTGGTCCGGGCCGGTGCCGGATGGTGCCGGATGGGGGTTGGCGGGGCTGGCCGTGGGGTTCGCGACCGGTGTGGGCGGCACTCTGCTGATACGCCGCGCGGCGGACCGGCAGGGAGCCGGACCGCCGCGGGAGGGGCCACGTCAGGAGTTGATCGACCTGGACCTGTGAGGCCGTCGGCGCAGCGCCATGGGCGTCAGCCCAGGTCGACCTCCGGGTACAGCGGGAAGCCGGCCACGAGGTCGGTGGCGCGGTGGGAGATCTCGTCGGCGATCTTCGGGTCGAGGACGTGAGCGGCCTTGGACGGGGCGCCCGACTTGGTCGTGCCCGGCTCGGTGGTGGTCAGGACGCGGTCGATGAGGGCGGCGACCTCGTCCATCTCGGCGGTGCCCAGGCCCCGGGTGGTCAGGGCGGGGGTGCCGATGCGGATGCCGGAGGTGTACCAGGCGCCGTTGGGGTCGGCCGGGATGGCGTTGCGGTTGGTGACGATGCCGGATTCGAGGAGCGCGGCCTCGGCCTGACGGCCGGTGAGGCCGTAGGAGGAGGCGACGTCGATCAGGTTGAGGTGGTTGTCGGTGCCGCCGGTCACCAGGGTGGCGCCGCGGCGCATCAGGCCCTCGGCCAGGGCGCGGGAGTTGTCGACGATGCGCTGGGCGTAGTCCTGGAAGGCGGGCCGGCGGGCCTCGGCCAGGGCGACGGCCTTGGCGGCCATGACATGCGGGAGCGGGCCGCCGAGGACCATCGGGCAGCCGCGGTCGACCTGGTCCTTGAGGGAGTCGTCGCACAGGACCATGCCGCCGCGCGGGCCGCGCAGCGACTTGTGGGTGGTGGTGGTGACGATCTGGGCGTGCGGGACCGGGTCGAAGTCGCCGGTGAGGACCTTGCCGGCGACGAGACCCGCGAAGTGGGCCATGTCGACCATGAGCGTGGCGCCGACCTCGTCGGCGATCTCGCGCATGATCCGGAAGTTCACGAGACGGGGGTAGGCGGAGTAGCCGGCGACGATGATCAGCGGCTTGAACTCGCGGGCGGAGACACGCAGCGCCTCGTAGTCGATCAGGCCCGTGGCGGGGTCGGTGCCGTAGGAGCGCTGGTCGAACATCTTGCCGGAGATGTTCGGGCGGAAGCCGTGGGTGAGGTGGCCGCCGGCGTCCAGGGACATGCCGAGCATGCGCTGGTTGCCGAAGGCGCGGCGCAGTTCGGCCCAGTCGGCCTCGGAGAGTTCGTTGACCTGGCGGACGCCGGCCTTCTCCAGGGCGGGGGCCTCGACGCGCTGGGCGAGGACGGCCCAGAAGGCGACGAGGTTGGCGTCGATGCCGGAGTGCGGCTGGACGTAGGCGTGGCGGGCGCCGAAGAGCTCCTTGGCGTGCTCGGCGGCGAGGGACTCGACGGTGTCGACGTTGCGACAGCCGGCGTAGAAGCGGCGGCCGACGGTGCCCTCGGCGTACTTGTCGCTGAACCAGTTGCCCATCGCCAGGAGGGTGGCCGGGGAGGCGTAGTTCTCGGAGGCGATCAGTTTGAGCATCTCGCGCTGGTCGGCGACCTCCTGGCCGATGGCGTCGGCCACGCGCGGCTCGACGGCGCGGATCACGTCGAGGGCGGAACGGAAGGCGGTGGACTCGGTGGAGAGGGGCTCGGCTGACATGGGGACCTCCGGACGTCGTGTGCAGCGTTCACGGTACGGCCCAGGCGCACGGCACTCGGTCTGGACTTGGCCCAGGGGCCGCTCCCCGATGGTTGGTCCATCCCAGCGCGCCAGTCACGGCCCGCCGATCAGCCTACCGGGCGCGCCGGTGAGCGATGGTCCCGCGTCCACCATGCGAGCAACGATAGGAAGGGGCCGCACAGCACTCGCAAGGCAGGAACTGGACAGTGGCCGCGAGCCTCGTGACTGCCGGGACACGAGCCCTCGCGGTGGCGGAAACGGAGAGCCCCGTGGGTACGTCGAGCACCAACGAATCCCTGATCGCCGCGATCGACGCGCACAGCGCGCACAACTACCAGCCGCTGCCGGTCGTGGTGGCGACGGCCGACGGGGCCTGGATGACGGATGTGGAGGGGCGGCGGTATCTGGATCTGCTGGCCGGGTATTCGGCGCTGAACTTCGGGCACCGCAACCGGCGGATCCTGGACGCGGCGAAGGCGCAGCTCGAGCGGGTGACGCTGACGTCGCGGGCGTTTCATCACGACCGGTTCGCGGCGTTCTGCGCGCAGCTCGCCGAGCTGTGCGGGATGGAGATGGTGCTGCCGATGAACACGGGGGCGGAGGCGGTGGAGACGGCCGTGAAGACCGCCCGGAAGTGGGGGTACCGCGTCAAGGGCGTGCCGGCGGAGATGGCGAAGATCGTGGTGGCGGGCAACAACTTCCACGGCCGTACGACGACGATCATCAGCTTCTCCACCGACCCGGAGGCGCGGGCGGACTTCGGGCCGTACACGCCGGGATTCGCGATCGTGCCGTACGGGGATCTGACGGCGATGCGGGAGGCGCTGACGGAGAACACCGTGGCCGTGCTGCTGGAGCCGGTCCAGGGTGAGGCGGGGGTGGTGGTCCCCCCGGCGGGCTATCTGCCGGCGGTACGGGAGCTGACGCGGGAGCGGAACGTGCTGTTCGTGGCGGACGAGGTCCAGTCGGGGCTGGGGCGTACGGGGCGCACCTTCGCGTGCGAGCACGAGGGTGTGGTGCCGGACATGTACGTCCTGGGGAAGGCGCTCGGGGGCGGGATCGTGCCGGTGTCGGCGGTGGTGTCGTCGGCCGAGGTGCTCGGGGTGTTCCGGCCCGGGGAGCACGGGTCGACGTTCGGTGGGAATCCGCTGGCGTGTGCGGTGGCGCTGGAGGTGATCGCGATGCTGCGGACGGGCGAGTTCCAGGAGCGGGCGGCGGAGCTGGGCGCGCATCTGCACCGGGAGCTGGGGCAGTTGGCGGGGACCGGGCGGGTGACGGAGGTGCGGGGGCGGGGGCTGTGGGCCGGGGTGGACATCGCCCGGGGGCATGGCACGGGGCGGGAGGTGTCCGAGCAGTTGATGGAGCGGGGGGTGCTGGTGAAGGACACACATGGGGCGACGATCCGTATCGCGCCGCCCTTGGTGATCGGGAAGGAGGATCTGGACTGGGGGCTGGCCCAGTTGCGGGGCGTGCTCGGGGTGTGAGCCGGCCACCGGGGCACGCCGTCGGCCCCGACGCGCCTTCGGCGGACGGCCGTCAAAGGATCACATGCGGCAGGAAGCGTGCCCTCGCGGCCCAGCAGGGTTCCCTCGTGGGATAGCGGGTGAGCGCCGTGCTCGAGTGCAGCCGACGCCGGGTGGTAAATCGAGTGGGCGGTGACTTCTTTTTGCACGGAGCGGAATACCGAGTCTGAGCATTTTCCAAGCCTTTCGGCAAGCGCTTCACGGAGCCTCGTAAGAATCACGTAATAACTTACCGCAAGTACCGTCAGAAAACTGACCAAGAGGTTTGTTTCGGACACTCGAAAATCTTGGTTCAACCTTGAACGCGCGAGGTTCCCTTTCCGTATTCGACTACGTGACCAGTAATCCCGTCACTATCACCGTGGCCTTTCACGTGGTGCCGGGTCGCGAGGACGAGTTCCATTCCTGGGGGTGGGCCCTGCTGGGCGCGAGCGCCCGGGAACCGGGGTTCATGGGGGGTGGCGTACTCGTCGGCGGAGAGGCGGAGTGGCATGTGATCTATCGTTTCGCCAGCGAGGGTGCTGCGCTGGCCTGGGAGAACTCGACCGCTCGGGCACAGTTGGACACCCGGGCCGAGGTGTTCGCCCGGGTGACGGAACGCCGGAGGGTGCGCGGCTCCAAGATGTGGCTCGACCGGCAGACGGCCACGCCCGCGCCGCCGGCTCCGCCGTCCAAGTGGAAGTTGTGGTTTGTGAATATGAGCGCGGTTTTCCCGCCGGTGCTCTTGTTCAATCTGACCATTCTCCCCTATCTGGACGGCCTCAATGCACTCTTCCGCACACTGCTGCTGTGTCTGTGTGTGACGGCTCTTGTCACCTGGATTCTCATGCCGCGCCTTCAGCGCTTCTTCCGGAAATGGCTGTATCCACCGCTCCAGGCGCTCCGCGGACGGCACAAGCGACGGACCGCGTAGGTCCGAGATCGATCGAAGGAGGTGGGCGGGTGAAGACCCTGCTCATCGACAATTACGACTCGTATACGTACAACCTGTTCCAACTGATCGCCGAGGTCAACGGTGAGGAGCCGGTGGTGATCCTGAACGACGCCCCGGCCGACGCGATTCCGGATCTTGCGGATCCCGGCAATTTCGACAATGTGGTGGTGTCGCCGGGTCCGGGCCACCCGGGCACCTCGCGCGACTTCGGCATCAGCGCCAGGCTGCTCGCCGCGTCCCCGCTTCCCGTGCTCGGCGTCTGCCTGGGCCACCAGGGCATCGCCCTCGGGGAAGAGGGCCGCATCGAGCCCGCCCCGCAGCCCCGGCACGGGCATCTGTCCACGGTGCGGCACGACGGGCGGGACCTGTTCCAGGGGCTGCCGCAGCAGTTCACCGCGGTCCGCTACCACTCGCTGGCCGTGCGCGAGCCGCTGCCCGAGACGCTTCAGGCCACCGCCTGGGCCGAGGACGGCGTCCTGATGGGGCTGCGGCACCGGGACAGGCCCCTGTGGGGGGTGCAGTTCCATCCCGAGTCCGTCCTGACGGAGTACGGCCACCGCATCCTCGTGAACTTCCGCAACCTCACGGCCGAGCGGGCCCGCAAGCCCCGTACGAAGAACACCGCGGTGCCCGCGTCGGCGGCGGCCGCATCGCCGGCGCCGGTCGCGCCCACGCGGCGGAGCCGCACCTTGATACCGCCCCGTCCCCGGACCGCCGGCCTCCCCCACTGCCTCAAGGGCGCGGGAGGTGCCCCCATCGCCTACCGGCTGCACACCCGCCGCATCGCCGGCGCGGTCGACACGGAGGCCGCCTTCACCCGGCTGTACGGTGCCTCGCCGCGCGCGTTCTGGCTGGACAGTTCGCTGGTCGAGGAGGGGCGGTCCCGGTTCTCGTTCCTCGGCGACGACAGCGGGCCGCTCGCCGAGTTCGTACGGTACGACGTCGACACCGGCCGCTGTGAGATCGAGCGGGCCGGGCGGCCCCCGCGCAAGGTCGCGGCCAGCGTCTTCGACTACCTCAAACGGCAACTGGCGAACCGTCACGTCGATGCCACGGGGCTGCCCTTCGACTTCACCGGCGGCTACGTCGGCTACTTCGGCTACGAGACGAAGGCCGACTGCGGCTCGCCGAACCGCCACCGGGCCAGGACCCCGGACGCCTGCTGGCTGTTCGCCGACCGGCTGATCGCGGTGGACCACCAGGAGGGCTTCACCTACGCCGTCTGCCTGGCGGAGAACACCCCGCAGGCAGCCAGGGAAGCCGCGGACTGGCTGGAGAGCACGCTCGCCCATCTGACCTTCGTCGCCACCGAGCGGCCGCCGCTGCCCGTGCCGGGCGAGACGGACCCCGAGGCGGCCGAGCCGTGGCTGGTCCGCGACCGGGCGACGTACCTCGCGGACATCGAGTCCTGTCAGAGGGAGCTGCGAGCGGGCACCAGTTACGAGGTTTGCCTGACCAACGCCGCCCGGTTACCAGCCCCGTCCGACGCGTACGACTTCTACCGGGTGCTGCGCCGCGTCAACCCGGCGCCGTACGCGGCCTTCCTGCGGTTCGGGGACCTCGACGTGGCCGGGTCCTCCCCCGAGCGGTTCCTGCGGATCACCCGGGACGGTGTCGCCGAGGCCCGCCCCATCAAGGGCACCGCGCCGCGCGGCGAGGGCGCGGAGGAGGACGCACGGCTGCGGGACGCGCTGGCGGCGGACGCCAAGACGCGCGCCGAGAACCTGATGATCGTCGATCTGCTCCGCAACGACCTGGGCCGGGTCTGCCGGACCGGGACGGTGCGGGTCTCCAAGCTGATGGCGACCGAGACGTACGCCACCGTGCACCAGCTCGTCTCCACCGTGGAGGGCCGGCTGCGCGAGGACACGGACGCGCTGGACTGTGTACGCGCCTGCTTCCCCGGCGGCTCGATGACCGGCGCGCCGAAGCTGCGCACCCTGGAGATCATCGACGCCCTGGAGACCGAGGCCCGTGGTGTGTACTCCGGCGCCCTCGGCTATCTGGGGTGCAGCGGTGGCGCGGACCTCAACATCGTCATCCGTACGGCCGTTCTCGCCGACGGAGAGCTGCACCTGGGCGCCGGCGGGGCGATCGTCCTCGACTCCGACCCGGTCGCCGAGTACGACGAGATGCTGCTGAAGACGGCGGCCCAGATGCGGGCCCTGCGGGAGCACACCGGGACGGGGGCAGGGGTGCCCGGGGAGCAAGCGGAGGCGGTTCCGGCACAACTGGGAGCGGGCCGGGAGAGGGAGGCCGCGGTGGCCCGGGGCGGGGCGCGTCAGATGCCCCGGAAGGCGGGGGTGGGGGCGGGATCGGGAGCGGGAGCAGGGGCGGCTGCGGTCGGCCGCCGGGCTCCCGTCCGGGGGCCGGCGTGGAGCGGCGACCACCGCGAGCCCGCCGTCGTGCCCGCCGCGGGGCCGGTAGCGGCCGGCGGCCGCCGAACCCCGGCCCAGGAACCGGCACACACCAACGCCCACCGCGAGTCCACCACCGTTCCGGCCGTCGCGGAGGAGGGCACCCGATGAGGACCGAACAGACCGCGCAGACCCGGCAGACCGCCCCGCACTCGCCCACCACCACGCCAGCCGAGTCAACCCCGCGGCCGCCCACGACCACGCCCACCATCACCCCCCACCCCACCCCATCCCCAACCGACGCCAAACCCCCCGGCAACCTCGCCGCCCACCTCACCGACCTCGCGAAGCGGCGCGGCTGGAGCGACCGGGCCGCCTTTCACCAGGGGCATCAGGTGTGGAGCCATGGTGAGGTGCACGATCTCGCGGCCCGTGCGGCCACGGTGTTCGCGGAGCACGGGGTGCGGCCCGGGGACCGTGTGCTGCTCGCGCTGCCCGATGGCGTCGCCTGGGTGGCCGCCTTCCTCGGCGTCGCCCGTCTCGGTGCCGTCGCGGTCCTGGTCAACCCCGAACTCCCGGCCGCCGACCACGCGTTCATGACCCAGGACACCGGGGCGGTGCTGTGTGTGACGGGACCCGGGCTCGAGGAGTCAGAGGAGACCGTGGACCGGTTCGCGCGGCGGCAGCGGCTCGGTGCCGATCAGCTCGTCGCGCTCACCTCGGCCGCCGAACCGGCCCCCGCCCACCCGGTCGACGCGCACACCCCCCTGTACGTGCAGTACACCTCCGGCACCACGGGCCGCCCCAAGGGGGTCGTGCACACGCACGGAGACCCGAAGACGTACTACGACCTCATCGGCCGGCGGCTGCTGCGGATCACCGAGGACGACGTCACCCTGTCTGTGTCGAAGCTGTACTTCGCGTACGGCTTCGGCAACGCCTTCGTCTTCCCCCTCTTCTCCGGCTCCTCCGCCGTCCTGGTGGCCCGGCGCCCCACCCCGTCCGCCGTCGACGAACTCGTCGCCCGGCATCGGGTGACCCTGCTCTACTCCGTGCCGTCCGCGTACGCCGCCCTGGTGACCGACCGGGGCAGCGGACACGAGGCCTGCTTCGCCTCCGTGCGCGCCGCGGTGTCGGCCGGTGAGGGCATGCCGGACCGGCTCGGCGGCCAGGTCACCGAGCTGCTGGGAGCGCCCGTGCTGGAGCAGATCGGCTCCACCGAGGCCGGGCACGCCTTCTGCGCCAACGGCTTCGAGCACAACCGCCCGGGCACCGTCGGCCGCCCCGTACCCGGCTTCGAGGTCGAGCTGCGGGACCGGGCCGGGCACCCGGTGCCGGACGGGGAGGAGGGCGAGATGTGGGTGCGCGGGCCGACGGTGACGTCCGGCTATCTGAACCGGCCCGAGGAGACCGAACGCACGCTGGTCGGCGGCTGGCTGGCCACGCGTGACCGGGCGCTCCGCGAACCGGACGGCACCTACCGGCACCTGGGCCGCGCCGACGACATGGAGATGGTCGGCGGCATCACCGTCTCCCCGCTGGAGGTGGAGGCCGTACTGCGCACCCATCCGGCGGTCAAGGAGGTCGCGGTCGCCGCCGTCACCGACGGGCACGGGGCGAGCCGGCTGCGCGCCTTCGTCGTCCCCCTCACCCCGGCACCGGCCTGCCTGGAGACCGACCTCCTCGGGCTCGCCCGCGAACACCTCGCCGCCTTCAAGGTCCCCCGCGGCGTCAGCCTCGTTTCGTCCCTGCCCCGCACCCCGACCGGAAAGCTCCGCCGCCACCTGGTCCGCCAAGGCGCGTGGTGACCATGCCGAACACGCAAGGCGTGACAGACATATCCGAGAGGAACAGGCACATGCCGCAGCAACCCCTCCCCACCGAACGCGGGTTCTACCTGGGCCCGGTGTTCCGGCGCGCGGCGGACCGACACGGAGCCGTCTTCGTCACCCTGGACCGGCCGCTCGACGTCCGTCCCGAGCTCGGCACCGACCTCACCTACCGGGTGCTGGCCGACGTGGTCGACGAGCTGTCCGGCCAGCTGTGGACGGCGGGCGTGAGGCCCGCCGAACAGGTGGCCGTCCACAAGACGGACAACGTGGACATCGTCCTGCTGACCTGTGCCGTCTCCCGGATAGGTGCCGTCCCGGTACTGCTGTCCCCCACGCTGGCCGGCCTGGTGGCCGGGGAGTTGCTGGCCCGGCTGCGGCGGCCCTGGCTGATCACCGACCGGGCGAAGCTGGCGGGCCCGCTCGCGGACGTCACCCTGCCCGCGGGGCGCACCCTGTCCGTGGACGACGCCCCCGGCGCCGACCCCCTGGAGAAGTACGCCGGCGCCGAACCCGCCGCCCCCGTGCGGCTCCACCCCCGCGAACCCGCCCTCATCACCCACAGTTCGGGCACCACCGGCCTGCCCAAGCTCGCCGTGCACTGCGCGAACACCATGTGGAACCGGCTCGTACCGCAGCAGGCGATGGGCTGGCCCACCCGTGGGGAGACGGCGGCGCTGCACATGTCCTTCGTGCACTCGCGCTTCTACCATCTGCTCGGCGTCCTGCTGCACTTCGGAAGTCCGCTCGTGCTGATCACCGACCCGGCGCCGGACAGGGTCGCCCCGCTGCTCGTCCGGCACCGCCCCGGCATCGTCGAGACCCACCCCAACACCTTCGTGCTGTGGGAGGAGCTGGCCGACGCGCCCGGCGCCCCGCTGTCACGGGTCCGGTCCTACGGCTCCACGTTCGACGCCATCCACCCGCGCACCGTACGGCGGCTGCTGGACGCCTCGAAGCGCCGCTCGCCGTGGCTGATCCAGTTGTACGGGCAGAGCGAGACGGGCCCGGTCGCGTTCCAGTGGTTCACCCGGCGCAGCGCCGCCCGCGCGGACGGCCGCCGGGTCGGTACCGGCATCCCCGGCTTCACCCGCGTCCGCGTCACCGACGCCGAGGGCCGGCGGGTCGCGCCCGGAACCGTCGGCCGGATCGAGGCCCGCACCAGGGGCCGCATCCTCACCTACCTCGGCATGCAGGACCGCTACGACCGGCAGCTCGACGACGGCTGGTGGGAGATGGGCGACATGGGGTACCGGAGCCGGCTGGGGGCTCTTCATCTGGTCGACCGGGAGATCGACCGGATCGACGCGGTGCACAGCAATCTGGAGGTCGAGGACACGCTGATGTCCCGCCTCGAGGAGCTGCGCGAGGTCGTCATCGTGCCCGGCGCGGACCGTGAGCCGGTGCCGGTGGTGTGCGTGCGGGGCGAGCGGCCGCTGGATCCGGAGCGCTGGCGGGAGGCGACGGCGGATCTGCCCGCGATGGCCGAGCCGCGGCAGTGGCGGTTCGAGGAGCTGCCGATGACCGCCACGTGGAAGGTGAAGCGGGTGGAGATCACCCGCATGCTCACCGAGGGCGTCCGCGCGTGAACCCGGTCGTCGTGGTGGGCGCCGGCCCCGTGGGCCTGTCGGCGGCGCTCGGGCTGCGGGCGCGCGGACTGGACGTCGTACTGCTGGAAGCGGACCCGAAGGACCGGGAACGGCCGGGCAGCCGGGCCCTGTTCGTGCACCGCGAGACCCTGGGCCTGCTGGACGGGATGCGGCCGGGGATCGCCGCCGAGATCACCTCGTACGGCCGCACCTGGCAGACCAAGCGCACCCTCTACCGGGGCCGCGAGGTGTACTCCCGCACCTTCCCGCCGCCCCCGCCCGGCCCTCCGGGACTCCCGCCCTTCACCAGCCTGCGCCAGGTGGACACCGAACGCTTCCTGCGCGCGGCCTGCGAGCGGGCCGGGGTGGAGTTCGTGTGGGACGCCCATGTCACCGCCGTACGCACCGCACCAGCCGGCGTCACACTGACCGCCGAGGACGGGCGGACGTGGACCGGCGCGTACGCCGTGGCCGCCGACGGCGCCCGCTCCACCGTCCGGCGCGAGCTGGGCATCGCGATGCAGGGCACGCACGGCGAGGGCTTCCACGTCGTCGTGGACGTGGCCGACGTCCCGGGCGCCGAGCTGCCGTTGGAACGGGTCTTCCACTACGAGCATCCGGGGGTCGGCGGGCGCAGTGTGATGCGGGTGCCGTTCACCGGGGGCTTCCAGGTGGACCTGCAGTGCCGCGACGACGACGCGGAGGAGGAGTACGGCACCGAGGAGGCCATACGGCGATGGCTGCCCGCGGTCGTCGGGGACGGGTACGGCGAGCGGATCCTGTGGGTGTCGACGTACCGCTTCCTGAGGAAGGTCGCGGCCTCGTTCACCGACTCGCACCGCCGGGTGCTGCTGGTCGGGGAGGCGGCGCATCTCTTTCCGCCGTTCGGGGCGCGCGGCATGAACAGCGGGATCGCCGACGCGGCGGCGGCAGCTGAGGCCGTCGCGGCGGGGACGGCCGGGGCGGTCGCCGAGTTCGCCGAAGTACGCCGCGCGGCCGGCCTGTTCAACAGCGCCGCCGCCGGTGCGGCACTGGATCACCTGCGGCCCCGGCGCCGGACCGTACGGGTCAAGCAGCGCGCGGCGGCGGCCCTGGCGCCCGTGCTGCCGTGGTGCGGATCCTGGCTGGAGCACGCGCCGTACGGCCCCCGGCACGGGGCGCCGGCGGTGGCGGGCGGCAAATACTGAGAGGAGAGGGCCGGCATGGTGACTCGACCGGCGGTCCGTGAGGGGCTGTTGACGTGGACGTCCGGCCGGGGCCTGACGCCCGGCGGCGAGGCCGGGGGACGACTGCTCGTCGCGGACTCCTGGCTGGTGCGCGACGGCCGGGTGCGCGGCTTCGACCGGCACCGGGAGCGCTTCGTGCGGGCCTGCGGCGAGTGCGGTGGGCCGCCGCCGCGCCGGCTCGTGGAGTTCTGGCGAGACGTGACGGCCGTACTGCCGCGCACGGGTGAGTGGTTCCCCCGAGTGGAACTCGCGTCGAAGTCGGCCGACTTGAGGCTGCTGCTACGGCACGCTCCGCCCCTCGCCGCCGAGATACGGGTGTGGGCGACGGGTCAGCTCGATCCGCGCAGCGCCCCCCGCCGCAAGGGACCGGACCTGGACGCCCTGGCCGAGGTCCGCCGACGGGCGTCCGGCGAGGGCGGTGCGCAGGAGGCGGTGCTGGTCGCGCCCTCCGGCGAGGTGTTGGAGGCGGCCACCGCGAGCGTGCTGTGGTGGGAGGACGACACCCTGTGCCTGCCCCCGGCACGACTGCCCGTGCTGGCCGGGGTGACGGTCGGGCTCATCGAGGAACGTGCCCGGCGGTCCGGGATCCCGGTCGACCGCCGCGCACGGACCGTCGCCGAGCTGGACGGCCGTGAGGTGTGGCTCGTCAACGCGCTGCACGGGATCCGGCCGGTGACGGAATGGACGGGGCGTGCGATGAAGGCGGGCTCGGCAATGCGGGCGGCGGAGTGGCGGAAATGGCTGGACGACGTCATGATGCCGCTGCCGGCCGACTGAATTCCATCAATCTGAATTTCATCAGCTCCATCAGCGGGTACAGCGCCGGGCGGAATTGAATCCACCCGGCGCAATTACCGCTGCCCGTACTCAGCTTTTCGGAGCCATACGCGTCGCAATGGCGATCCGGTTGTACGCGTTGATGACGGTGGCCGCCCAGATCAGCGCCGCGACCTGAGCCTCGTCGAAGACGGACGCGGCCTCGGCGTAGACGGCGTCCGGGACGCGTCCGTCGTGCACCAGGGTCACCGCCTCGGTCAACGCCAGCGCGGCACGCTCCCGTTCGCTGAAGAAGGGCGTCTCCCGCCAGGCGTTCAGCGCGTAGATGCGCTGCTCGGTCTCACCCTGGGCCCGCGCGTCCTTGGTGTGCATGTCGAGGCAGAACGCACAGCCGTTGATCTGCGAGGCGCGAATCCGGATCAGTTCCAGAATTTCCGGTTCGACCTTGGCGTCCTGCGCCGCCGAAACGGCGGCGGCGTGCAGGGAGCCCATCGATGCGGAGACGTCGGGGGTGATTTTCTTCAGGGCTACGCGGGATATGGAGTCACGGTTGCTCATGGGGGCGACTCTATCCACGAAATAGACGGTCAGCGGCCGTTATCGCGAAATCACAATGAAGACAATGCCGCGCACAATGCGTCCAGCGCCCCCGCCCACGCGTGATCCGGCGGTGTCCCGTACCCCACGACCAGGGCGTCCAGCGGCTCGGTGACCGCGTCTGGGTGGCGGTAGCGGGGGGTGAGGCCGTCGACGGCCAGGCCGTGCCAAGCCGCCGCCCGGACCGCCGACCGCTCCGTGCCGGGCGGGAGGCGGAGGACGGCGTGCAGGCCCGCCGCGATGCCGGTGACGCGTACGTCCGGGGCTCGGCTCGCCAGGGCGGAGACCAGCGCGTCGCGGCGACGGCGGTAGCGGGACCGGGACGCCCGGACGTGGCGGTCGTAGGCGCCCGATGTGATGAACTCGGCGAGCGTCAACTGGTCCAGGACCCCGCAGGTGTCCACGCCGCCCTTGGCCGTCACCACCTCCTCCACCACATCCGGCGGCAGCATCATCCAGGCCAGGCGCAGGCCGGGGGCGAGGGACTTGCTCGCCGTGCCCAGGTGGACGACCCGGTCGGGGTCCAGGCCCTGGAGCGCGCCGACGGGCTGGCGGTCGTACCGGAACTCGCCGTCGTAGTCGTCCTCCAGGACCAGTCCGCCGGTGCGGCGCGCCCAGTCCACCACCGTCGCGCGGCGGTCGCGGTGCAGCGGGACGCCCATCGGGAACTGGTGGGCGGGGGTGAGCAGGACCGCGGCCTCGGACGTCAACGCTGCGGGGTCCGTGCCCAGTTCGTCGCAGGGAAGGGGGACCGTGCGCAGGCCCGCCCGCCGGTGCAGCAGCCTCCAGTGCGCGTCCAGACCGTACGACTCCACCGCCACCGTCGTCGCCCCGCGCGCCCGCAGCACCTCACCCAGCAGCCGCGCGCCGTGCAGGAACCCGGCGCAGACGACGATGCGTTCGGGGTCGGCGCGCACGCCCCTCGCCCGGGAGAGATAGCCGGCGAGGGCGGTGCGCAGTTCGACGCGGCCGCGGGGGTCGCCGTAGCCGAGGGCGTCGTAGGGGGCGGCCAGCAGGGCGCGGCGGGCCGCCTTGAGCCACTCCGTGCGGGGGAAGGCGGCAGGGGGTGTGTGGAAGTCCCGTGCGGTGCCCGCGGTGTTCGGTGCGTGCCCTCGGCGTGCCGGACGAAGGCCCTCGTAGCGGAGCTACTTGGGCCTTTGACCGGTGCGGCGAGGGTGCGTGCCGGGCGCCGCGGGTGCTGTGCGGGACTTCCACACACCCCCTGGATCGGGGGTGCCGGGGATCAGGTCGTAGGTGGGGCGGGGGCGTTCGGGGCGGCGGCGCGGGGTGGTGGTGCGCGTCGACGGGATCACGGTGCGGTCGGCCACCCGGGTGGCCGAGCCCTGCCGGGCGGTGAGCCAGCCCTCGGCGATCAGGTCGGCGTAGGCCTCGGCGACGGTGTTGCGGGCGATGCCGAGGTCGGCGGCGAGGGAACGGGAAGAGGGCAGGCGGGTGCCGGGGGCCAGGCGCCCGGTGCGGACCGCCTCGCGCAGGGCGTCGGTCAGACCGCGGCGCAGGCCCGGGCCGGCTGGTTCCAGGTGGAGGTCGATGCCCAGAGTGGCCCAAGGTTTCGGCATGGAAATGGACCATACTCCTGGGCCGCCCGGCTCCTAGGGTCGAGGGCATGACCACGATGAACGACACGACGACGAGTACGACGAGTACGACGAGTACGACGAGTACGGAGTACGCCCCCGAACAGCCGGCCCGCATGCGCTGGGCCAAGCACGCCCCCGAGGTCTACAAGGCGATGGTCCGGCTCGACGCGGCTGCCAAGCAGGGGCTGGACCCCTCCCTGGTGGAGCTCGTGCGGCTGCGCGCGTCGGCGGTCAACCACTGCGCGTTCTGCCTCGACATGCACACCAAGGACGCGCTCGCGGCCGGCGAGAGCGTCCAGCGCATCGTGCAGCTGGCCGCGTGGGAGGAGTCGAAGCACTTCTACACGGAGAAGGAACTCGCGGCGATCGAGCTGACGGAGGCCGTGACCGTCCTGACGGACGGCTTCGTGCCCGACGAGGTGTACGAGCGGGCCGCCGCGCACTTCGACGAGGAAGAGCTGGCCCAGCTCATCGCCACGATCGCGGTGATCAACGCGTGGAACCGGTTCGGCGTGACCACGCGTGCGGTGCCGGGGCACTACGAGCCGGGGGACTTCGAGTGACGGTCCGTACGCAGGTGCTCGACCGCGAGACCGGCCGGGCCCTGTCCGCGCTCAGCGCCGCCGCGAAGAGGGGGCTCGGCGACCCCGCGCTCGCCGAGCTCGTGGTCATCCGGGCCTCGCAGCTCAACCACTGCGCCTTCTGCCTAGACATGCACCTCGCCATCGCCCGCGAGCATGGGGTGGGTGAGCGGCAGCTTGATCTGCTCGCCGCCTGGGAGGAAGCCGAAGAGGTCTTCGACGAGCGGGAGCGGGCCGCGCTCGCGCTGACCGAGGCGGTGACCGTCCTGACCGACGGCTTCGTGCCCGACGAGGTGTACGAGCGGGCCGCCGCGCACTTCGACGACGCCGGACTCGCCCATCTCGTCGCGCTGATCGTCGCCATCAACAACTGGAACCGGGTGATGGTCACCCGGCGCGTTCCACCAGAGGGATATACGTCGTGAGCAGAGTCGAAGTCTTCCGTGCACTCCATCGGCGCCGCTGCCCGGGGGATCCGCTCGTCCTCCCCGGCCCCTGGGACGCGGCGAGCGCCCGTGTCTTCGTCGAGGCCGGCTTCCCCGCGCTCGCCACGCCCAGCGCGGGCGTCGCCGCCTCCCTCGGTTACGAGGACGGGCAGACCCCGGCCGACGAGATGTTCGCGGCGGTCGCGCGGATCGTACGGGCGGTCGACGTGCCGGTGTCGGCCGACCTCGAGGGCGGGTACGGGCTGGCGCCCGGGGAGTTGGTGGAGCGGCTGCTGGAGACGGGGGCCGTGGGGTGCAACCTGGAGGACTCCGAGGACGGGCGCCTCAAGGACCCGCAGCGGCACGCCGACTGGCTCGCCGAGGTGCGGCACGCCGCCGGCGGGCGGCTCTTCGTCAACGCGCGGATCGACACCTTCGAGGTCGGCGACACCGATCCCAAGCAGGCCGCCGAACAGGCCATCGAGCGGGCCGCGCTGTACGTCGCCGCGGGCGCCGACTGCGTGTATCCGATCGGCGCCCCCGTCGACGTACTGCCGCTGCTGCGGTCCGGGATCCAGGGGCCGGTCAATGTGCACGGCACGGTGGCCGGGGGCCCGTCGCCCACCGAACTCGGTGAACTGGGGGCCACCCGGATCACGTTCGGGCCGCAGCTTCAGCGCGGTGCCACGCGGGCGCTGCGTGAGATCGTCGCGGACCTGGGCTGAAAGGACCGCCGGGCGCCCCGCAGCGGGGCGCCCGGCGTCGGTGTCGTCGGGTGGGCTACTTCGGCAGCCACGCCTTCCAGACGTCCTCGTTGGCCTTGACCCAGGCCTCGGCCGCCTTGTCCGAGGCCATCTTCTTGTCCGCGATCATCGCGGCGACCTCGTTCTGCTGGTCGTTGGTCCAGTTGAAGTTCTTCAGGAACGCGGCCGCCTTCTCGTTGTCCTTGGCGAAGTCGGCGCTGAGGTACTTCTGCAGCGGCGTGTTGGCGTAACCGCAGGCGACCTTCTTCGGGTCGGCGTCGCAGCCCTCCTTGTACTCGGGCAGCTTCACCTCGACCAGGTCGAGCTGGGAGTTGAGCCACTGCGGCGTCCACCAGTAGCTGATGAACGGCTTCTTGGCCTTGTAGTTCTCCCTGATCTGGGTGATCTGCGCGGCCTCGGAGCCGGCGTAGACCGTCTTGAACTCCAGCTTCAGGTTCTTGATGAGCGCGTCGTCGTTGGTGGTGTACGACGGCGAACCCTCCAGCAACTGGCCCTTGTCGCCGCTCTCGGCGGTCCTGAAGAGGCCCGCGTACTTGTTGAGGTTCTTGTAGTCGGTGATGTCGGGGTGCTGGTCCGCCAGGTACTTCGGGATGAACCAGCCGATGTGGCCGGTGACGCCGAGGTCGCCGCCCGGGACGACGGACTTCTTGCTGTCGACGTACAGCTCGACCTTCTTCGGCGCGCCGCCCCAGTCCTCCAGGAGCGCGTCGGCCTTGCCGCTGTTGAGGGCGTCGAACGCGACCGACTCGTCGAGCTGGGTCAGCTTGACCTTCATGTCGAGCTCGTTCTCGAGGATGTACTTGGCGACGGCCGCGTTGGCCTCCGCGCCCACCCACGACGGTACGGCGATGGTGACCGAGTCGGAGCCACCCGAGGACGAGGGGGAGTCGGTCTTGGCGGCACCGCACGCGCTCAGGCCGGTGACGCCGAGGACGACGGCGGTGGCGGTGGCGGCGCGCAGGAGGTGCTTTCTGTTCTTCATGATGTTCTTCATGTGAGCGTGTCTTTCGTTTGGGACGGGACGGAGGGGGGACTGGGTGCGGGCTAGTGCCTGCCGGTCCGCTGGGCCGGGCGCTGCGTGGTGCGGTCCAGGACCAGGCCCAGCAGCACGATCGCGACACCCGCGGTCAGGCCGGTGCCGAGCTCGCTCTTCTGCAGGCCGTAGACGACGTCGTAGCCGAGCGCGCCGGAGCCGACGAAACCGCCGACGATGACCATGGCCAGCACCAGCACCACGCCCTGGTTGAGCGCGAGCATCAGTGCGGGCCGGGCCAGCGGCACCTGCACCTGGCGGATCTGCTGGAAGGTGGACGCGCCCATGGAGCGGGCCGCCTCCAGCGTCGCGGCGTCGACCTGCTTCAGGCCCTGCACGGTGATCCGGACGACGGCGGGCAACGCGTACAGCACGGCCGCGGCGACGGCGGCGGCCCGGCCCACGTTGAACAGGGCCACCACCGGGATCAGGTAGATGAACTGCGGCAGGGTCTGCATGGTGTCCAGGACCGGGCGCAGCAGGCGTTCCAGCAGCGGCACCCGGGCCGCCGCCACGCCGATCAGGAACCCGAGCACGAGCGTGACGACGACGCCCGCGATCGCCTGGGACAGGGTGTCCAGGGAGTGACCCCACACACCGATGACGCCGACGCCGGCCATCGCCACGGCCGCCGTGCACATCGCGCCCCAGCCGCCCGCGAGCAGGGCGAAGGCGGCCGCCAGCAGCACCAGCAGCCACCACGGCAGCGCGGTCAGTCCGTCCCGGAGCGGGTTGAGCGCCCAGGTGGTGAAGCCGTCCGCCCAGGTGCGGGTGCCGCCCAGCACGGGTACGCCCTCGGCCAGGTGACTGGTGAACCAGTCCACGGCGTCGTTGACGGGCGGGGCGATGTCCACTTCCCAGGCCTCGGGCCACTCGGCGATCAGCAGCAGCCACCCGACGGCGCTCAGTACGACGCCCGAGACGGCCGTCAGGATCCAGGCCCGCCAGCCGTGCAGCAGGGCGGGACCGGCCGGGGCCGCGCCCTCGCCGAGGCGTTCACCGGCGGCGGAGGTCACGCGGTCCAGCCAGATGGCCAGCAGCACGATCGGGATGCCCGCGGCGAGCGCCCCGCCGACGTCGACGGTGGACAGTGCGCGGAAGACCTCCTCGCCGAGGCCGCCGGCGCCGATCACGGAGGCGATGGTGACCATCGACAGCGCCATCATGATCGTCTGGTTCAGGCCGAGCAGGATCTCCTTGCGGGCCAGCGGCAGCCGGGCGGTCAGCAACCGCTGCACCGGGCTCGTGCCCAGCGACGTCGCGGCCTCCATGACGGACGGGTCGGCGCCGCGCAGGCCGAGCGAGGTCAGCCGGGCCATCGGCGGGGCCGCGTAGATGATCGTCGCGATCAGCGCGGACGGTACGCCGATGTCGAACAGCAGCACCAGCGGCAGCAGATACGCGAACGCCGGCATGATCTGCATGGTGTCCAGGACCGGTCGCAGGATGCGCTCGAAGCGGTCCGACAGACCGGCGCACAGGCCCAGCAGGGCGCCGATCACGGCGGAGACGGCGACCGCGACCGCCATCAGGGCGAGGGTCTCCATGGTGGCCTGCCACATGCCGAGCACGCCGCACACCGCGAAGGCGGCGAGTGTCACAAGCGCAAGCTTCAGCCCGCGCTTGTCGCGCAGGCCGCCGACCCGCCAGGACAGCAGCACGGCGGCCACGATCACCGGGAACCAGCCGATGGTCTCCAGCAGGTCGGTCAGCCAGGTCACCGAGGAGTCGGACCAGTTGCTCAGGTGCAGCAGGAAGTAGAGGAAGACCGGGTTGGTGTCCCGGTTGTTGACGACCCAGGTGTAGGCGTCGTCCAGGGGTGTCTTGACGTCGACGGTCAGATCCGACGGCCAGGCCCCGCTGCCCCACAGGATGGCGGCCAGCGGTACGAGGACGACGGCCGCGACGCCCAGCGGCAGCAGGCGGCGCAGGACCGGGTGGCGCAGCCGCGAGCGTGGCTGGTCCAGGACGGCTTCCTCGGCCGGTTCGACCGGCGTCGGCGGCGGGGCGGGGGTGACGACGGCGCTCATGCGGCCCACCCCCGGGTATGGGAGTCGCCCGCCGTGTTGACGTGAGTGCGTATCACGCGGCCACCTCCTCGCGGTCCAGCCCGGCCACGACCCGCAGCAGCGCCGCGTGGTCGACCTGGCCCAGGCAGTCGCCGTCCTGTGTCACACAGGCGGCCCTGCCGGTGCGGGCGACGGTCTCGATGGCGTCGGACACCACCGTGTCGGGGGCGAGGGCGCCGGGGTGCTCGGAGCCGCCGCAGTCGCCGGGGTTCATGGCGGTGCGCACGGTCATGACCTGCTCGCGCGGCACGTCCCGGACGAAGTCGCGGACGTAGTCGTCGGCGGGCGAGCCGACGATCTGCTCGGGGGTGCCGAGCTGCACGATCTCGCCGTCCCGCATCAGCGCGATGCGGTCGCCGACGCGCAGGGCCTCGCTGAGGTCGTGGGTGATGAAGACCATGGTGCGGCCCTCCTCGTGGTGCAGTCGGACGACCTCCTCCTGCATGTCCCGCCGGATCAGCGGGTCGAGCGCGCTGAACGGCTCGTCGAAGAGCAGCACCTCGGGGTCGGAGGCCAGCGCCCGGGCCAGGCCCACGCGCTGCTGCTGGCCGCCGGAGAGCTGGCCGGGCCGGCGCTGCTCCAGGCCGTCGAGGCCGACCTTGGCGACCATCTCGGCGGCCCGGGCGCGCCGCTGGTCCTTGGGCATGCCCTGGATCTCCAGGCCGTAGGCGACGTTGTCCAGGACGGAGCGGTGCGGCAGCAGGCCGAAGTGCTGGAACACCATGGCGGCGCGGTGCCGGCGCAGCTCGCGCAGCCGGTTCTTGTCCATGGCGAGGACGTCCTCGCCGTCGATCTCCAGCGTGCCGGAGGTCGGCTCGATGAGCCGGGTCAGACAGCGCACGAGGGTGGACTTGCCGGAGCCGGACAGGCCCATCACGACGAAGACCTCGCCCTTGCGCACGTCGAAGGAGACGTCCCGGACGGCCGCGGTGCAGCCGGTGCGGGAGCGCAGCTCGGACTGGGACAGCCCCGCGGTGGCGGGGTCGCCGGGTATGCGGTCGGCGTTCGGGCCGAAGACCTTCCACAGGTTGCGCACGCCGAAGACGGGCGGCTGCCCCGCCGAGTCCACAGCCTCGGTCTCCGCATCGGGGGCGGACTTCTTTGACATGGGTATGCCGCTCATCAGGCCAGGTTCCCTTCACTGGTGTCGGCCAGCAGTTCAGCCGCCTTCTCCCCGACCATCAGCACGCCGATCATCGGGTTCACGGAGGTCATGGTCGGAAACACCGAGGCATCGACGACTCGGATGCCATCCAGACCGCGAATCCTCAACTCCGGGTCCACGACGGCGAGTTCATCATCGGCGGCACCCATCCGGCAGGTTCCCGCCGGGTGGTACACGGTGTGGTGCGCCTTGCGCAGCAGCTCGCTGAGCCGTTCGTCGTCGGTGACGTCGGGCCCGGGGAAGACCTCCCGCTTCAGCCAGCCCGCGAACGGCTCGGTCCTGGCGATCTCGCGGGCGATCTTCACGCCGTCGACGAGGGTCTGCGCGTCGTAGCCATCCTCGTCGGTGAAGTAGCGGAAGTCGAGGGCCGGCTTCTCGTCCGGGTCGGCGCTCTTCAGATAAAGGCGGCCGCGGGCACGGGACTTGGGGATGTTCGGCGTCATCGACACGCCGTGCGCGGGGCGTTCGTAGCCCAGCCGCTCGGGGTTGTCGGTGAAGGGGATCTGGTAGAAGTGGAACATCAGGTCGGGCAGGTCCTGCCCGGCGTCCCGGCGCACGAACAGCGCGGCGTCGGAGTCCATCGCGGAGTTCTCCGGCAGCGGCCGGTTGGTCTCCCACACGATCACCGACTCGGGGTGGTCCTGGAGGTTCTCGCCGACACCCGGCAGGTCGTGCACGACCTCGATGCCCAGCTCCTCGAGGTCCTTCTTCGGGCCGATGCCGGAGAGCAGCAGCAGCCGCGGCGAGTCGATGGCGCCGGCGCAGACGACGACCTCACGGCGCGCGCTGATGAGCTGCTCCTCGCCGTCCTTGGTGCGGACGCGGACACCGGTGGCGCGGGTGCCGTCCAGTTCCAGCTTGTACGCCCAGGTCTCCAGGAGCAGCGTCAGGTTCGGGCGGTCGCCGGCCTCCATGTGGGGGTGGAGGTAGGCGACGGAGGCCGAGGAACGCTTGTTGTTCTCGGGGTGGTAGGCGAGGTCGAGGAAGCCGACGCCCTCTTGGAAGGGCTTGTCGTTGAAGCCGGTCACCTCGGGGACGCCGGTGGCGGCCTTGGTCGCCTCGATCCAGTCCTTGGCGATGGCGTTCTGGTCCTTGTCGGCCACGCGCACGATGTTGTTGCGCAGCCGCGCGTAGTAGGCCTCCATCGGCACGGCACCCCAGCCGGTGGCGCCCGCGGCCTCCCACTCGTCCCAGTCGGCGGGCAGCGGCTTGAAGGAGATCAGGGTGTTGTGCGAGGAGCAGCCGCCGAGCACCTTGGCGCGGCTGTGCAGGATGTGGGAGTTGCCGTTCGGCTGCTCGACGGTCGTGTACTCGTAGTCGAGGTCGCCGCCGAGCAGGCCCAGCCAGCGGCGCAGGGTGAGGACGTCCTCGCGGTCGATGTCGGTGGGGCCGCCCTCGATGACGGCGACGGTGACGTCGGGGTTCTCCGTCAGCCGGGAGGCGATGACGGAGCCCGCGGTGCCGCCGCCGATGACGACGTAGTCGTACACGGGGGTGTTCTGGGACATGTAAGGGGTACTCCAGGGGGTCTTGCGAGGGGGGAGAGGGGGGAGGGGGAGGTGCGGGCCGGGTCAGCCGGAGAACCAGCGGACGGGCTTCGGCTCGAGGTTCTGGTAGACGTGCTTGGCCTCGCGGTACTCGGCGAGTCCGGCGGGGCCGAGTTCGCGGCCCACGCCGCTCTTGCCGAAGCCGCCCCACTCCGCCTGCGGGAGGTAGGGGTGGAAGTCGTTGATCCAGACGGTGCCGTGCCGCAGTCGGCCCGCGACCCGGCGGGCGCGTCCCGCGTCGGCGGTCCAGACGGCGCCGGCGAGGCCGTACTCGGTGTCGTTGGCGAGGGCGATCGCCTCGTCCTCGGTACGGAAGGTCTCGACGGTGAGGACCGGCCCGAAGACCTCCTCGCGTACGACGCGCATCTCGCGGTGGCAGTGGTCGAGGACGGTCGGCTCGTAGAAGTAGCCGGTGGCGGGCCGGGTGTCGGCGGCCTCGGGGCGCCTGCCGCCGGAGCGCAGCACCGCGCCCTCCTGGAGCGCGGACTCGACGTACGCCTCGACCTTCGCGCGCTGCTGCTCGGAGACGAGCGGCCCGCACTCGACGCCGTCCTCGGTGCCGCGGCCGAGGCGGATACGGCCCGCCCGGCGCGCCAGCTCGGCGACGAAGCGGTCCCGCACGGACTCCTCGATGATCAGGCGGCCGCCCGCCGAGCAGACCTGGCCGCTGTGGATGAACGCGGCGTTGAGGGCCTGGTCGACGGCGGTGTCGAAGGCCTCGTCGGTGGCGCAGGCGTCGGCGAAGACGACGTTGGGGTTCTTGCCGCCGAGTTCGAGGGCAACCTTCTTGACGGTGGGCGCGGCGGCCTGGGCCACCTTGGTGCCGCTGACCAGGCCGCCGGTGAAGGAGACGAGGTCGACGTCGGGGTGCTCGGCCAGGCGGGCGCCGACGGAGTGGCCGGGGCCGGTGACGATGTTGGCGACCCCGGCGGGCAGCCCGGCCTCGACCAGCAGCTCGATCAGCGCGACGGTCGTCAGCGGGGTGATCTCGCTGGGCTTGACGACGAAGGTGTTCCCGGCGGCGAGCGCGGGCGCGATCTTCCAGCTCGCCTGGAGCAGGGGGTAGTTCCAGGGCGTGATCAGCGCGCAGACGCCGACGGGCTCATGGACGACGACGCTGTGGATCTCGGTGGACCCCGCGTCGACGACCCGGCCCGGGGCCTCGGCGGCGACGAGGTCGGCGAAGTAGCGGAAGGCGTCGGCGACACAGTCGATGTCGACCCGGCCCTCCTCGACGGTCTTGCCGGCGTCACGGCTCTCCAGCAGGCCGAGCGGCTCACGGTCGCGCATGAGCAGGTCGGCGACGCGGCGCAGCAGGGCGGCGCGCTCGGCGACGGGTGTACACGGCCACTCCCCCTGGCCGCCGTCGAAGGCGCGGTGCGCGGCCGCCACGGCCAGATCGGTGTCCTTCTCGTCACCCTCCGCGACCACGGCGAACGGCGTGGCGTCCGCGGGGTCGAGGATCTCGCGCGTCGCCCCGGAGACGGCCGCGCGCCATTCCCCTCCCACGTGGATGGTGCCGCGCGCCTTGAGTTCCGTACTGTCCGCCATGATCGGTGATGCCTTCCGTTCCTGTTCAGAGCCCCTGTGTCACACATGTGTCACTCATGGGACCGAGTGCGCATGCCCACGCCGCGCGGATGCATGCGCGATCCACGGCCGAAAGTGGGCCGTGTCACTGAACATAGGGACAAACCGGACGGAACACGGTGGATCGCGAGACGATCAGGGGCTCGGGAAGTCGGCCGGCGGGTCCTCACCCACCTGGCCGCCCGGCCGTCGGGCCAGGTGAGCCGGACGGGCCGATCCGGGCCTCCGCCGGACAGCACCTGCCGAAGATTGGCCCGCGAGCGGGCTACGGACCCCTGCCACAGCGCGCAGAGCTGCTCGGGAGTGTCCTCCGCGGCCGACCGCCACTCCCAGTCGGGGTCGGCGTCCCAGTCCACCGCGTCCCACGGCGGGGGCGGCGCGACCCCGAGCAGGCGCCGGGTGAGGTACTCGTCCTCGACGAGGGCCAGGTGCTTGAGCAGCCCACCGAGCGTGAGCGCGGACGGCGCGAGCCGCGCCCCGAGACCGGCGGCGTCCAGCCCCTCGCACTTCCAGGCGAAAGTCCTGCGTTGCCGCTCCAGCGAGCCGATGAGGGTGTCGACCTCACTGGACCCGAACCAGTCCTTTGACTACAGTCAAATAAATATGGAGCCAGTGTCGGTGGAGAACGTGGCGGCCTTTCGCCGCTTCAACCGCTACTTCACGCGCCGGATCGGCGCGCTGGACGACCACTACCTCGGCCAGGACCGTCCGCTCGGCGAGGCGCGGGTGTTGTTCGAGGTCGGGGACGGGGCGTCGCTGCGCGAGCTCAGGAGCCGGCTCGGCCTGGACGCCGGGTATCTGAGCCGGATGGCCAAGTCGCTCCAGGCCCAGGGCATGGTCCGGCTGAGCACCCACCCGCAGGACAGCCGGCTGCGCGTGATCGAGCTGACCCCCGCCGGGCGGACGGAGGTCGAGGAGCAGAACCGGCGGGCGGACGCCGTCGTGAACGACCTGCTCGACGGCCTCAGCGAACCCCAGCGCGCCGAGCTGACCGGGGCCATGGCCACCGCGCACCGCCTGCTGCGCCTCGCGGGCATCACCGTCCGCCTCGTCGACGGCGCCGCCCCGGACGCCCGCGCCTGCCTGGACGCCTACGCGACCGACATCAACGAGCGGTTCCCCGAAGGGTTCGACAAGGACGCCCTGGTACGGCCGCAGGAGGTGTCCGGCGAGGCCGGCGCGTTCTTCGTGGCCTACGAGGAGGGCCGCCCGGTGGGCTGTGGCGCGCTGCGGCGCCTGGAGCCCGGCGTCGGCGAGATCCGCCACGTCTGGGTGCACCCCGCCGCCCGCCGCCTCGGCCTCGCCCGCCGCCTGCTCGCCACGCTCGAACAGGAGGCGGCCGCCCGCGACCTGACCGTCGTACGCCTGGACACCCACGCCACGCTCACCGAGGCGCAGGCGATGTACCGGGCGTGCGGATACACGGACATCCCGCGGTACGACGACAACGTCTACGCCGGCCACTGGTTCGAGAAGCGGCTGGCCGCCCCCTGAGCGGACCGGACCGGTCGGTCAGGTGACGGCCCAGATGATCACGAAGATCATGACGATGACGATGAAGCCGAAGCCGCCCATGAGCAGCAGGCCCGCGTTGCCGTGCCCTCCGGTGATCCTGGCCGTGAACGACCGCGGCGCGAGGGCCGGGGGCTGCGGGGGCGGCGGTGTGGGTGCCGGGGCGGTGTGGGGTGACGGCAGCGGCGGGGGCGCCGGGGACGCGGAGTGCGGCGGGGTGTTGATCCGCATCAGCGCGTTCGCCAGCAGCCGGCTCCACACCACCGGCGGCAGGTCGGGGACCTGACCGTTCGGCGGCTCGATGATGCTCTGCCGGAGCCAGTTGCCCGTGGTGGGGTGCGGGTCGCGGCTCAGCCGGTAGAGCAGTTCCTGGAGTTGGAGCTGATGGCGCTCGTCCCGGGCCAGCGGTGCGACGGCCCAGGTGAACAGGTGGGCCGCGCGCGAGGCACGGTCGGCTCCCGATCTGCCCTCCGCGCCCGGTCCGTGCGGCTCGAAGTACAGGTCGTTGCGGAGCACCTCCGCGCACAGCTCGTGCCGCATCTGAGACGAACGCGCCCGGTCGCGGTGCGGATCGCCCAGCTCGTCGAGCAGCAACTCCCGTGCCTCCAACGGCAGTTCACCCGACCGCAGCTCCCACAGCAGCACTTCGTCGGGCTGTCTGCGCAGCTCCGCCAGCAGCATGCTCTGGTCCATGACATCGCCACGCCGGTAGCTGCGGAGGCGGTGGTGCAGGGCTTGTGTGTCGCGGGAGTTCAGGTCGAGGGCGGGGGGCTGGGGCATGGGGGCGGGACCGCTGCCGGCACGGTTCACGTGCGGTCGGGGTTCCGGATACCGGTCCGCATACGGCTCCGATGCCACCGCCGCGCGGGCCGGGTCCCCGTTCCGTTCCCGGCCCCACGCCGGACCGGGCCTGCGCTCGCCGCCCCTGCCCGAAGTCCCCGCTCCCTCCCCCGGCTCCCCCGGCCGCAGCGCGGCCGTCGGGATGCGCGTGCCCGCCGGGGGCGTGCGGTCGGTGCCGAGGATCTGCTGGAGACGGGCGCGGCGCTGCTCCCAGTCCAGGGCCGCTCCGCCGGCGAGGTCCTCGACCAGGTGCGGCACTCCGGGGCGCGCCTCGCGGTGGGCGAGGAGGTGCTTCACCAACTGGGCCGCCGCGCGGTGCTCGAACCGGGGGCGGGCCTGGCGCCGTCCCATGACCCTGGCCAGCGGGCCGCAGCCGCCGGTGTCCGGCTCCCAGCGCGGCACGGCCATCAGCCGCAGCGGATGGGTGTCGACGCTGTCGCAGGTGGCGAACGTCCACTCCTGCCCCAGCCAGTCCCCGAACAGCAGGAACAGCCCGAGATAGACCAGCGGCACCGCGTCCCGGTCGGGCCAGTCGCGCGGCGCCTCGTCCTCCAGCAGCAGCGACACCCGCTGCGTCGGATCGCGCAGCAGCTCCGCCGCGGCGAGGATCAGCGCGTGCTCGACCCTCGGCAGCTTCTCCAGCATGTCCGGCAGCCGGCCGGACGCCAGCTCGTCGAGGAACGCGCCGTCGAACTCGGGCAGCGGCCCGGACGCCTGCTCGGCCTTCTCCTGCCGGCGCCAGCCGCCGTCGGCGAGCCCGAGGCACTGCCGCACCTTCAGCGTGGCCCGGTTCCCGACCAGCACATGGCTGACCGTGCTGGGCCGCCCGCCCCGGTCGGTGGTGGGCCAGCGCTGGACGAGCAGGACGTCGCCGTCGCGGGACAGCGTGCGCACGACGCTCGGCCGGGCCGCCGCCGCGCCGGACACCCACAGCAACCGGCCCAGCTCCCGCCCCAGTTCCTCGGCGCGCCCGGCGTCGCAGGAGTGGGCGACCGCGTTCATGCCGGTGCCCTGGCGGCCGTGGTTGCCGTCCCAGCGGTAGACGACCTGCTGTACCGAGCCGCGGGCGGCGTCCTGATGGAAGTCGTTCACTGAAGTTCCCCTCCCCCGGATTCCCCGGATCCCTCGGGCGGCACCGCCTCCAGCGCGGGCGCCTCCCCCACCGCCAACGCGTCGGCGCCGCCCGGCACCTGGATCAGCCCGTGCATGGCCAGCAGCGAAAGCAGCGGCTCCAGTACCCGCCGGGGCCCCGCGCCCGCCGGATAGCGGCCGTGGTCCTCCTGACCGCCCGTGGCGGACGCGATGTGCAGGGTGCAGCGGCGGATCGCGTCGAAGGGGCGCAGCCACGCCTGGCCCGCGTGCCGGCGCAGCAGCCCGTAGACGTCCCGGCTCTCGTCCCGGGTCAGCTCCGGGTCCAGCGAGGTGGCCGGCGGCCGGGCCAGCCAACGGTCGACGGGGGGCTGGAACCTGAGCAGGTCGGCCTTGCCGAGCACCATCGCGGCCGGCACGTCCACGTACCCGCCGTTCTTCGGCAGCCGGTCGAGCACCGTGCCGAAGGCGAGGTCGCCGTCCCGGTTCACCGCCACGCCCCAGCGCTCGCGGGCGTGGTCGAGCTGCGGCAGCGGCAGGGCGAGCGCCGGGTCGACGACGAAGACCAGGGCGTCGACACCGAGCAGGAACCGCAGGGCCGCGTCGGTGCGGACGAGGTCCTCGCCGCCGAGGTCGAAGAAGGCGACCGGGCGCACCTGCCCCCGTGGGTCGGTGATCAGCAGGGACTCCACGAAGCGGGCGAAGTCGTCCATGCCCAGCGCCGCGGTGTGGTCCAGGACCTTGCCGCCCCGCAGCGGCTGCACCCGGTCCCGGACGAACCGGGCGTGCTGCTCGGGATTGACGGACTGCCACTTCAGGCCGTACGGCTCGAGGCCGCCGTCGGTGATCGCCGCGATCATCTGGGTCAGCAGATGGCTCTTGCCGGTGGAGGACTGGCCGACCATCGCCACGGTCAGCGGATGGCCGTTCGTCAGATAGGGCACCGGGATGTAGTGCGTGGGGAACTCCGGGTCCGCCGTGC
The DNA here is from genome assembly GCF_049974585.1 of Streptomyces sp. UG1. Lineage (NCBI taxonomy): Bacteria > Bacillati > Actinomycetota > Actinomycetes > Kitasatosporales > Streptomycetaceae > Streptomyces > Streptomyces sp. UG1. Next base: position 57,782 of record NZ_JBNGGG010000001.1, on the reverse strand, counting down.
ACTTCTGGACGGCGCCGCGCATGACGTCCGTCAGCCGCACCGGGTTGTTGATGCCCTTGAGGTCCAGCGGCTTGTACTGCATACGGCTGTCGGTGACGAAGAGCTTGGAGGGGTCGTGCTCGATCGTCTCCAGGCAGTACGGGCAGAGCACCCCGCTGCCGGTCCGCTCGCGCGGCCGGGCGGCGGGCGCCTGCCGTTTGAGGCGCAGCGCCTCCTCGAAGGCCTCGTGGTGCGGGCGCGTCTCGTCGGGCGGCACGGCGGCCCGGACCCGGCGCGCGGCACCCGGCGCCACGAGGTCGAGCACCTGGGCGGGCGTCGGCCGGTCGGCCGCCCGCGGTGCGAAGGCGTCGCGCAACGTCCGGTCGAGCTTGCGGTGTTCGCCGAGGTCGGCGGGCGGCCGGTCGGCGGGACCCGGCCGCCCCGTGGCCAGCCGGTACAGCACCTGGGCCGCGCTCCACACCGCGTCCCGGGGATCGGCGGCCCCCTCACCGCCGCGCTGTTCGGGCGGGCAGAAGGGCGAGCGGCCCCACGGGCGCCTCGGCCGGCCGATCCGGGTCACCGACTCCAGGCCCCACAGCTGGACCCTGGCGCCGTCCCAGAGCACGGTCGCGGGCGAGACCCCGCGCGGCACCAGGCCCTGGCCCTGCAGCAGGCACAGGGCCAGCATCAGGTCACGGGTGAAGATCTCCTGGTCGGCGGCGCCCATCACATGGATCCGCGAGACGGCCGTACCGCGCGGCGGGTCGTACAGCAGGAACGGCTCGGCGGTGTCCAGCTCGTAGCCGATGAGCCGTGGGAAGAGCGCCGCGTACTCGGTGTCGCCGAGCACCTGGCCGAGCTGCACGGCGGTGCCGGCCTCGGTGTCGAGCAGGGCGCGGGCCGCCGGGTTCGCCGCGTCCTTGGCGCCGAGCCGTACCTGCACGCACTGCTGTCCCTCGTCGTCGAGCACGGCCCTGCGCAGGAGTTGGGGCAGCAGCCGGTCGCGCCGGAACTCCCGGCCGACCCGCACCGGGGTGACGCGCCGCCGCCCCGACGGCACGGTGAACGCGAGCTTGTCCGCGGAAGTGCCGCTCACCAGCGATCCCCGTCCCCTCGGTCGGCGTCCACCCGGTAGCCGGAGTCCGCCCGGTCGTCGCAGTGGTACGGGTCCGTCCCGTCGTACGGGTCCGTCGTGCCGTACGACTCCCTCCTCCCGCCATCCGTGTCCGCCCCGTCGAACCCGGACTCGGAGCCGTGCCGGGGACGGACGGTGTGCACCACGCCGATGCGCAGCGGGGTGAGGCGGACCAGGCCGGCGTAGCGGCCCGTCGATGTCCACAGGACCTCATCCGGGTGCACCGAACCGCTCGCCCGCCAGGACTTCTCGACCTCGTCGCGCACCGCCCCCGGCGCGAACCTCAGCCACACCGCGGCCGCCGGGTCGCGGCTGAGCAGCGTGCCCTGCTCGGGGGTGGAGAGCTGCACCACGGCCTGCCGGTCGGCGTCCGAGCCGACCAGTTCGGCCAGTCCGTACGGGTCGGTGCCGAGCAGGTTCGCCGAGGTGGCGCGGGCGCGGCGCGCGGCGGCGAACGGGGGCGGGGCCAGCACCCCGTTGTGCCGGAGGTGATGGCGGGCCGCGGACAGCAGCTCGTGGACCCGCTCCTCGGTGCGCCGGACGGCGCGGGCGCCGGCCTGGCCGCGCTCGACGGCACCCCAGTAGTGCTTCATGGCCTCGAGGGCGGCGTCCGTCAGATCGGCGGACAGGGTGGCGACCAGCTCCGGCCCGCCCTCACCGCTCTCCCGCTCCAGCCAGCGAGGCACGCCCTTGGGGCGGGACCCCTGTTGACCTTCGGCGCCCGTCTCCCGCTCCCCGCTCTTCTCCTCGCCCGGCTCGTCCCACGAGTCGCCGTCCTCCCAGGCGTACACGCTCGCCCAGTCGCTCTCCGCGTCGTCGGCGCCGGCGTAGTCGTCGTCCGGTTCCAGGTCCGGGTCGCTGGACAGCCAGTCGTCCCCGTCCTCGGACGCGCCGAACGCCCCGGCCGCCGCGAGCCGCGCGGGCTCGGGCAGTGCCTGCGCCTCCGCCGCGGCCGCCGTCGCCCGCAGCATGCCGGCGACGGAACGGGCGGCGTCGGCGCAGTACAGGCGCTCCTCGACGGCCCAGTGCTCACGGACCGCCTCGGCCAGCAGGGCGTCCAGTCCGTCGAGGGCCTGGCGCAGTACGGCGGTGGTGCGGCCCGGGGCCCAGGCCGCGGCCGCCGCACGCCACAGCCGGCGTGCGGTCTCCACCGCGATCCCGAGGCCGACCAGCAGGCCGATCGTGCCCACCCACACCGGGGAGTCGGTCGCATACCCCAAGCCCGCCCCGGCCGCGGCTCCGCAGAGCGCCGCGACCCTCGGGGCCACGGCCCAGCGGCCGGGGCGTCCCACGCCGCGCAGCCGGGCCGCGCCCAGCGTCGCCATGCCGGCGAACAGCAGCGGCACGAGGACCGCGAGGGCGAGGAACGGCCCCGACCAGAGCGCGCCGAGCAGCCCGGCGCCGGCCGCCGCCAGCGGTCCGGCCACCGGGAGTCCGGGCACGTCGTCGGCGCCCGTCCCGCCCGCCGTCCGCCGGGCCACGGCCTCGGCGGAGTGGGGGGCGAGTTTCGGCAGCAGTGCCGTACCCGGCACCGGCTCCGCCTGGCCGGCCAGTCCGGTGAAGCGCTGGGCGACCGAGCGCAGGGCGAGGCCCTGGGCCAGCAGCTTCAGGGCGAACTCCCGCAGCCCCTCGCCGATCCGCTCGCCCATGCCCTCGGCCGACGGCACCCGCAGCCCGAGCGCCGCGAGGCGGGTCGCCGACTCGGCGGCGGCCGGTGCCGTGCCGCCGCCGCTGCGCAGGGCCGTGGCGACGAGGTCCCGGTAGTGGTCGAGTGCCGCCCGCGCCTGGTCGACCTCCGCCTCGAAGGTCTCCCGGCGGGCGGCCCGCAGCAGGCCGGGCAGGGTACGCAGCCCGGCCAGCGCCTCGTCGGCGTAGTCGAGGGAGTCCGCGCAGGCGCGGTAGGCCTCGTCCGCGATGCCGCCGGGTTCGCGGTGCCCGGGGTCCCGGCCGGGCCGGCCCGCCACCAGCCCGCGCAGCGGCTCCGGCAGATCGGCTCCGGACGAGGAGGCGGCCGGCATCACGTCCGGCGCCAGGTCGTCGTCGGCGCCGGCGAACCGGGTGAGCGCGTCGCGCCAGGCCCGGTCGCGCACCTCCGGCGGCAGGTCCTGCTCCAGCAGTCGTACGCCGGGCGCGGCGACGGCCTCGGGCAGCGACTGGATGCCGTCCAGCACCGCGAGATAGACGTCCGGGACGGACAGGACGTCGACCAGGACCGCCAGCGCGTCCGGGTCGTCCGGCTCGGGCTGCTCCAGCGCGGTGCGGGCGGAGCGCAGATCGCCGGCCCACAGCAGTCCGGTGCCGGTGGCGCGCAGCACGGAGGGGCGCAGCAGCCTGCGGTCGGGCTGGAAGTCCCCCTCCTCGCCGGCGAACGCGCCCGGCGCGCTGCCGACCAGCAGCACCAGCACCCTGACCTCGCCCACCGCCCGGTAGCCGGTGAGCAGTTCGTACTGCGTCTGGTGGTCGTTGAGCCCGGCCGGGGTGTCGACCACCAGGAACAGCGGGTCGTCCGGCTCCGGCAGCCCGGCCCGGCCCAGCTCCTGGGCGACCCTGGCCCGCAGGGCCGACGGACTGTGCAGCGCCGCCGCCCCGGCCCGCAGGTCGAGGTGGATGACGGTACCGAAGGACGGGGACAGGCTCACTGCGCGTCACCGTCCCAGGGAGTACGACGCCCGGAGTCCCCGGAGTCACCCTCGTCCCACGGCGGCAGGGCCCGACGGCTCCCGTCGTCGGGGCCGGCTCTGTCGTAGTCGTCGTGCTGCTCGTAACGGCCGTTCGGCGTCTCGTACTCGTCGTAACTCGCCCTGCCGCGCGGCGTGACCGGTGCCGTCCCCCAGTCGTCCTCGTCCGGTGCCGGGCGGCGGGGTGCCGCGAAGTCCCCGCGGGGATGGGCGTCGGCCGGGGTGCCGCCGCGGATGTGTTCCAGGAGGGTGCGCAGGGTCGGCTGGACGGCGCGCTGGTCGCCGAACTCGGTGTCCAGGGCGGCGGGCAGGGTCTCCGCCCAGAACTCCCACAGCGGGCGCACCCAGCCCTCGACGCGCTCGCCGCCCCGCTCCCGGCGCTCGGCCAGCAGGTCCAGCTGGCGCGGGGCGGTCTTCTCGACGAGGTCGACGAAGAGGGGGTGCGGTTCGCTGCCGGCCCGGGCCAGGCCCAGCGGCTGGGCGCCCATCAGCTCACGGCAGTAGTCCTCGACGATCCGCTCGTCGTCCAGCACGGTCCAGCGCTCGTACGACCGCAGCAGCTCGGCCCAGCTCGACACGCCGCCGGGGTAGTCCCCGAGCCGCAGCCGGACGCCGGGCACGTTCGGGCCCTTCTCGGGGTGCAGCCGCAGCCGGATGCGGTCCGGTGAGGCCGGGTCGCCGTCGACGACGTCCACCTGGCCGTTCCACAGGCAGCACAGCAGGCGGTGCAGGATGACGCGCCGGTCCTCCTCGCCGCTGACCATCCAGCTGTCGCGGTAGCCGAGCCGCTGCCGCCAGCGCAGCACGTCCTGGGCCTGCTCGGAGTCCTTGGCGCGGGCCCACTGGCGCAGCACCTTGCGGGCCTCGGGCACCTGAGTGAGGCTCATCTCGCTGCGGAAGAGGACGACGGTGATCGAGTCGCTCTCCACGCCCCGGTACTCGACGGAGTTCTTCGCGTCGGCGGGCAGGCGCAGCGTCTTGCCCAGGAACTCCTGCACCTCCTCCACGGCCTGCACCCGGGGGTGGGTCACCAGGACGCGCAGAAGTCCGGTGCCCTCGGGCGTGAACCCGACCGGCAGCAGCCCGGTCAGCTTGCGGCCGAACAGGTCCAGCGCCTCCTTGCTGACCTGGTCCTTGGCGTCCGAGTCGCCCGCCGCCGCGGCCAGCAGCGTGCCCATGGACGGCAGCAGCGGCCGCTCCTCCAGATGCGCCCCGCTCTCCGCGAAGAGGCGGGTGATACGGGCCTCCAGGCGGCCCTTGACCCGCGCCACCGCGCCCTCCGGATCGCGCCGGCTCTGCGTGTGGACGCTGCGCCAGGTGTCGCCGTCGACCAGCTTGAGCAGCAGTGCCGCCTCGTCGTCGTTCTCGCGCAGGCCCTCGCGGCGGATCAGCCGGGTGACGACGTCCTCGTAGAAGTGGTTGAGGGTGCGCTGCGGCGGCAGCAGATACGAGATGCCGGTGCGGTCCTCGTACAGTTCGTGCGCCTTCTGCTGGGCGGTCTTGTTCTCCTGGTCGCTGTGCCTGCGGAAGGCGCCCACCAGCCGTCCGAGGTCGGTGCCGGCCGCGTCGGCCTGGGGCTGCCAGTGCATCTGCTGTTCGCGCCAGGCCTCGTGCCACACCATCCGGCAGCGCCACTGGTACCAGGCGTCCTGCTCCTGGATGGCCGCCTGTACGTCGTCGTCGCCCCAGCGGGCCGGCGCCAGGCCGCCCAACTGGCCCTTGATCCGGGGGATCTTGGGCGGCTGCTCGGTCACCCCGGGCGGGCGCTGCGGGGTGCGGGCGCGGTGGTCCAGCATGCCGAGGAAGCCGAGCCTGGCGATCGGTTCGTCGCTGTCGGGGACGCCTCTGACGACGCGTTCGGCGAGGAAGGGGTCCACGGTCTGCAGCAGCTTGTCGATGGCGGGGCGCGGCGCGAACCGGTCGGCCATGGCGATGGCCGCGCGCTCGGCCTCGGAGCGCAGATCGGACAGCAGCCGCTGCATGTCCGCGATGCGCTCGCCGAGCGCCTGCTCGATGTTCCTGCCGCCGCGCGGCAGCGGATCGGGCTCCGGCACCGGCAACTGCCTGCGCTCCCACAGCTCTTCGAGGTGGGAGTCGGCGAAGAGCTGCCGGATCATGGGCACCGCCTCGTCCCGCAGCGCCGCCCGCGGCCGCTCCGCGAGATCGGTGACCGCGAGCCGCAGCAGCCGACCGGCCACCAGGTCGGCGAGTTGCTCCATGGGCGCGGTCATGGAGGCGACCAGGCTGGTGGAGACGCCCTGGCGGCCGATGCCGGTCGGGGACACCGCGCTGCGCTGCACGCCGCGGTTGATGAAGCTCGCGGCGAAGGTCTGGTAGTCGTCGTCGGCGGCGAGCTTGCGGCCCCGGGAGCGGCCGTCGCCCAGTTCGGTGCCGATCAGCGACATCACCAGGGAGACGATGGAGCGGCGCAGGTCGTCGGCGCGGATGCCGGCGGTCGGGCTGAACAGGAACGCCGTGGGCAGGATCCCGGTGCGCAGCCGGATCGGGGTGTATCCGGGGTAGCGGATGCCGAGTCCGAGCTCCTGGTCGAGGTCGCCGATCTCGTGGCCCTCGGACGGCGCGTTCTGCGTGTCCACCAGCCGGAACAGGTCGACCAGCGCCCGGGCCGCGTTGAGTTCGGCCTCGCGCCCGCCGCCGGTCGCGGCGGAGAACGACGACGGCATGACGACCAGCGGGTAGATCTTCACGCCGTCGAAGCGGCGCAACTGGAAGGCGTGGTTGATGAGGTGGAGGTAGTCCAGGAAGATCCCGGCGCCGGTGCCGCCGGCCACCGAGAAGGCGACGAACACGTCGCAGCCGTTGACCTTGCCGCCGCCGAGCTCGCTCAGCTCGCCCGCCGACTTGGCGATCGCGTCGATCGCCTGGAGCAGCGGTTCCAGGACCGGGCCGAGTCCGTGCCGGAGCGTGGCGAACAGGGCGGCCCGGCCGACGGTGGGCAGTTGCCCGGCGCCGGCGTGCAGCGGGGTGACCTTCGGCTCGTCCATGCGCGGCGGCAGCCAGTCGGCGACCTCGTCGCGCAGCACCGCCCGCAGCATCTTGGTCACCTCCGGGGAGGCGTCGAAGTTCGGCAGCAGGTTGTGGGTGGCCCGGGAGGTGCGGGCGTACGCGGCCCGCAGGGACGAGTCGACGTTGAACTGCGGCAGCCGCTGCAGATCGCTCTCGCTGTAGTCCGCGTAGACGAACTGCAGGCAGTCGGGCAACTGGAACGGGGCGTGGCCGCTCTGCCGGTGCAGCGCCATGCCGTCCGGGCCGCACAGTTCGGCGCGCAGTCTGCGTTCCAGCTCGGCACCGACCAGGCCGCCGGTGCCGCCCAGGCCGACGAAGAGCATCGGCTGGAAGATCTTCATGGGTTCCTCCCCGCTTCACGGCCGAGGCGGCCGCAGGTTCGTGCTCGGTACGTCCGTGGGTCGCGCATCACAGATACGAGGTGAAGGGGCTGTCACAGGTACGAGGTGAAGGGGCTGTCGTTCCCGCCGTCACCGGACCCGGTCCGGGAACCGGCGCCGACGGCGGATCCGGCGGCGGGCGGCCTTCGGCGGGCGGTGCGGCCGGGCCGGGTGTCCTCGCCCAGGGCGAGGCTGAGGGTGTCGGTGAGCTGGACCTGGCCGCCCGCGGACAGGGGGGTGCGGCCGCCGGCCTTGGTGCGCAGCACCGCACCGCCCTCGCGGCTGCGCTGGACGGCGTACTGGCCGTGCGGGCGCCGTTCGATGCGCGGGCTGCGATGGGCCTCGACGACGCTGAACTCGTACCACTGCTTGTTGTTGCCGTGCCCCGCCGGGTGCTCGTTGAGGACGCGGCCGTCCTCCGAGACCAGTTGGAGCATCAGTCCGTACGGGTCCTTGCGGCGCTGCCGCAGCCGCCGCCAGGCGACGAGGGCCGCGCCGGCGAGCGCCAGCAGGACGGCGCCGGCGACGAACAGCCACCAGTACTTCTGCCAGACGCCCGGCTCCGGCGTGACCCGCACCGCGAGCGGCTCCCGTACGAGGGTGCGGTCGTCGTCGGTGGTGTCGGTGACCGTGACGGTGCCGGCGAGGTCGAGGCCGTCGTCGCCGAGCCGGTCGCCGAAGACGCCCTCGGGGGCGACCTCGACCGTGACGTCGCGGGTGCCGGACTCGCCGGGCTTGAGGGTGATCTCGGCGGGCTTGACGGACAGCAGCCCGTCCTTGACGTCGGCGACGGACAGCCTGAGGGTGTGCTCGCTGTCGGTGGTGTTGTGGACGGCGAGGCTGCCGGTGACCGTGTCGCCGGGGTTGGTGTCCGCGTCCGGCAGGTCGAGCGCGGCGGTGACGGGCAGTTCGCCGGGCGCCACGACGCTGTCCTCGTCGCGGGTGTCGGCGCGCAGGCCCGAGGCGGTCAGGGTGGCGCTCGCCCTCAGCGCCCCGTCGGCGTCCTCGGGGACGGTGACGGTGCCGGTGAAGGAGCCGTCGCTCGCCTTGGGGTCGGCGCCCTTGCCGCCGTCGGCGAGGTCGATGGCCAGTGGGGAGAAGCCGTCCCCGGTCAGCTCGCCGCGCACGCGCAGCCCCTCGTAGTCGCGCGGGTCCTTGATCTCGTAGCCCTCGCGGGTCTGCAGCCGCATGGTCACCGTGACCTTCTCGCCGGCCTGCGGCGAGGGCGGGTCCATGGTGATGGCGCCGCGCAGCTCGCCCTGCCACAGCACGCTGACGGCGACGGGCAGCGAGCGATGGCCCTCCGGGGCCTCGGCCTTGACCTTCCAGATGCCGGGCAGCGGGTCGACGATCTTCAGCGCCTCGACGGTGCCGGTGCCGCCCGCGAGCTCGAAGCGGGACTTCTTGAACGTCCCCGAGGTGGCGGGGATCTTGTCGCCGCTGGGGTCGATGTAGCTGATCTCCACCTCGGGGTCGCCCTTGTCGACGACGATGCTGCCGACGGTCGCGAGCGGGGAGATGCCGATCTCCAGGGTGGCCGGGGGCCGTTTGCTGGGGCCCTCCTCGTGGCGCAGGCAGTGCGCGGCGGCGAAGATCCGCTCCAGTGTGGTGCCGACGTCCTTGGCCCCGGAGACCTTGTGCGCCCTGGGAGTCGCCGAGGGCAGTTCGACGCAGCCCTTGCGGTATCCGCCGGCGGCGATCTGGTCGAGCTGCCGCTTGTCCGGGTCGGGCCCGAAGCCGAGCGGCCAGATCTGGACGTTGTTCGCGGCGGCGTCCTTCAGCGCCTCCTCGAGCTGCTTCTCGCCCTCGGCCTTGCGGTGCGCCGGGTCGCCGTACTTGGGGCTGTCCTCGACGTCCATCTTCCCGTCGGTCAGCAGGAACAGCACCCGGGGCTCCGACGGGTCGGAACCGTCGGTCAGGTCGTGCACGCCCTGCCGGATCGCGCTCGGCAGATCGGTGCCGGTGCCCTCGCTCTCCTTGCGGCCGCGCAGCTTGTCGACGCACTTGGCGACCGTCTCGCGGCCGGCCGCGTCCAGCGTGGTGCGCGGGCACACCGGGTCCACCGCGCGCTGGTCGTCGGACTCGGCGGCGGCGAAACCGAACACCGTGACGTGCGAGGACGAGGAGACGTCGCCGAGCGCGATCCGCTTGGCGGCGGCCTTCTCGGCCTTCATGTCGGCGGGCGCGAGGCTGGCCGACTCGTCCACGGCCACCGCGTAGTTGACCGCCGGGAACGCGGGTGCGGCGTCCGCCGCGGGCACCGGATCCTGACCGGCCGGTGCCAGCAGGGACACGAACACCGCGGCGCCGCCCAGCGCCGAGGCCGCGGCGCGGCGCGCCCGGGGCCTTCCTGTCTGCCGTCTTCCCGTGCCTGTTCCCACGGCCGTCCCCTCGGTCTTCTGGTCTGCGAAATGCGTGCGTGAGGTTGGTGCTTGCGGTGCTTGCGGTTCGTGATTCACGTGTGGCGTGTAGGTGGTGACGCACCGGCGTGCCGCCTGGTGCGTGTACCGGTCCTGCGCGGTGGTGCGTTGGCGTGTGTGCGGTGGTACGCGGGTCTCGTGTGCGCCCTCCGGATCAACCCGCGGTCAGCCCCCAGACGACGGCCAGGGCCGCCGACGGCGCGAGCGAGGCGACCCCCCAGCGGATGGCCCGGTACTTGGCGGACAGGATCGAGCTGACGTCCACGGCCTGGACGAGCAGCCACTCGGCCGGGTCCCGCCCGGCCTCGACGACCCGGGCGGACAGCCCCGCCAGGTCCCGGGAGGCCACCAGGTCCCCGAAGTACGTCACCCCGTCCCCGCCGCGGACCGTGCCGGTGCGCGGCATCAGCGCCGCGACCAGGGCGGCCACCGCGACGGCCCACAGCGCCCCGGACAGGGCCAAAGTCACGTCGGCGAACCCGCTCCAGGTGGGGGTGCCGCGCCACCCTGCCAGAAAGGCGGGCAGCGCGAGCGTCCCCGAGAGCAGCACGGCCGCCTTGGAGTCGGCGCGGCCGAGGTCCTCCCGGACGTTGGCCAGCAGCCGCTCGGCGACGATGCGCTCCCCCGCCCGGTCCGTGCAGTGCCGACCCCCGTCCGGCACAGGCACGACCGGGTCGGGGGAAGTCCGGGCCACCCCGTCGCCAGTCATCAGTCCTCCTCCGCCCAGGACCAGCCCTCGTCCTCACCACGCCGACGCCGCCGCGGCCGCTCCCACTCCCGCTCGCCGTCCGGCTCATACGGCTCCGGCCGATAGGTGCGAGCCCGACCACCGGCCCCCGCCCCATCCTCGGGGTCCCGCTCCGGGACCGGTCCCGCAGAGCCGAGCCGGTACCGAGAGGACCGCCGCCGCACGTCGTCACGGGGCACGCCGTAGTCGTCGTCCGGGTAGTAGGGCTCCGCCCGGTGGGCCCGACGCCCGTCGCGAGAGCGCGTGTTGTCGTCCTCGGGACCGGAATCCGCGCCCACGGAGAAGGACTCCGCCCGCAAAGCCCGACGCCCGTCACGGGAGCGTGGCTCGTCCGCCGGACCGGAATCCGCACCCGCGGAGAAGGGCTCCGCCCGGTAGGCCCGACGCCCGTCACGGGAACGCGCCCCGTCGCCGTAGTCGGAGTAGTCGGAATCCGCACCCGCCGCATAGGGCTCCGCCCGGAAAGTCCGGCGCCGTGCGGGGAAGCCTTGCTCGTCGGGCTCCGGCCGGTAGGCCCGCACTCGGGACGTGGCGGTCGGTTCGTCGAAGTCGGCCTCGTCGTGCGGGTCGTAAGGCTCGGCGCGGCGGGCCGGGCCGCGCCGGTCGTCGTGCTCGGCGTCGTCCGCCGGGTAGGGGGCAAGCCGGTGGTTCCGGCGGCTGGTGCGGGTGCCCGGTTCGTCGTACGCGGAGTCGTCGCCCGGGTACGGCTCCCCGCGGCCGGGGCCGCCAGGGCCGATCCCGCGCCGGTCGCTCCCGTGCCGGTCTGTTCCGCGCCCGTCGCTTCCGTGCCGGGCCGTTCCATACCCGTCCGTTCCGTGCCTGTCCGTCCCGCGCCGGTCGCCTCCGTGCCGGGCCGTTCCGTACCCGTCCGCCCCACCCCGGTCGCTTCCGTACCGGTCAGGGCCGCCACGACCGGTCCCGCGCTCGTCGGTCCCCCACCCGTCGTCGGAGCCCCTACTACCGTCGTCGGAGCCCCTCCCACCGGAGCCCCGCCCGCGATCGGCGCCCCTCCCACCGCCGTCGGAGCCCCTCCCGCCAGAGCCCCTTCCGCCGGAGCCCCACCCGTCATCAGTGCCCCGCCCACCAGAGCCCGGCCCCCCAGCACTCCTCCCGCCAGAGCCCCACCCGTCATCGGCCCCCGGCCCGCCGGAGCCCCGCCCGTCCCTCTCGGCCCTGGACGGTTCCGTTCGGTGCGGTGGGCGGTGGGGTGGTTCGTCCGAGGCCCAGTTCGGGTTGAACGGTGGGGCGGTGGGCGGCTCCAGTTCGCGGGGGCGGCGTGCGGGGACCGTGCCGATGGGGCCCACCATGGGGCGCCCGTCGCCCTGGTTCAGGAGGTTCAGGACCTGTGTCTCCACATCGACCGTGGCGAGTTCGCCGCGCGTGGCCATGGCGAAGAGCCGGGCGACCCGGTCCTTCTCGTCCTGCCTGCCCTCCTGGCGGATCTTCTCCAGGAAGTCCTTGGCCCCCTCCGGGTCGGCCGCCAGCATGAAGCTGAGCTGTTCCAGCTCCCCGCCCTGCAGCATGCGCCGGTACGACTCCTGCCGCAGCCGGATCATCTTGGCCTGGGCGTGCGCGTCCCGCTCCTCGTCGGCGTGCTCGATGGTCCGGTCGTCGACGCGCAGACGGACGTACAGCCGGACGCGCAGGCCGAGTTCGGAGCCCAGGTCGGCCCAGCGGCCCCCCGCGCACTCGCGCGTGATGGCACGGTTGGCCTGTTCCGCCTCCGTCACCCGGTAGGTCGTGGTGACCTCGCGCAGCCGCTCCAGCACTGGTGAGGTGAGGCGGTTGGCGACGTCGGTGACGACTTCGAGCGCGGCCAGATGAGGGTCCGTCACCGCCCACTGGATGTCCACCTCGGCCTTGAAGAAGGTCGTGCCGCCGGCCGCCGGCAACTCCATCTGCAGCGGGGTCACATAGGTGCCGAGCGCGATCTCGCAGATGCTGTGCGGTCGGGCCAACACCGGCTTGTCGACGTGCTGCACACCGGAGGCGCGCTTCACCGTGTAGCCGCCGTTCCGGTAGAACTGCACCACCGCGGACCGGGGACTCACCCTCGGATACCCGTCCGTCAGCGGATTGAAGTCCCGTACGAACGGACCCGCGGGCGCCGCCCCCGACTCCTCCGCGCCGAGCGCCCCGTCCTCGTTCTCAGCCATGCCTCTCCTCCTCGCGGGTGCTCTCCCGACGCGGCCTCTCCTCCGGATCGACGGCGAGCCACCACAGGTCGCGCGCCCTCGGTTCCGGGAGCGGCTTCTCCGGGTCGTTCATCATTCGGCGCAGCAGCCAGTCCAGCCGCCGCCGGTCGTGCTCCTCGGTGGCCAGCGCGGGCAGCAGCGCCGCGAGCCCCGGCCGGGTCCACTCGGTGCCGTCCTTGCGCTCGGCCGAGCGCAGCAGTTCCTCCAGCGCGTCCATCGCCACGTCCTTGGACCGGGCGGTGTTCAGCGCGGTCCACATCAGGTCGGCCATCGGCTCGACGAGTCCGGGCCGGATCGCGGCGAGGGCGAGCGAGACCGGCCAGTCCCCGCGGTCCCCCCAGGGGGAGGCGCTGTCGTCGAGCTGCGCGTCGGGGTCCATCAGCAGTTCGTCGACCGTCGTCAGGGAGAGCCGCACGGTGGCCGCCAGCCCCAGGTCCTGGTACGGCTCGCGCTTGTGGTGGGTCCACTCGGCCATCCGCGCCAGCACCTCGGCGGCATCCGGCAGCACCAGCAGCCGTACGACGTTGTGGGAGGCGACCGAGACCAGTTCCCCGTCGTCGCGGACCCCGATCCGCGCCAAGGCGTCCAGGGTGTCGTCCGTCGTGGCGGCGGCGTTGCCGTAGCCCAGCGCCCACGCCGCGGTCCAGCGCTGTGACGCGGTGCCCTTCCGGCTCCAGTCGCCGACCAGTCTGTGCACCGTCCTGCGGTGCGAGTCGTGGCCGGCGGCCTGGTCCAGCGTGGTGGCCGCGAAGATCAGCCGGCGGTTGGTGGTGGACTCGGCGAGCGGGCGGACCAGCTCGGTGTAGCCGTGGTCGAAGTCCCGTACGCACAGCTCCCCGGCGGCGACGGCGGCCCGCATCCACACCTGCGAGCGCGGATCGTCCGCCAGCAGCCGCAGCCAGCGCACCACCGGCGCCCGCACCGGGAAGTGCCGGTCCCACAGCTCGGTCAGCACCGCGGACGGCAGGGCGCTGCCGCGGTAGTAGATGAGCCGCGCGGGCACGTCGTGGCCGTCCACGTCGACCTTGCCGTCGCTCAAATGCGCACGCGAGAGCGCCACGTCGGCTTCCGGGTCGTCGCAGAACAGCGGGCGGGCCGGGGTGCTGTCGGGGTCGGACTGCACCGACAGCTCCCAGGTCAGCAGGTGGGCGGCGGCGGCCACGGCACTGTGCGAGGCGCCGCCGAGGACGGCGAGCGCGATCCGGAAGGCGACCGGGTGGAAGAGGGTGGCCGTCCCCGACCGCGCCCGCCCCAGGTCGGCCCGCTCCGCCTCCGCCGGGAGCGCGGTCAGCGCCCGGTCCACGCCGGCGAACCACTCCTGGGCCTGCCCGGCGGCGATGCTGCGGCAGCCGGACAGCAGATCGTCGTACGGGACGTCCCCCACCACGTGCCCGGCCAGCAGCGACGCCAGCAACTCGGCCTCGGCGGGGCGCAGATCGTCCAGCCCGACCGCCTCCGTGACCTCGTCGCCGCCCGCGAGCCGCTCCGCGCGGGCCAGCAGCTCGTCCAGCGGCGTGTCGCCCTCGCGCGCCTGGCCGGTACGTTCCTCCAGCCGCTCGCGCAGCCGGGTGGTGAGCAGTTCCCCGGTGGGCGCGGGCGGACAGAGCATCCCGTACCGCCCGGCGAGCAGCGGGTTCGCCGCCGAGCCGACGGTGACCACGATCACCGCGAAGGCCTCGCGGCGGGCCAGGGCCGCGGCGAGTTCGTCGAGGTCCATCTCGTCCGGGGGCAGCGCGTCGGGCCGGGTCAGGGACAGCTCCAGCAGATGGCCGGTGCCGCGCCACGCCTGGCCGCCGTCCCCGTCGAGCGTCTCGGCCAGCTGCCGGATGCCGCCTTCGGAATCGACTCGGCGCACGCGGTCGACGGGCTCGGGGCCGTCGGCCGTGGGTGTGGTGACCTCGTCGAGGAGGGAGAGCGCCGTGCTGGTACGTCCCGTGCCGGGCGCGGCGCCGAGGACGAGCAGCCGCCGGGCGCGCAGTGCGGTGCGCAGCCGTACGTACCCCTCCGGCTCCACATGCGCCCGGCGCAGCCTGCGCAGCTCGTCCTCGGGGACGGGGCCGCTGCGCAGGGCGCGGCGGGCGCCCAGCAGCAGGTTGATGTTGTCGCCGATGTGGGCGCGGTTGATGTACGAGCGGTCGATGCGGTTCAGGTCCCCGCCGACCTCGAACAGCGTCCGGACGGCCCGGCGGGTGCGGGCGGCGGCGGCGAGGTCGGTGGGCCCCTCCTCGCCCTCGTCCTCGGCGAGCGGGTCACGGGTGTAGGCCTTGAACCGCCCGGCGGCGCGCTCGCGTTCCCTCTCCCGCTCCTTCTCCTTCTCCGCCTCCTCGCCCTCGGCCTCGGCGGAGTTCTCACGGCCGGAGTCGCCGTCATCCTGGCCGTGCCGTTCCCTCTTGTCGTGCTTGTCGTCGTCGGACGACCGTCCCCCGGCGGGCTCCTCGGGGGCGTCGCCCCCCGCCCCGCCCGCCTGCTCGTCGTCGCTCACCCGGCTCGGCCCCTTCCCTTCCCGGCCTCGCGGCCGGTGTTCCGGCCGATGTGCACGTCGCCCTGGTACTCGTTGTGGTGGTTGTGGGCCAGGTCGCCGTTGACGTGGTACTGAATCCCGCCGCGAGCGGGCCGATGGCCGGACATCTCGTCGCCGATGCCCTCGAACTCCTCGCCGTCGTCGGCCTCGTCGTCGAAGTCGTCGTCGGCGGGCAGGGAACCGCCGACGGACGCCGGCTCTGCCCCGGGGATCTCCGGAGCCGGCCGTCCGGGAAGCCGGAACCAGGCGGTGACCTCGCCCTCCTTGAGCTCCAGTCGGGCCGGGGCGTAGTGCGCGGGCTCGATGAACTTGCCGCCGGCGCTGACCACGTCCTCGTACAGGGACTGTGAGGTCACCAGCACGAGATCGGCCTTCTCGGCGTCGAGCAGCTTGCGGGCGACGGAGGAGTCGGCCAGCCGGCAGGCGAGGTCGACGGCGCGTCCGCTGATGCCCCGCCCGTCGTGCCGGACCGGGCCGACGTGCATGCCGATCCGCAGCCCGAGGGGGGTGGCGAGGTCACGGTTCTCGTCCCGCAGCTTCTCGTGCACCTCGACCATCCACAGGCCGAGCAGCCGGCCGGCCGCGATCCGGCCCGCCACGGACACCAGCACGCCGTCGCCGCGGTCCTCCAGGTGCACGGCGTCCCTGCGGACCTTGGCGTTGGTGAACGCCGTGTCCAGCACCCGGTAGATCCGGGCGCGCATCCGCGGCTTGTCGACGTCGTCGTACTCGCCGGAGCGTCTCGCGTCGACGCTGATCACCAACTCGTAGTGCGCTTCGGGGAGTTCCGCTGCGTCGTGGTTCACCCGTGCCCCCTGCGTGTTCTGTTCGCTTGCCGAAGAAGGTGGTTCGTGGCTTTTCGTAGTGGTTCGTGCTGCCGAAAAAGGCCGGCTGGACTCAGGGTCGAGCCCGGAGTGAGAAGCGTCTGTAGCCGTTTACACACGGCGGGGCGTGGGTTTGCTCCTGTGCCTACTCCTGATGACCGTCCGCGAGGAGCGCGAGCAGCGCGGGGTCGAGGATCTCCACCATCCGGTTGCCGGTGCGCACGATGTGCTGGGTGCGCAGCAGCCGCAGGGCCTTGGCGACGGCTTCGCGGGTGGCCCCTATCGTGGCGGCCAGTTCGTCCTGGGCGAGCTGGACGACGGGGCCGGCGGTCGCGGGGCCGTTCGAGGGGCCCGCCGCGGACGGGACGTAGGGGCGGCCGGACGGGCCGGAGGGGTCGACTGCCGACAGTTCGACGAGCCGGCCGGCCAGGCGCTGGAGCACGGTGAGGGAGGCGAGCGCGGACCGCTCCTGGTCGGCGCTGCGGAGCCGGCCGGTGAGCTGACGTATCACCAGACCGCTCACCCGGGGGTGCAGGGCGAGAAAGCGACGGAAGGCGTCCCCGGATATGACCTGGGCCTCTATGGGGCCGAGCGCGCGCACGGTGGCGCTGCGCGGATGCTGGTCCAGCGCGGCCATCTCGCCGAGCAGTTCACCCGGGCCGCGCAGGCCGAGTATCAGCCGGGTGGCCCCTCGGTCCGTCACCACGGATACGGTCACCCACCCCTGAATGATGATCACGACGTGACTGGAACGGTCGCCCTCGGTGAGCAGATGCGCATCGGCCGGATAGCTCTTCCGATGGCCGAGAGCCATGACGCTCTCGCGCTCCTGGGGAGTCAGCGTGTGTGCGAACGCCAGCTCATTTCCGAGCAACCCCATGGCCAGTCCCCCGCCGCTGTCCCGACGCCTGGATTTTCGATGGGTGTTGATGGTGGCAGGGCGAAGGTCCACACCGAGTGGATTGCGCCATACCAGGGGTACTGGCCGGTAGTTGCGGAATGCCAGGTTGGTCGCCCGATCGCCAACCGCCCCTACCGCACCCCGGCCCTCGGTGACCAGCACAGGTGGTATGCACCACTCCAGCACCCGAAGGACCGGCTGTGAGGTCAGACACGTCGACCGAACAAGTCACCGAGCCCGTACCGGGATTCGGCCCATGAAGGGAGAGTTGGCGAGAAATCGGGTTTGGGCCGTGTGCGGGGTGATGGAGTGGTGGTGGCGAGGTGAGGGTTCTTGGAGTCGCGGACGGGGTGTCCGACGGCGGTCTCAGCTCGGCGTGAAGGCTGCCCTGGCGATCTCCAGCGTCTCCTGCGTGCGCGCCCAGTCGTCCGTCGTGCCGCGCACGACCATCGCGTAGAGACGGCCGTCGTCGGTCTGGAAGACCCGGTCGACGGCCCGCACCCGTTCGCCGATCTCCTTGCTGTCGTACTCGTAGACGAGTTCGCTCGCGTACGTCTCCTCCGGGACGGAGCCCCGGCTGATCTCGGTGAAGCCGGGCTGCCCGGAGAGGCTGTCGACGGCGACGTCGAGGGCGTCGTCGGGGGTGTAACCGGCTTCGACCACCTCGAAGATCTGCACCAGGCCGCGCTTGTCGGGCGAGGTGTAGAAGACGACGTCTCCGCCGTCCCGCGAACTGCGGGTCCAGCCCTCGGGGAGGACCGTGGAGAAGCCCGAGGGGTCGTCGACCGGCCGGTATCCGGCGGGCACCTCGGGTGACTCGGACGCGGCGGTGAGCGGGTCCTCGGAGGGTACGGCCGTGTCGGACGAGGCGTCAGGGGACGGCTCGGTCTCGTCGTCCTGGGAGACGCCGACGGTGCTGGACGGGACACCGCCCGCCTTGTTGCCCTCGTCGTCCCCCGCCACGTGGACCACCAGCCAGGTCGCCAGGGCGGTGACCACGACCGCCGCGGCGACCGCGGCGGCGATGACCCTGCCCCGGCGGCCACGCGGGTCCCCGGGCGGCAGGGAGGGCGGCTGCGGCCAGGTGGGCGGGGCGGCCGCGCCACCCGCCGGTTCCCCGTCGCCCGGCGCTCCTCCCCCGGGCCCCGGGGCCGTCGGCGGCCAGGCGGGCGGCGGAGGCGGAGCGGAGTGGCCGCCCGTTCCCACCTGCTCCCACGACTGCGTGTCCTTGTTCCACCGGACCTCGCCGGCGCCCCCGCCGCCCATCGCTCAGCCCCCGAGGAGTCCGGCCACGGCCGTACCGAGCGCCGTGGCGGACGTGATCGCGCCGAGGACGCCGCTCGCCGCCTCCAGGGCGGTCCGAAGCCGGTCGAGTACGCCGGGCTGGGCGCGTCCGGTGCCGGTCACCTGCTGCTCGGCCTCCTCCAGGCTCGCGGAGAGCTCCTGCGTCTCGGGCGTGACCGGGTAGCGCTTGAGGTCCTCGGCGAGATCGTGGACGGCCTTCAGCAGCGCCTGGTGCGCCGCGTCGGCCGGGGCCGACATCGACGTATAGCTGGCGCTGGCACCCGCACCGACCGCGATGCCGTTGCCGGTGACGGATCCCCCGACATACGTGCCGGAGCCCTGGCCGTCGCCCGTCGGCGGCTGGTTCATGTCATCCTCCGTTGCTGTTGCTCGCATGACTGCTACTTCGACCCGCCGGCGGTGCCCGACGACGACCCCGCGGACGGCTTGCCCGCCGTCGCGGTGGCCCTGCTGTCCTTGCCGATGGCGATCCCGCTGCCCTGGACCGAGCCCCCGACGAAGGTCCCGCTGTTGTTGAACACGTTGGTGACCTTCTGCTCGAACTCGGCGATGTCGTACCCCGCGTTCCACAGCGCCTGGCGCACCCCGCCCGCGATCCGGTCCTGGATGGACTTCAGATAGCGGGCGATGTCCATCTCCTGGAAGAGGGTCGCCTCGTCATCCGCGCCCAGCTCCCGCACGCAGACACCCGGCCCGTCCGGCAGCGTGTCCGCATGGACGCCGGTGGCCTGCCGCCACTGCTGGGCGACGGCGCGGACCAGGACGCGCAGGGCGTCGCCGGTGACGGCCGGGATACGCAGCAGCGCGAAGACGTAGCGGCCGAGACCGCCGCGGTGCAGATGCTCGTGGGCCATCCGGTCGGCGGTCGCGAACAGCGGGTTGACCGGCGGCAGCACATGCGGCGCGACCTCCAGCATCAGCATCCCGCCCTGGGTGTGGACGCGGACGAAGACGGTGACGACGATCTCCTCGTCCCAGCCGCCGACACGGACCCGCAGGAAGTGCCTTCGCTGCTCGCCGCCCTCCTCCACGGAGTCGGCGCGGTGCATCGCGTAGGTGTCCGGCGTGTACGGGAAGGCCATCCGGCCCGGCAGCCCCTCCGCGGGCAGGAACACGCACTCGTCCACGACGAGTTCGCGCAGCCGGTCGAGCACGGCGTCGGCGGCCTGCGGCGAACGGCGCGCCGAGGGCTCCTGAAGCTGCTCCACCAGCGGCCTGATCTTCTCCAGGACCGTGTGGTTGTCGAGCGGCTCCGCGGGCGTGGCCGTCGCCCCGGGCTTGGTGAGGGCGTCGAGCGGCGAGTCGCCGTCGCCCGTGTCACGGGGGCGGAGTTCGATGGAGAGGGACCACGGTTCGAACGGCACTCCCGCGCCGCGGAAGGGATCGGACTTCGCGTACAGGATCAGCGGCGCGTGCTGCTCCTGCCGGATGCGGCGGCTCAGTTCGCGGAACCGGTGGCCGGTCGCCGCCTCGGCGGGGTCGCCGGCGAGGTCCCCGAACCGCGCCTTGGACAGCTCGCCCGCGATGGTCCGCGCGACCTGATCGCGCTGCCCCACGCTGAGCAGCGCGAGCAGCAGCGGCAGCACGAGCAGACAGGCGGCGGAGACGCGGTCGCCCGACGAGCCCACGAACAGGTCGAAGAGATCCCCGAGGCCGTCGCCTTCCGACACGCCGAGGAGGCTGCCCCCGGAGCCGCCGTACGGATCGGACGCGTATTCGTCTTCGTCGGGACCGGAGATGAGCAGACCGATCAGGGAGTAGTACGCAAAGAACAGGGCGATACGCCCGTACCAGCGCATGACGAAGGCGAGGCCACGCCTGATCAGGGCGAACTGCGGGAAACTCGCGTCGAAGCCGCGGGCGCCGCTCAGCCGGCGGCCCAGCGCGATCAGCAGGATCGGCCAGATCACGATCAGGATGAGCTGCTTGGCGATCGCCGCCGCGACCACCCACAGGCCGATCATCCCGGCCGCCCACGCCACTTCCTGGCGGCGGGCCCGCAGGGCGTGGGCCAGGACGCGTGCCGCGTCGAAGCCGTAGGAGGGCGCGGCGAACCGCTCGCGATGCACATACAGCTCGTCGATCACCGCGTCGCGGAACCCGACGTGCATATACGTCCCGGCGCACAGCAGCCGGCACGCCTCGCTCCGCCACGGCTCGACCGGAGGGCGCGCTCCGGGTCGCGGCGCGTCCGCGCGCTGAGGCGGCAGGTGCGGCTGGGCCATGGATCGTCCCCCGATGCAGACCAATTGGTGAGAGGTAGTCAGCGCGTCGCCGCTGACCCCGGCCAACTACCCCACCCCACAGGGCGGTTGACCAGCCAGGATCGACCAGCATAGGCCACCCCTGTGACACCGGTCACCTGAATCGAGGGTAAGAACGCACGGATCCCCGGGCGGCTACGGCCACCCGGGGATCACGGATGAAAAATGGAGCGCAGGCGCCGTGACCCGTGCTCAGTTCGCGCGGATCACGATCGACGAGCAGACCTTGTCGGCGAACGTCTGCTTCTTGGCGTCCCACAGCGGCCACAGGTATCCGATGTAGCACGCGATGCCGTCCAGGAAGTGGGCGAGACGGCGCACGAACGCCATGCCGACGCCCATGGGCTGGCCGGTGGCCTCCTTCACCAGGCGGATGCCGAGCGCCTTCTTGCCGAGGGTCTGGCCGGTGCGGCCCTCCATGATGAGCTGCCAGATCGCGATGCCGAATATGACGATGTAGCCGACGATCATCAGGGCCGAGTTCCGGTTGGCCACCCCGACGCCGACGAGGATGTAGGGGACCGCGAACACCAGCATGTCGACCAGGGTGCCCGCGAAGCGCAGGCCCCAGTGCGCGTACGGCGGCTGGACGCCGTAGCCGGGCTGCTGCGGGTAACCGCCGGGGTAGCCGGGCTGCTGCTGGTAACCGCCGGGGTAGCCCGGCTGCTGCGGGTAGCCGTAACCCTGCTGCGGCGGGACGCCCTGCGGCGCCTGGGGGTAGCCCTGGCCGGGCTGGCCGGGCTGGCCCTGCTGGGGGTAGCCGTAACCCGGCTGTGGTTGCCCCTGTCCGTAGGGGTCGTTGGGCGAGCCGAAACTCATGGCCGAATTCCTCCGTTGCATACATGGGGACGACGCGGATTGCACGGAGGAACGACACGAAATGAGCGGTTTGCCCCCCGAACACGGACCGCAGTACTGCGGCGCTCATCGTAGGTGGCAGTGGCGAGTTGTTGTCCAGCCGCATTCCCTATGTGTTGTGCAAGTGCAACATCATCGATCATGGGCGGAAACGGGCGGAGATGAGATGCCGGGGGCCGGTGCGGACCCGGATTGGAACAGCGAGGGCGTCATCCAGGAAGATGGGAGCCATGACCGCCCAGATTCTCGATGGCAAGGCCACCGCAGCCGCGATCAAGTCCGACCTGACCGCCCGCGTGGCGGCGCTGAAGGAGAAGGGCGTCACGCCCGGCCTCGGCACGATCCTGGTCGGGGACGACCCCGGCAGCCAGAAGTACGTCGCCGGCAAGCACCGCGACTGCGCCCAGGTCGGCATCGCCTCCATCCAGCGCAAACTGCCCGCCACGGCGACCCAGGAGGAGATCGAGGCCGTCGTCCGTGAGCTGAACGAGGACCCGGCCTGCACCGGCTACATCGTCCAGCTCCCGCTGCCCAGGGGCATCGACGAGAACCGCATCCTGGAGCTGATGGACCCGGCCAAGGACGCGGACGGGCTCCATCCGATGAACCTCGGACGGCTGGTGCTGGGCGAGCCGGCGCCGCTGCCCTGCACCCCCAACGGCGTCCTCACCCTCCTGCGCCGGCACGGCGTCGAGATCAAGGGCGCCGACGTCGTGGTCGTCGGCCGCGGTGTCACCATCGGCCGCCCGATGCCGCTGCTGCTGACCCGGCGCAGCGAGAACGCCACCGTGACCCAGTGCCACACCGGCACCCGCGACCTGGCCTCGCATCTGCGCCGCGCCGACATCATCGTCGCCGCCGCGGGCTCCGCCCACCTGGTCCGCCCCGAGGACGTGAAGCCGGGCGCGGCCGTCCTCGACGTCGGTGTCTCGCGCAACGCCGAGGGCAAGATCGTGGGCGACGTCCACCCCGGCGTCGCCGAGGTGGCCGGCTGGATCTCCCCGAACCCCGGCGGCGTGGGCCCGATGACCCGGGCGCAGCTTCTGGTCAACGTGGTCGAGGCGGCGGAGCGCAGTGTCGGCTGAGGCGGGCTCCGAGAAGGCGGAGGAGATCGAGGACGTCGGGGACGTCGGCGTCCGGGATTCGGTGAGTGCGCCGGATGCGCAGGGCACGCCCCGGCGCGCCACCCGCCGTTTTCCGCTGTTCACCAGGGACACGGCACGCCCCGAGGGCGGTGGCCGCGCGGCGCCCGGCGACCTGCCGGCCCCGGCCCGGCAGTGGCCGGTCCTGGTGGTCCTGGGGCTGGTCGGGGTCGGTCTGCTGGTCACCGCGCTCGACGTGTTCCGCGTCGGCACCCTGCTGATCGGCAGCGCCCTGCTGGTCGGCGCGGTGATGCGCTGGCTGCTGCCGAGCGTCGGCATGCTGGCGGTGCGCTCCCGCTTCACCGACATAGTGACGTACGGCGTACTGGGCCTCGCGATCGTCCTGCTGGCGCTGATGGCCCAGCCGGACCCGCTGCTGAGACTCCCGTTCCTGAAGGACGCGCTGCACTTCACGGTGGAGAGCTGAAGCACCGCACATGACGGCGGCCCGTCCTCTCCCCCGAGGAAGGACGGACCGCCGTCTGCGTCAACCCTCGGGCACGGTGAAGGGGCTGTTCAACGGCTGTCAGTCTGCTGTGGCACGGAGGTGACCGTTCCGCTACGTCGCGCACGTCGGGGAACCGACGCGCCGTGTCGTGTCGTCACCCGATCGGGTCTGGTTCGGAGGTGAGCGATGGGTGCGTGGCAGCCGCTGCCCGGCGATCTGCCGCTGGAGGTGCGGCACTTCGTGGAGCAGTTGCGGCAGCTCAAGGACCGTACGGGCCTGAGTCTGGTCGCGCTGGGCGCGCGCACCGCGTACAGCAAGTCCTCCTGGCAGCGCTACCTCAACGCCACCCAGCCCCCGCCCCGGCAGGCGGTCGCCGCGCTGTGCCGGGTCGCGGGGGTGGAGAAGGAGGAGGCCGAGCGCTTCGAGGTGCGGTGGGAACTCGCGGTGCGGGCCTGGCCGAAGCCGGCCGCGGTGCCGGGGAGGCCGGAGGGTACGGCGCCGGGGAAGCCGGAGGGCGCGGCGCCGGCCGAGGGCGAGGAGTACGAGGACGATCCCACGTTGCCCTGGTGGGACGCGCCGCCGAAGAAGTCCGGGCCGCCGTCGCGCCGGCTGCTGGTCGTCGCCGTGGCGCTCGCCGTGACGCTGGTGCTGGCGGCGGTGGTCGGGGCCGTTGCGCTGGGGTGATCACAACGAGGCTCAAGTGTCCGAGTCACCCGCATATGGCGTGTGTGACATGAGTGTTCTTGTATGTGCTTTCTGTGTGTCGATGTGTTGACAAGTTCGAGGATGTGCAAGGAAGTCGTTGGGTATGCGGTCTAGCGTGACCGATCGGGATGTCGGGGGCGTCCCGTTCGCCCGTAAGGGCTTACTGCCAGGGTTGTGTCGGCTGTAGAGGGAAGCTGGTGGAACACTGGACGACGCGGACGGCGTCACGCGCGGGGAACGCGAGAAACACCAGCACCAACCGGGGGGAAGAGGGGGGAAGCAATGCCTCGATGGAGGGCCTTGCCGGATGAACTCGATCCGCAGGTCAGGGAGTTCGCGAGCCAGTTGCGTCGGCTCGTGGACCGCAGCGGCCTGAGTGTCGCGGCGGTGGCCGACCGCACGGGATACAGCAAGACGTCGTGGGAGCGGTATCTGAACGGGCGGCTGCTCGCGCCCAAGGGCGCGATCGTGGCGCTCGCGGAGGTCACGGGCACCAATCCGGTCCACCTGACGACCATGTGGGAGCTCGCCGAACGGGCGTGGAGCCGTTCGGAGATGCGTCACGACATGACCATGGAGGCGATCCGGATCTCCCAGGCCCGCGCGGCGCTGAGCGAGTTCGGCGCGCCGCCGGCGAACGCCAAGGGCGGCGCAAAGGCGGGCAAGGGCTCGCGCCGCGGCTCGAGCGCCACGGCGGCGCCCACGCCCGGCGTCGCGGGCCCGGCGGGCGTGGCACCCACCGTGCCGCCGTCGGTGCCGGTCCAGCCGAAGGCGCCGGAGGCACGGGACTCGACGGTCCAGGACGCTCCGGTACGGGGAGCCGGCGGCGGTGACGTCCGGGAGGGCGGGGCCGCCGAGGGCAACTCGTGGGGGCTGGCGGGGTACCGGGGGCCGTCGCAGGCAGGGGGGCGAGCGGCGGAGACGCCGGGTGCGTCGTGGGTGCCCGGAGCGTCGGGGGCGCCCGGAGTGTCCGGGGTCTCCGGGGCTCCTGGGGCTTCTGGGGCGGAGCCGGGACCGGCGTGGTCGCCCGGGACGCCGGGTGCGTACGGCGAACCCCCGCAGGGCCCCCGTCCCGGCGCCGGTTCCCCAGGTGGCGCCGGCGGTGCGAAGCGGCGGCTGACGATGTTCCTCGCGGGCGTCGTCGGTGTGCTGGTCGTGATCGCGGCGGTGTTCTACCTCACCGACCCCGGCGGCGACAAGAAGGGCGACGACGTCGCCAAGTCGCCCTCGCCGACCGCCTCGACCGACCCCGATCTGCCGCCAGGCGTGAAGTGCAGCGGCGACTCCTGCACCGGCAAGGACGCGGAGGCCATGGGGTGCAGCGGTGACCTCGTGACGACCGCCAGGACCGCGACCGTCGGCACGGCCGTGGTCGAGGTGCGCTACAGCGAGACCTGCGGCGCCGCGTGGGGACGGGTCACGCATGCCGCGCAGGGCGACGAGGTCGTCGTGACGGCCGGCAAGGCCAAGGAGGAGTCCGGGCCGATCACGGCGGCCGGCGACACGATCGCCTACACGCCGATGGTGGCCGTGAAGGACGCCGGCGAGGCGATCGCCTGCGCGACGCTGGCCGCAGGCCAGAAGGGCTGCACGCAGTAACGACAGCCGCGGGCAAAGAATCCGGACGGCGACGAATGGGCGGCCGCTGAGTGGGAACGCGCACCGTACCCCCACGGGAGTCCGGTCATCGGTACCCCCACCAGGCGGCCGCCCCGTTTTCCTCTCCCGGACCGGGCGGCCGCCCCCTTTCGCCGTACTCGTGGTCATTCTGTGGGGTGGGCCACACGGGCCCGGCCGTGCGAGATCCCGGATGCGCGATAGCCTGACCGGTGGATCTCTCGACGCCAAGAGATCGATCATCGGGGCAGAGACGCCCCACCGCCAGCTGTCATACGGAGAACGCCATGACCCGCACTCCCGTGAACGTCACCGTCACCGGCGCGGCCGGCCAGATCGGTTACGCCCTGCTCTTCCGCATCGCCTCCGGCCAGCTCCTCGGCGCGGACGTGCCGGTCAAGCTGCGTCTCCTGGAGATCACGCCGGCGCTGAAGGCCGCGGAGGGCACGGCCATGGAGCTCGACGACTGCGCCTTCCCCCTCCTCCAGGGCATCGACATCACCGACGACCCGAACGTCGCCTTCGACGGCGCCAACGTCGGCCTGCTCGTCGGCGCCCGCCCCCGCACCAAGGGCATGGAGCGCGGTGACCTCCTGGAGGCCAACGGCGGCATCTTCAAGCCGCAGGGCAAGGCCATCAACGACCACGCCGCGGACGACGTCAAGATCCTGGTCGTGGGCAACCCGGCCAACACCAACGCGCTGATCGCGCAGGCCGCCGCGCCGGACGTACCGGCCGAGCGCTTCACCGCGATGACCCGCCTCGACCACAACCGCGCGCTGACCCAGCTCGCGAAGAAGACCGGCTCGACCGTCTCCGACATCAAGCGGCTCACCATCTGGGGCAACCACTCCGCCACCCAGTACCCGGACATCTTCCACGCCACGATCGCCGGCAAGAACGCCGCCGAGGTCGTGAACGACGAGAAGTGGCTCGCCGAGGACTTCATCCCGACCGTCGCCAAGCGCGGTGCGGCGATCATCGAGGCCCGCGGCGCCTCCTCGGCGGCCTCCGCCGCCAACGCCGCCGTCGACCACGTGCACACCTGGGTCAACGGCACCGCCGACGGTGACTGGGTCTCCATGGGCATCCCGTCCGACGGCTCCTACGGCGTCCCGGAGGGCCTGATCTCCTCCTTCCCCGTCACCACCAAGGACGGCAAGTACGAGATCGTCCAGGGCCTGGAGATCAACGAGTTCTCCCGCGCCCGTATCGACGCCTCCGTCAAGGAGCTCGAGGAGGAGCGCGAGGCGGTCCGCTCCCTCGGCCTGCTCTGACGGCCGTCGGCTGACGCTCACAGGTGATCCCCGGGTGGCTGTCGCCGCCCGGGGATCACTGCGTTCACACCCGCACGTCCTGGACTTGCACAACGCGTATGGAATGCGGCTGGACAAGCAAGAGGGCACTGAAGAACGATGAGTGCCGAGTGTCGCGGGCAGCACCGGGGGGACGAACCGCAACCGTAGAACCTTCCTCCGAACCGTGCCACGCGTCGTCCCCACGCAGGAAAGCAGACGGAGGAAGGACCGCCATGAGCTTCGGCGACCCGAACAACCCCTACGGCCCGCCTCCCCAGGGCCAGCAGCCGGCCCCGCCCGGCTACGGCTACCCGCAGCAGGCGGCCCCGCCCGGAGCCCCGCCACAGCAGCCGTACGGCGCCTACCCGGCCGCTCCGCCGGTGCAGCAGCCGTACGGCGGCTACCCGCCGGCCGGTCCCGCCATGATGCCGGGCATCACCAAGGCAGCCCGGATCATGCTGGGCCTGGTCGTCCTCGCCCATGTGATCATCGCGGGCATGTACGCCTGGTTCCTGACCCGGTGGGACCAGGAGATGGCCGCCGCGGGCATCAGCGGCGACGCCGAGGCGGAGCGCATCGCCGACCTGGGCAAGGGCGTCGTCGTCTTCCTCATCGGGCTCGCCGCGGTGTTCGCGGTCCTCGGTCTCGTGCTGTTGCTGCAGTACGCCAACGGCGGCAACGCCGTCCGGGTCTGCTCCATCGTCTACGGCTCGTTCGCCATCGTCACCGGCATCTTCATGCTCGCCGCCTACGGCCTCGGGCTGCTCATCATGATCGCCGCCATCCTGCTGATCGTCTTCGCCGCGAAGCGCGCCAGCGCGGAATGGTTCCGGCGCCCGCGTTACTGAGGCTCCGGGGATCCTCACAACCTCCTCACCGAACCCCCCTCAACCGGGGTCCGGTTCGCGCCAATCACCGCCGAGGGCCGTGTCTCACCTGTTCGAGGGGGACACGGCCCGGCCGCGTCGCCCTAGTCTGGCGTGGGTAGCCGTCAGGCACGGGGAGACGCACCTTGTACAGCATCATCGTGGTACCTCCGCCGACCACGGAGGACGAGAACCATCCCACCCAGATCCGGCTGGCACCCGGCGAGCGGCTCGGCTTCGGTCGGTCCGCTTCCGGCAACGACCTCGCCATCGGGCACGACGGGGTGTCCCGCAGAGCCGGTGAGATCACCGCGCAGGGCGCCTTCTGGATACTGAGCAACCTCAGCCGGGAGCAGACGTACGTCGTCGAGAACCCGGAAGGCGCCGGCGAGCACATCAAGGTCGGGCCGGGGCGGCTGGACGCGCCGATCCCGTTCGAGTTCTCGCGGATCGTGCTGCCCGCGGCCGGCGATCTGCTGGCGATCCAGGTGTGGGCGCCGCGCCACGACTACCTCAGCTCCGAGGGCGGCCTGGACGGGGCGACGACCGCCCCGGCGTTCTCGGTGGACCGTACGAAGCGGTACTTCGCGGTGCTGGCCGCCCTGTGCGAGCCCCGGCTGCGCGGCGAACCGCACGCCCCGCTGCCCACCGTCGACCAGGTCGTGGACCGGCTGCGCCCCAACTGGCCCGCCGCGTCCCGCACTTCCGTGCAGTGGAACATCGACTACCTCGCCGTGAAACTGCGCCTCAAGCCCGGCCCGGAGACGGCGGACACGGGTCCTCGCCTCAATGGCAAGAAGGAGTCGCTGGTGTCGCTGGCGCTCCGGTTCGATCTGGTCCGGGAGGACGATCTCGTCGTCCTGACGGATCCCGCCTCCGGACGGGTGGCCCGATGACCGAGCCGTACGCCGTGCCGGTGCCCAGGGGGTACCGGGTGGGCGGATGGGAGGTGCGCGAGCCGATCGCCACGGGGGCGTTCGGGAGCGTGTACGAGGCGCGGCGCGTCGAAGGGGACGCCCTCCCCGCGACCGCCGCCCTGAAGTTCCTGCCCACCGGCACCGGCACCCCACGCCAACTCACCCACCTGCGCGAACTCATCGAGCGCGAGGTCGAGTTGCACCGCCGGCTCAAACAGCCGCGGCTGATCCGGATGTACGACACCCTCGTCGTCGACGACCCGGCCAGCCCCGCCCTCGACGGCGCCACCGTCCTCGTGCTGGAGAAGGCGGAGGGCTCCCTGTCCACCCTGCTGGCGACGGGAGCGGCGGATCGGCGCGCCGCCGCCGGGCCCGCGCTGCTCGCGCAGATCTGCGAGGGGCTGGCGCAACTGCACCACGCGGGCTGGGTGCACGGCGACCTCAAGCCGGCCAACGTGCTGCTGATGAAGGACGGTTCGGCCCGGCTGGCCGACTTCAACATGGCGGCGGAACTGGAGGGCACGCACGCGTACACGCCCGCGTTCTCCACTCCCGACTACACGCCGCCGGAGCTGCTGTGGTCGGAGATCGGCGAGCGAGGCCGGCGGATCCGCCCGTCGGCGGACGTCTGGGCCTTCGGTGTGCTCGCGCATCTGCTCCTCACCGGTTCCTTCCCGCTGCCCGGCGCCACCCCGTCGGCCCGCCGGGACGCGGCCGCCGCCTATGCGCGCGGCACCGACGAGCTGCGGCTGTCGCCCGAACTCCCGGACGTCTGGCGGGAGATCGTCCGCGGCTGTCTGACCCGTACGCACGAGGACCGCGTCGCCACCCAGGACCTGCTGCGCCGGGTGGAGGCCGCGGCCGGCACGGGTCGCTCACCGCGGCTGCCGCGGGCCCTGCTCCCCCGCCGCCGCTCACGCCGTACGACGGTGCTGTCCGCCGCGACCGCGGTGGTGGCGGTGTCCGCGCTCGGCTACGGCATCAGCACCTGGGCCGACGGCGGTGACCCGGGCGGCGGTGAGACCGGGAAGGTCACGGCCGCCACTTACGGCGCCGCCGAACTCCGTACGGACAAGGGCGTCCCGGTGGCCTACCGCCGGCTCATCGTGGACTCCGCCCACGACTGCGTCCAGCCGGAAGTCACCCCCGCGCTGATCGCCGCCCTGCTGAAGGCGGAGAGCAACTTCGACCCGGACCTCTCCGACCCGGGCGTGGGCGGGGAGGGCGAGTACGGCATCGCCCGCTGGACGCCGAGCATCCTGCGCTGGTACATCCGCGCGGACGGTGTCCCCGCGTCGGAGACCCCCAGGCCTCCGCTCACCCCCGAAGAGTCCATTCCGGCCGTGGGCCGCTACCTGTGCTTCATCGAACCTCGCCTGAACGCCTCCGGCCTGTCCGGCGACCGCCGCGTGCTGATCGCCGCCGCCTACCGGACCTCGTACAAGTCGGTGAACAACGCGGGCGGTGTTCCCCCGAAGTACCGCGACTACGCCACCCGCGTCGCGCACTACCTCAAGGAGTACACGCCGCCCGGCCGGAAGTGACCCTGAGAGTTCTGAGGTACCACTCGCGCGAGGCCGGCGTCACCGTGGGCGTGTCCACCCACGGGGGTGGCAGGACCGGAAGGACACCAGCCATGAAGCGCGTGCTCGCCTCACTGGGAGCCGCTGCCGTGCTCGCCACGGGCGCCGTGGCACTGACACCGACGGGGGCTTCGGCGGCGCCGAACGGCTGCTGGGGGAACGCGGGGACGAAGACCGACCCCGAGGGGCGCACATACACCGCCCGCTACTGTCACAACTATCAGGGCGGCGACATCATCTGGCACCGCAACAAGGTCGGCTACCTGTACGCGGGCAACAACTGGTTCCTCTGCCAGACGAAGAGCCCGAGCTACCCCAACCCACCTGTCGGCAACGCCCGTAACGACTGGTGGCTCTACACCCAGGGCGACACCGGAAGCGAGCACCACGCCTGGGGCTGGTTCCCGGCGACCAAGGTGTCGGGCGGCAACAACTACGAGCCGATCCCGGGCCTGCCCGTCTGCTGATCACACGCGACGACGGCCTCCGGTCCCCTCGGGGGAGGGCCGGAGGCCGCTCCACGCGTGCACAGTCGTACGCGAACCGGCGCTGCCTCAGTTCCGGATGTCCGGTGAAGGACTCCGGCGGATTTCGCCCGTGTTTCCCCGGCGACCCGCCACGGCGGAGGGAAGCTTCGCCCCCGTTTGCACACGTCGCTTACCCTGCCCCTGATCCGATGGTCGACGGAGGGTGGCCTGGCCCTCCTCGAACAGGGACAGGGGGACGACCTGTGTACAGCATCATCGTGGTGCCGCCGGCATGCGCCGGGACGGACGACCAGATCAGGATCGCCACCGGTGAGCGGCTCGCCTTCGGCCGCGCGGACCGGGACGGCGGCCTCACCATCGCGCACGAGGGGGTGCCCCGGGTCGCCGGTGAGATCACGGCGCACCGGAACTTCTGGCTGCTGACCAACTACAGCGAGAGCCAGACCTATGTGGTGGAGAACCCGGAAGGCGCCGGGGAACACATCAAGGTCGCGCCGGGCCGTGTGGAGGCGCCCGTAGCGTTCGAGTTCTCCCGCGTGGTGCTGCCCGCGGCGGGCGACCTGCTCGCCTTCGACGTCTGGGCACCGCGCCACGCCTTCCGCAGCGTGGCCCCCCAGGGGCTCGCCGGGAACCTCACCGCACCGGCGTTCGCCCTCGACCGCACCAAACGCTACTTCGCGGTCCTGGCCGCCCTGTGCGAACCCCGCCTGCGCGGCGAACCGCACGCCCCGCTGCCCGCCGTGGAGCAGCTGGTGGACCGGCTGCGCCCGGTGTGGCCGGCGGTCAGCCGCTCGGCCGTCTACTGGAACATCGACTACCTGGCGCTCAAGCTGCGCCTGCGCCCCGGCCCCGACACGGCCGAGCCCGGGCTGCGCGTCAACGGCAAGAAGGAGTCGCTGGTCTCGCTCGCGCTCCGCTTCGACCTGGTCCGCGAGGACGACCTGACCATGCTCACCGCGACCCGGAGCGAGGTGGCCCGGTGACCGGACAGTCGTGCCCCGTCCCCGTCCCGAAGGGCTACCGGGTCGGCCCCTGGGAGGTGCGCGAGCCCCTCGCCTCCGGTGCGTTCGCCACCGTCTACGCCGCCCGGCTCGCCGGGGAGGGGGACCCGCAGCTGCCCGCCCGGGCGGCCCTGAAGTTCCTGCCCACCGGCACCCGCACCCCGCGCCAGCTGCGCCACCTGCGCGATCTGGCCGAACGGGAGGTGGAACTGCTCGGCAAGCTGCGCGCACCGCGGCTGATCCGGATGTACGACACCCTGACCGTCGACGACCCGGAGCACCCCGAACTCGACGGCGCCACCGTCCTCGTACTCGAACGGGCCGAGGGCTCCTTGGACACCGTACTGGCACACGACCCGAAACCGGCGTCCGGTCCCGCCCTGCTGGCCCAGATCTGCGAGGGCCTGCACCAGCTGCACCACGCCGGCTGGGTGCACGGCGACCTCAAGCCGGCCAACGTGCTGCTGCTGAAGGACGGTTCGGTACGGCTGGCCGACTTCAACATGGCCGCCGAGCTGGAGGGCACCCACGCCTACGCGCCCGCCTTCGCCACGCCCGACTACACCCCGCCGGAACTGCTGTGGCCGGAGATCGACGAGCGCGGCACCCGTGTCCGCCCCTCCGCGGACATCTGGGCCTTCGGCGTCCTCGCGCACACCGTGCTGACCGGCTCCTTCGCACTACCGGGCGGCAGCACGGAGGCCCGCGCCGACGCGGCGATGCGCTATGCGCGCGGCGCCGAGGAGCTGCGGCTGTCCGCCGAACTCCCGGAGGCCTGGCGGGAGATCGTCCGGGACTGTCTGGCCCCCACGCACAGCGAACGCGCCGCCCGCGTCCCCGACACCGGTGCGCTGCTGCGCCGGGTGGAACAGGCCGCGGGCGCCTCCCGCTCGGCCCGCCTGCCCCGGCTGCGCCCCCGCCGCTGGCGCCGTTCGGCGCTTCTCGCGGCGGTCGCGGCGGCGGCGATACTGAGCGCGACGACGGCGACCTACACCCTGCTGGACGACGCCCCGGCCGCCGCGGCGCCGCCCAGCTGCGAGAAGCCCACGATGTACGAGGACGAGAAGTACGGCCGCGGCTACACCGCCGGCTGGAACAGCACCTGGGACTTCACCATCAAACAGGGCGAGGGCGGCAGCCAGGTTCGCGAGGCGCAGTGCCTGCTCAGATACCTGCACGGCATCACCGAAGTCGGCGAGGCCGACGGCATCTTCGGCCCCATGACCCACGCCGCGGTCGTCACCTTCCAGAAGCGGGTGGGGCTGGATGCGGACGGCATCGTGGGACCGAGGACCTGGAGCGCGCTGCGCAAGGCCGGGGAGGTCTGACGCGGAACTGACGGAGTGTCAGGCGCAGTTGACCCACTTGTTGGACTTGATGCCGTTCTGCACGAAGGTGCTGCCCGAGCCGAAGTTGTAGGCGTCGCCGCGCTCGATCGTCATCTGGTTGCCGGTGTAGTTCGTACCGGTGTAGATGGTCACGTCGCAGGAGTTGCCGTGGTTGTACACGGACTTGACGTTCCGGAACGAGTAGTACGGCGTCAGGTCCGCGTTGTTCTGGTAGACCTTGCCCGGCGTTCCGGCGAAGTTGGACTGGGTGTAGGCGCACAACGCGCCGGCCGGGCAGTCGGACTTGGCGGCATGCGCGGGTGCGGCGGCGGTGGCGACACCCAGGCCGGCGGCCAGCAGGGCGCCCGCGAGTGCGGCGGACCGGGTACGGATGCTCGTGAACATGCCGGTCAGTGTGGCGCGGGCGGGCGTCGCGGGGAACCTGAAACTTTCCAGGGTCCCCGGGCGCCCGCGCGACCGATTCGGGACGAGCGGGACAGTGCAGTCAGCCGGGACGGCAACAACAAACCGTTGAAGACCGCCTGGTACCAGCAGTGAACTCCGGCGCGGCCGAAGCGAAGGTGCCCGCATCGAAGAGGGCCCAATCGCGGGGGTGCGAACCTTCCTGAGGCACACCCTGAAAAGTTACAGGGACCTCTCCGATGCCAGGTCGCCTAGTCTGAGCGCGTTCAACTGCACAGAGCAGAACACTTCCGAAAAAACAGGGGGAAAGCACCATGTCCGGACGCACGGTACGCAAGGCGGCGGCCACCCTCACGGCGGCGGTCACACTCGCGGGCGCGGGGGTGCTGGCCAGCGCCCCCACCGCGAGCGCCGCGACCTGCTACGGCGGCGCGGTCTACTTCTCCGGTGAGAACCACTACTACCCCAGCTCCGGCAGGTACACCACGACCTCGCGCTGCAACGACATCAACATCAAGATCGAAAACCTCATCATCACCCCCAATCGCAAGGTCAAGGTGTGCTTCTACCCCCGTTCGAAGCCCGCGTACTGCCAGAGCAACTACACGACGGCCACCAGTAATTGGACGGTCGTTGCCAAGAACGTGCTGGACGGCACCAAGTTCCGGTTCTACTTCGAGAGCAAGTCGTGGGTGCAGGCCAATTACGCCGCCTGAACAACCCTCGACCACTGATCACGCGCAATCGACCACAGGAGAAGACAGGACATGAAGACGACAGCGAAGCGGCTGACGGCGGTCGCGGGTGGACTGGTCATGGCGGCCGGCGCGCTCACGGTCGGCAGTGCGTCGACCGCGGCAGCCGCGACCTGCTATGGGGGCGCGGTCAGCAAGACCTTCAACATGGGAACGGACGAGGCCGAGCACCGCT
Source organism: Streptomyces sp. UG1 (assembly GCF_049974585.1). NCBI lineage: Bacteria > Bacillati > Actinomycetota > Actinomycetes > Kitasatosporales > Streptomycetaceae > Streptomyces > Streptomyces sp. UG1. Next base: position 23,801 of record NZ_JBNGGG010000001.1, on the reverse strand, counting down.
TCGGTCCCTACACCACCACGTCACGGTGCAACGACATCAACCTGAAGTTCACCACCTGGGGCAACGCCAGTCCGCTGTATGTGCGGGTGTGCTTCCACCCGTCCTCCGGCGGCACGACATGCAACTCCTGGAAGACGTTCTACAAGTCGAACGACCTCAACAAGTGGCGCGTGATCGCCACCGACGTCAAGGACGGCACCAGGTACAGCATCTCCATGGACTTCGCCAGCAACACGTTCAAGGGTGACCTCGCCCACTGAGCACCGGCCGGAGGGGGCGCACACCGCGGCCATTGCCACGGGCACTGCGCTGCTTGCCGGCCTGGGAGTTGCTCTGGGCGCAGCCCCGGCCCAGGCGGCCAAGTCCGACTGCCCCGCTGGTGCGCTGTGTGCCTACGCCCGGAACCGTACAACTCGTTCCAAAACGTGAAGTCCATCTACAACCACGGCGACTACTGCGACGTCATCATCTACACCGGAAAGAACTACACCGGCAACAGCGCGACGATCCGCCGTGGAGAATCCTGGGACATGACCTACAACACCACGTTCACGCTGAACGGGATCGCATCCAATAAGTGGGTCAACTGCACCTGACCTGTCGGCCCTGCGCTTACCGGGGACGCCAGAGCGCGCCGACGAACTGGGACCAGGCCCCGTCGCCGAAGAGGAGGACGGGGCCTGTGGGGTTCTCATCTCTGTAGTTCCTCGCTGCTTCTTCGATCAAGACCAGGGACGTCCGTCGAAGCTGCCCTCCGTCCACACCAGCGGCGGCGCGTCGGCGAAAGTCATGATCTTGGCCATGCCGTGCATGAGGGGGTGCCCGGTGGTGGTTCGCGGGATGACCTGCAAAGCACGCTCCGTGGCCCGGATCACGTTGACGATGTGCTCCAGTTGCTCGGCCATCTGCTCCGGCGGCAGCAGCGGTGTCCGGACAGCAGACTCGCGAAGGATCCCCCAGTAGGTGGGCCGCTCCTCGCGGTCCCACAGCTCCGCACGCGCCAGCCGCGCGCTGACACGCTGCTCGATCAGCTCCCGGGGTAGCAACGGCCTCGCGTGTCGCATGAGAACCCGCATGTACGGCTCGGTCTGCAGGAGGCCGGGGATGACAGTGGGCGCCCAGGCGAGATCCATCGGCATCCCTCGCTCCCCTCGCTCGATCTGGCTCAGGAACGGGATCCCCCGAAAGCTGCCCTCGGCCAACTGCTATAGCGTCAGCCCGGCTTGTTCCCGCCTGTAGCGCAACTCAGCGCCGTAGAAGCACGGGACATTCATCGACGCATCAGGGTCCTTCTTCGCGGGCGGCGGCGTACCCCATGCACCCCCACCCCCACCACGAAACCGACGCCTGCGTCGAAGACCTCCGCACCGCCCTGGAGGCGAACGGCATCACGCTCCCCTCCCTCGACATCGACCTGCCGGCCTTCGCGGACAGGTACCCGGCCCCGCCCCAACGCCAACAGCTACAACAAGGCCGAGGGCACCCACCTGTACCCGAACTACCCCAACCTGTACTACATCGTCACGAGCAGCAACTGCGCCGACGTCAACATCAAGACCAACACCAACCGCTACGTCAAGGTCTGTTTCCAACCCCGCAGTGGTGGCAGTGCCAGGCCAACTACAAACGTCAAGGACAACACCCCACTTCCAGTTCTACTTCAGGAGCGACGCGAAATCGACGGGCTCCTACGCGGCCTGAGCCTCCCTGAGCCCGCTGGGGTGGCAACCCTGAAAAGTTACAGGTACCGGCCTCCGCTCCCCTCCGCGACGATGACCGTGTGCCGCCCCGGGGGGAGTCGGCACAGTTGACGGAGGAGACCGCGAACAGGGGTGCGCGGTCGAACCCGTGCGCACAGCCGCGGTGAGCGTCACGTTCCCACGCTCACCGCGGCTGTCCCGTCCCCCTCCCGCCCCGCCGCAAGTGGAGTTCCCCGCACATGCATCCCGCAGCCCGCGTCTTCCAGATCCTGTTCCTGCTCGGCGGACTCGGGATGTTCGCCTACGCGCTCGACGAAGCGGGTGACGGCCGGCGGAGCAACGCCGCCTTCCGCTACGAGTGCACCACCTCGAACATCGGCACCGCGCAGATACCGCGCCAGAAAGAGGACTGCGTGTCCCGCGAGGCCTGGACCTACCAGCACAAGACGGACGACGTGCTCGTCTCCGCCCTCGCGGGCATCGGCCTGATGATCGGGGCCGCGGCCGTGTCCGTCGGCGGTGCCCGGCGCACCACGGCGCCTCGGCCGGCCCCCGCCCCCGTCGCACAGCCCTACGGCGCCCCCGTCCCATTCCCGCCGCATCCGGGACACCCTCCGGTGCCGGGACGGTAGCCTCTCACCAGCAAACTGGCGTGGCCTGAGAGCACGTTGCGAAAGAAAGAGCAAGTCGGGGGACTCATGACAGACCAGCGACCCGGGCCGCCGTACACACCGGCGACCGGCGACGCCGCCCTGAACCAGGCGGGTGCGAGGCCGCTGCAGGCCGCCGATCCCCGGCGGATCGGGCCGTACGTCCCGCTCGGGCTGCTCGGCAGCGGCGGCATGGGCCACGTCTACCTGGCCCGGCCCGCCGATGACAGCCCGGGGCTGGCCGCCGTCAAGGTCATCCGGCCCGAGTACGCCGAAGACCCCCGGTTCCGGCGGCGGTTCGAGCGCGAGGCCGCCGTGCACGCCCAGGTTCACACCCCGCGCGCCCCCCAGTTGCTCGGCACCGGTTTCGACGACTCCCTGCTGTGGATGGCCACGCAGTACCTGCCCGGCCTCAACCTCGCCGAAGCCGTGCGCGAGTGCGGCGTCCTGGAACCGGCCGGGGTGTGGCGGCTGGTCGCCGACCTCGGGCAGGCCCTGTCGGCGCTGGCCGCCGCCGGGGTCGTACACCGGGATCTCAAGCCGTCCAACGTGATCCTGTCCCTCCAGGGCGCGCACGTCATCGACTTCGGCATCTCCCAGGCCGCGGACAGCAGCGCCCTCACCACAACCGGCAGCCGGGTGGGCACGCCCGCCTACATGTCGCCCGAGTATCTGCGCGAGGGCCGCTGCGACACCGCCTCCGACGTCTTCTCGCTCGCCTGCAGCCTCGTCTACGCCGCCACCGGCAACGCCCCCTTCGGCGACGGCACCGGCGTGGACGTGATGCACCGGGTCGCCTTCGAGGAGCCGAAGTCGGAGGTCATGGCCGAACTCGCGGCGGCGGACCCGGCGTTGGCCGCGCTCCTGTCGGCGTGCCTCACCAAGGACCCGGCCGGACGGCCCACCCCGCGACAGCTCATCGACGCGGCCACGGCCGCCGGGTACGGCCACGGCCGCGCACCCTCCTGGCAGGAGCCCCTGGGCGGTCGGCTGCTCGCCCGGCAGCAGGCCAGTGAGGTACTGGAACGCGCCTCCGCCGAGCAGACCTTCCACTTTCGGGCTCCCGCACAACGCGTGGTCCCCCCTCCGGGCGGGTACGGCACTCCGTCAACACCACCTGGTCAGTACGGCGCGTCCCCCCATGCTCCGACGACGACCACCGGCGACGGCGAGAACGGCACCCGGAGATCGCGACGGAAGCCGTACCTGGCCGTCGTCGCGGGCGTCGCCGTCATCGCCGTCGCCGTCGGCGCCTTCCTGCTCACCCGCCCCGAGATCGGCGAAACGGCCTCCGCCTCCCCGACGACCTCCAGCAGCACCGCCCCCGCAGACGAGCCGGCCTCCGCCTCTCCCAGCCCCTCCGCCTCCCCCTCCGACGAGGAGAAGGAGAAGGAGAAAGGGGAGGAGACGGACAAGGAGAAGGGCGAGAACCGAGGCGAGGACGGACAGGGCGCGGGCGGAGCAGCCGGCGGCAGCGGCGATGCGTCCGGGTCCGGCGGCGGCACGGGCGGTGCGCAGCCCACCGTCACGGTCACCGCCACCTCCGGCAACGGAAGCGGCGGCACCGGCACCTCCCCGACCGAGACCGCCACGACGCCCGCCGAACCGCCGTGGAACACCCAGTGCACGTACTACTCCGGCACCGAACTGACGCGGTACGGCGACAAGAACCGGCGCGTCACACAGGTGCAGTGCATGCTGGAAAGGCGCGGCTACAGCCTCGGCGGCGCGGGCGTGGACGGCCAGTTCGGCGACGCCACCCTGGCCGCGGTCAAGCAGTTCCAGAGCGCCAAGGGCCTGGACGTCGACGGCCTGGTGGGCCCCAACACCTGGGCCGCGCTGCGCAGTTCCACATGACACACGCGCCACTCAAAGGCTGAGTTCCCGGCTGCTTTGCCAATTACCCTGGCCGTCAGCCGGGGGAGGGGGACTCCATGCACAGCATCATCGTCGTGCCGCCGGACGCGCGCGGTACCGAGGACCACCGCAGGCTCGCATCCGGTGAGAAGCTGGCGTTCGGCAGGAGCGTGGCGGGCGGCGGTCTGCCGATCGCCCACGAAGGAGTGTCCCGCGCCGCCGGTGTGATCACCGCGCACGGTGCCTTCTGGACGCTCAGCAACCTCAGTGCCCGCCAGACGTACGTGGTGGAGAACCCGGAGGGCGCGGGCGAGCACATCAAGGTCGTGCCCGGCCGGGTGGACGCCCCGATCCCCTTCGAGTTCTCCCGGGTGGTGCTGCCTGCCGCGGGCGACCTGCTCGGCTTCGAAGTCTGGGCCCCGCACCAGGAGATCCTCGACACCACCGGCTGGTCCGACGGGTCCGACGATGGCGCCCCGACCGGAACGACCACTGCACCGGCGTTCTCCCTGGACCACACCAAGCGGTACTTCGCCGTACTGGTCGCCCTGTGCGAACCTCGCCTGCGCGGCGCGCCGCACGCCCCGCCGCCCACCGCCGAGGCGTTGGTGGAGCGCCTGCGCGCCACCTGGCCCACGGCGACCAGAGCCAGCGTGCAGTGGAACATCAACTACCTCGCGGTCAAGCTGCGGCTCAAGCCGGACCCGGACACCACCGCCGACTCGGGGCCACGCCTCAACGGCAAGAAGGAGTTGCTGGTCTCGCTGGCGCTCCGGTTCGACCTCGTACGGGAGGACGACCTGGTCGTGCTCACCGCCGCTCCCAGTTGGGTGACGGGATGACGGGCCGGCCGCACGCCGTCCAGGTGCCGGCCGGCTACCGCGTCGGCCGCTGGGAGGTCCGTGAGCCGATCGCCTCGGGCGGCTTCGGCACCGTCTACGCGGCCCGCGCCGCGTCGGGAGACGCCGCGCTGCCGCAGAGCGTCGCCCTGAAGTTCCTGCCCACCGGCACCCACACCCCACGACAACTCGCCCACCTGCGCGACCTGGCCGAACGGGAGGTGGACCTGCTCAAGCGGCTGCGCGCACCACGCCTCATCCGGATGTACGAGGCCCTTACCGTCGACGACCCCGGCCACCCCGAACTCGACGGCGCCACCGTCCTCGTACTGGAGCTGGCGCGGAGCTCACTGGACACGCTGCTGTCGCGGCGCCCCGCGTCCGACGCCGTGTCCGCGCTGCTCCTGCAGGTCTGCGAGGGGCTGGACCAACTGCACCGGGCCGGCTGGGTGCACGGCGACCTCAAACCCGCCAACGTCCTCGTCATGGACGACGGCACCATACGCCTCGCCGACTTCAACACCGCCGCGGAACTCGACGGCACCCACGCCTACGCCCCCGCCTTCTCGACCCCCGACCACACCCCGCCCGAACTGCTCTTCCCGGAGATCGGCGCCCGCGGCCTGCAGATCCGCCCCACCGCGGACATCTGGGCCTTCGGCATCCTCGCCCACCTCGCCCTCACCGGCACGCACCCACTGCCCGGCGCCACCCCGGCCACCCGCCGGGACGCGGCGGTGCGCTACGCACGCGGCGCCGAGGAACTGCGCCTGAGCGCCGAACTGCCGCCCGCCTGGCGGCAGATCATCACCGACTGTCTCGCCCGTACGCACGAGGAACGCGTCGCCCACGACACGGCGGCCTTGCTGCGCCGCGTGGCCCGGGCCACGGGCACCGACCGCATCCCCCGCCTGCCGCGCCTCCGCCCTCGCCCGCGGGGCCGCGTCATGCTGGCCACCACCACGGCGACGGCACTGCTCGCGGGCCTCGGCCTCGGCATCACGGCCCTGATGGGAGACGGCCGGTCACCGGGGCCCGGTCTCCAGGCGGACACCGCCGCCGACGCCTCACCCACCTCCCTCGGCGCCTCCGCCACGGCCACCGGCTACGACCGCTGCTCGGCCGGCGACGTCTGCTTCTTCACCGAGCCCGCCGGGCAGGGCGACATGTGCGCCTGGTGGGGTGACGACGCCGACTGGGCGCGGGGAACGGTCAGTTGCAGTTGGGCCGGCCGCGCGGATGCCCGGTCGGTCTTCAACAACGGGCTCGACACCGACGCGGGCGAGACGTTCGTGGACGTCGTCTACTACGGACAGCGTGCCCTGCGGGACCGCCAGGGCTGTGTGGAGGTCGGCACGCGGCGCGACCTGCCCGCGGGCGTCCGCCCCCTGTCCCACACGTGGGCGGAGGCCTGCTGAACCCTCCCACCCTCTCATGTGGGAGGTTCCGCCGCCCCGCGCCGGAAGCCATGGTGAGTGGGCGCCGCCGAACGGCGGGCCAGCATCAGGACGAAGCGGGGGGACGCGGAATGAAGCGTGCATACGTTGCCGCGTGCGCGGTCGCGGCAGTCGTCTCGACCGCCATGACCGGCTGCACTCAGCAGCAACGCGAGGCGGCGCCGCAGTCGCTGATGTATGCGGAGGAGGTGCGGCTGAAGGACGCCGAACAGCTCCTGGTCAAGCGCTGCATGTCACGCCGGGGCTTCACCTATCACGAGCACCGGCCGATGACCCTGGAGGAACTCCGCCCGGTGGGCTATGTCCAGGACGACATCGCCTGGGCGCGGAAGCACGGATACGGCAGTCGCATCGCGGAGAAGGGAAACCGGGCCCGGCAGGACAACCGCAACATCGCCTATCGCGCCGCACTGTCGAACACAAAGGGCAGGGCCTACGACACCGCTCTCAACGGTGGCGCGGGCGGACCGGTCGTCTCGGCCGACCTGCCGGGCACCAAGACGATCAGCAAGCGCGTGGGCGGCTGCGCCGGTGAGGCCGAACAGCGGTTGTACGGCGACCTCGGAACGTGGTTCACCGCCGACAAGACGGCGAACAGCGTCCGTGGCCTCGCCCAGGGCAAGGTTCTGGACGACACCCGGTTCACGGCGAAAGTCGAGCGGTGGGCAGCGTGCATGAAACGCGCCGGCCACCCCTACGCGGATCCGGGCCAGGCCCGGGAGGCCGTCCAGCGACAGTCCGAGCAGCCGCAGGACGCCGAGGCGTTCGAGGCGGAACGGACGACCGCCGTCGCGGACGCCAGGTGCGCCCGGCAGGTCTCTCTCAGGTCGGTCGCCGAGGAGCGGCTGGCCCACCACATCGCCAAGTTGTGCGAAGAGCACAGCGAGTACGGCGACGCGCTCCACACGATCGCCCGGATCCAGCGGGACGCGCTGGCACGGGCGAAGCGGATCGTCGGCCCCCGGGCCTGACGGCCCGGCCGAGCCGCCTCGTACCGCACATTCCCATGCAGACCAACACAGTCCCACACATCTCTCTACAGGAGGACAACATGCGCAAAGCAGCCGCGGCACTCGCTGCTCTCGGACTGGCGGTGCTCGGTGTCTCCGCCACCGCGACCACGGCCCACGCGGGCCCGATCTGCAACTCCAAGTGGCCCGACAGCCGGGACGGCATGGTCCGCGCCTGGGACGGGTTCGACTGCCAGGGCACCTATCTCGGCGGTACCCAAGGCAGTGACCCGTTCTGGGGTGACAGCAGTGGCGCCTTCCGGGGCTCCGACAACAACAGGGCTTCGTCGGTCATGAACAGCGGATACATCGGCGACCTCGACATCGTCGCCTTCTACCGGCTGTCCAACTACGGCGGCGGCTACGCCTGCCTGGCGCCGGGCGAGTACTACGCGGACAACCTCAGCGACAACTCCTTCACGGGCGACTACCCCGCCAACAACAACATCTCCTCCCACCGCTGGGTGAACGGCTGCAGCAACTTGCTCACCTGAGCGCACCCCCGGAGCGGTGCCCCCTCGGCGGGGGCACCGCTGCACGGCTCAGTGGAAGAAGTGCCGCGTGCCCGTGAAGTACATCGTGATGCCGGCCTTCTGTGCGGCCTCGACGACCAGTTCGTCACGGACCGAACCACCCGGCTGGACAACGGCCTTCACCCCGGCCGCGGTGAGGATCTCCAGCCCGTCCGGGAAGGGGAAGAACGCGTCCGAGGCGGCGTACGACCCCTGCGCGCGCTCGGCACCGGCCCGCTCGACGGCCAGCTTGGCGGAGTCGACCCGGTTGACCTGCCCCATACCGACCCCGACCGAAGCCCCGTCCTTGGCGAGCAGGATCGCGTTGGACTTGACGGCCCGGCAGGCCTTCCAGGCGAAGGCCAGCTCGGCCAGTTCCTCGGCGGACAGGGCCTCGCCCGTCGCCAGGGTCCAGTTGGCGGGGTCGTCGCCGTCGGCCTGGAGGCGGTCGGTGACCTGGAGGAGGGCGCCGCCGTCGATGGGCTTGACCTCGACGGGGTCGGCGGGCGCGGCGGGGGCCTTGAGGACGCGGATGTTCTTCTTCTTGGCAAGGGCCTCCAGGGCCCCGTCCTCGTAGTCCGGCGCGACGATGACCTCGGTGAAGATCTCGGCGACCTGTTCCGCCATCTCCTTGCTGACCGGGCGGTTGACGGCGATCACGCCGCCGAAGGCCGACAGCGGGTCACAGGCGTGCGCCTTGCGGTGCGCCTCGGCGACATCCGCGCCGATCGCGATGCCACAGGGGTTGGCGTGCTTGATGATCGCGACGCAGGGCTCGGCGTGGTCGTACGCGGCACGGCGGGCGGCGTCCGTGTCCGTGTAGTTGTTGTACGACATCTCCTTGCCGTGCAACTGCTCGGCCTGCGCGAGACCGCCCCCGCTGCCGTCGACGTAGAGGGCGGCGGGCTGGTGCGGGTTCTCGCCGTAGCGGAGGGTGTTCTCGCGCTCCCAGGTGGCGCCGAGGAAGTCGGGGAACGCCGAGTCGTCCACCGGGGCGTAGGAGGAGGCGAACCAGCTCGCCACCGCCACATCGTACGCCGCGGTGTGCTGGAAGGCCTCGGCGGCGAGGCGCTTGCGGGTGGTGAGGTCGAAGCCGCCGCTCTGCACGGCCTCCAGCACATCGGCGTAGCGGGCGGGGCTGGTGACGACCGCGACGGACGGGTGGTTCTTGGCCGCGGCGCGCACCATGGAGGGGCCGCCGATGTCGATCTGCTCGACGCACTCGTCGGGCGAGGCACCGGAGGCGACGGTCTCGCGGAACGGGTAGAGGTTGACGACGACGAGGTCGAACGGCTCGACACCCAGCTCGGCGAGCTGCCGCTGGTGGTCCTCGAGGCGCAGGTCGGCGAGGATGCCGGCGTGCACGCGCGGGTGCAGGGTCTTGACGCGGCCGTCCAGGCACTCGGGGAAGCCGGTCAGCTCCTCGACCTTGGTGACGGGGACGCCGGCCGCGGCGATCCTGGCGGCCGTGGAACCGGTGGAGACGAGTGCGACACCGGCCTCGTGCAGCCCGCGCGCAAGCTCCTCGAGCCCGGTCTTGTCGTAGACGCTGACGAGCGCGCGACGGATGGCCCGCTTGCCGCTCTCGGCCGTGACAGTGGTGCTGTCGGCGGTCACTGGATAACTACCTTTCGTCCCTCAATGCGATAGCCGTTGCGGGCGATCCGCCCCACGACCTCGACGAGCAGCCTTCGCTCGACTTCCTTGATGCGCTCGTGCAGAGCGCTCTCGTCGTCCTCGTCCCGGACCTCGACCACGCCCTGAGCGATGATCGGCCCGGTGTCGACGCCGTCGTCGACGAAGTGGACGGTGCAGCCGGTGACCTTGGCTCCGTACGCGAGGGCGTCACGGACGCCGTGGGCGCCGGGAAAACTGGGGAGCAGGGCCGGGTGGGTGTTCACGAACCGGCCGCCGAAGCGGGCGAGGAACTCCTTGCCGACGATCTTCATGAACCCGGCGGAGACCACGAGGTCGGGCTCGTGGGAGGCGACGGCCTCGGCGAGCGAGGCGTCCCACTCCTCGCGCGTCGCGAAGTCCTTGACCTTCCGCACGAAGGTCGGCAGCCCGGCGCGCTCGGCGCGGGCGAGCCCCTCGATGTTCTCGCGGTCGGCGCCGACCGCGACGATCTCGGCGCCGTATGCCTCGCTGCCGGTGGCGGCGATCTCGTCGAGCAGCGCCTGCAGATTGGTGCCGGATCCGGAGACCAGCACGACGAGGCGCTTGGCCACGGTGGAGCCCTTTCTCGGGTGAGCGTCTTTGTATGGTCGTACGAATGCTTCGCGCCCCCGGATACGGGGAAGTCTACGAAGCGGCCGACCGTCAGCAACGATACCGGCACACCGGGCGGCCCCCACGGGACGGGGGCGTGGCCGGAAGGTAGCGTCTGGGTGGGGCGGACTCGGGAACGCGGGTGGTGTGCGGTGCGTTCACGAGATGACGGCTCACACCAGAACACTCGTAATCCAACGCACGCCAAGCCAACGCTCGTAATCCAACGCTTGTAATCCAAGGGGAAGACGCTCACTTGATGTCGGACCGCAGCCTGCGACTCCTCACGCTCCCCCCGCAGTCCCTGCAGGGAGGGGTGCACAGCGGCATGCTGCTGCGGGAGCGCCCCGCCACACCGCCCGACGCGCCGTCGGGCGGGCAGAACGGCGACCAGCAGGGCGGTGACGGCAAGGGGCAGGAGGACAACAACCCCTTCGCCCCGCCGCCGGAGGGCACCCCGGACCGTCCGTGGCAGCCCCGGCGCCCGTCGGGCGAGGACGGCTCGCAGGGTTCCGATCAGGGTTCCGATCAGGGTGGCGGCCAGAGCGGTGGTCAGGGCGCCGGTCAGGGCGGTGGCCCGTCGCCCTGGGGCAACCAGTGGAGCGACCGCCAGCCCGGCCGCTCCAGCGGCGGCTTCGGCGAGCAGCCCCGAAGCGGCCAGGACGGCCCCTCAGGCGGCAGCCCCGGCACGAACATGCGCTGGGACCCGACCGACCCCGCCCAGCGCCGGGCCCGTTACGCGCTGCTGTCCGGCATGTGGGCCTTCTTCTTCGCCCTGTTCAGCTGGCCGTACGTGGCGCTGCTGCTCGGCGCGCTGGCCCTCTACTGGGGCATCAGCAGCCTGCGCACCAAGCCCCGCGCGGCCGACCCCGACACCCCGGCCCCGCAGAACTCCGGCCGCCCCCAGACGACGGCGGCGGTGAGCGGCCTGGTCACGGCGTCCCTCGCGATCGCGGTGGTCGCGGCCGGGTTCGCGGCGCAGGTGGTCTACAGCGAGTACTACACGTGCCGCAGCGACGCGCTGACGAACGAGTCGAAGCAGTCCTGCGAGCGGCATCTGCCGGAGGAGCTGCGGGGCATTCTGGGCGAGGACGGCTAGGAGGACAGCTAAGGCGCGTCCCGATCGGGTCGGGTGCCCGGCTCGGTCGGTCCTGCCGGTCCCGTCGCTCCTGCCGGTCCCGTCGGCCCTGTCGGTTCTGTCGGCTCTGTCGGCCCTGTCGGTTCTGTCGGTTCGCTTGATTCGCTGGGTGTGCTCGGGGGCTGTGGTTCTGCCGTGGTCTGTGGGGTGCCCGGTGCGTCGAGGATGCTCGGTGAGTCCCTGGCGTCCGTGGCGTCCGGCGGGGAGGGCGGGGGCTCCGGCGGCGGGTCGGTGGGTGAGAAGTCGTCCGGCTCGAAGGTCGTGTCGTGGTCGTACGTCCCGTACGGAACGGCCGGGTCGTAGGACGCGTACTGAGGGTCCTCGCCGTACGCCGTCACCGCGGCGCCCTCGGCGTCGGCCTGCGGCGCGGTGCCCTGATTGTGCGTCGGCGCCTGGAACGGCATCTCCTTGCCGTGGGCCGGGAGCCGTGTCTTCGAGTCCGTCGCCACGGCATCGCCCGCTCCCGCCTCCGCGGGCTCCCCCGGCCTCCCTGACTCCGCCACAGCCGGACCGCCCTCCCCCGGCGCCGCCACCCGGGGCCTGCCGATCCGCGCCCCTTGCGTATCGCTCACCGGCTCCGCCCGGCGCCGCCCCGTCCAGCACCGCCAGCCCCGCACCACCACCGCCACCGGAACCGCCACGAAGGCGACCCACCCCAGCGTCGCCGCCCCCGTCTGCCACCACACCGGCCCGAACCGAGCGAGCAGGCCAACCCCCAACGGCCCGCCCGACAGCGTGGTCAGCACGGCGACCAGGACCGCGCAGAACAAGGCGGCCAGCACAGCGGTCCCCGCGGTCCGCCCGGGCGCCCAGCCCCCGGGAGCCACCGTCCGCCCACTCCCAGACCCCTCCTCCACCCCGAACCGCCCACTCCCAGACCCCTCCCTCACCCCAAACCGCCCACTCGCAGCACCCTCCCCCACCCGAAACCGCCCGCTCCCGGCCACCCCCTCCCCGCTCCCCAGCCCGTCCCCCCACCCCGCCGCGAACCACCCCACCACCATCCCCACCACCACCGGCAGCACCCCGACCACCCACCGCAGCGGCCCCGCCACGGCCGTCTCCGGCACGGCCTCCAGCAGGGGAAACGGCGGGAGCAAAGGGGCCGGTGCCGAGGAGAGCGGAGCCACCACGTGTCCCGTCCCGAGCGCGAAGCCGGGACCGAGGGCATAGGACGCCGCCCACATCGCCGCGTTCGGCACGAGCGCCGCGCACAGCAGCAGCACCGCGAACCGTCCCGACCACCCCTGGGTCAGGTCGAGGAAGGACGTCCGCACCGCCGCGCCGTGCGCCACCAGCGACCCGGCCACCAGCAGCGCCCCGCCCCCGGCCAGCGCCACCACCCCGGCCCCCGCCGCCCGCGCCGCCGCACCGACCCGGGCCCGTCCCTCCACCCCGGGCACCAGCCGCCGTACCCGCGCCGGCAGCACGACCAGCAGGCCGTCCACCATCTCGGGCCGCCGTTCGCACGCCGCCCACACCCCCACCCCGGCGGCCCCCATCGCGACCAGCGGCACCCGCACCGCCGTCCACCACCACGCCGGCCGCAGCTCACCCCCGGCCGCGTACACCGCGGCGGCCGCGCCGACCGCGAGGTATCCGAGCACGACGCCCGCCCACGCCGTACGGATCGACACCAGCGGCACCCCCTCGCCGCCGTCCGCCGCCGCGTCCCGCGCCGCCCGGTGCACCAGCCACACCGGCAGCGCGAGCAGCAGCAGCGGGGTGACACCGACCGGCGCGGGTACGCCGGAGAGCGTGTCGGTGCGGACCAGTTCGGCGCCGTGCGCCAACAGCCACAGCACGGAGGCGACCCGCAGCGCCCCGCCCGGCCCGCTGTCCGGATACGGCGAGCTGATCCACAGCACGATCACCACCACGGCGAACACACCGAGCCCCAGCCCGGCCGCCACCGCACCGCTGAAGAGGCTGGCGCCCAGACCGGGCGTCCGGCGGCGCATGCGCGTGAGCAGGGGCGTTCTGCGAGCGGTCATGTCGATCACGCTCGCCATGCTCCCAACGACACGCGCTTTTACCTCGTAACAGGCGAACCTCCGATGTGTCGCTCAATATGTGTTTATGTTCTTTTTCGTACGAAAGGGTGTCACGTGTCCCTGGCCAAGGAGACGGAGGTTCAGAAACCCCCAGAGGAGCCGGAGGTGACGGCAGAACAGCCCATGGAGCGGACCCGCCTGACGCCCGCCCAGGCCTTCGACGCGCTCTACGCGTTCTGCGCCCCGACCCTCGTACGGCAGACCTATCTGCTCACCGGGCGCCGTGAACTCGCCCGCGAGTCGGTCGAGCGGGCCTTCCAACTCGCCTGGCAGCGCTGGCCGGAGGTGGCCCGCGACCGGGACCCGGCGGGCTGGGTGCGGGCGACGGCGTACGACTTCGCGCTCTCCCCCTGGCACCGGTTCCGCCCCCGCTACCGGCACCCCGAACCGCCGCCCTCGGACGCCTTGGACCGCGCCCTTCTGAACGTACTGCTCCAACTCCCGGCACCCCAGCGCCGCACTCTCGTCCTCTACGACGGTGTGGGCCTCGACCTGCCCGAGACGGCGGCCGAGACGGAGGCCAGCACCCCGGCCACCGCCAACCGTCTGATGCACGCCCGCACCGCGGTCGCCACCCGACTGCCGGACCTGTCCGACCCCACGGAACTCCACCGCCGTCTGGCCGAACTGGCCGCGACGGAACGCCTGCGCGCCCCCAAGCCGACGACGGTCCGTGAGGGCAGCGAACACCGGGCCCGCTTCTGGACCCGGGCCGCCATCGCGTTCACGGTGACCCTCATCGGCACGACGGCACTGACCCTGCGGACCGCGCCGACGCAGTACGAGCCGCCGGTGCCGCCCGGATCGACGGTGCGGGGGGTGCCGCCGAGGATGGCGCCGGGGCCGTTGTCGGACAAGGAGCTGAAGCTCCGGGAGAAACTCCGCGCGGAGATGGCCCACGGCCCGCAACGGCTGGCCCCGCAGGCCGGCTAGCGACAGGCCTGCGCCGCAACAGCCCGGCGCCGGCGACAACGCCGTAGGCCCGCCCCCCACGCGGGGAACGGGCCCATCAACGTTCAGCCGACTGCCGTAACTACGTTCAGCCGCCCAGGATCTCGCGCGCCAGCTTCGCCGTCTCCGTCGGCGTCTTGCCGACCTTGACGCCCGCGGCCTCCAGGGCCTCCTTCTTCGCCTGCGCCGTACCGGAAGAACCGGACACGATCGCACCGGCGTGACCCATGGTCTTGCCCTCCGGCGCGGTGAAGCCCGCGACGTAGCCGACGACCGGCTTGGTCACGTTCTCCTTGATGAAGGCCGCGGCCCGCTCCTCGGCGTCGCCGCCGATCTCACCGATCATCACGATCAGGTCGGTGTCGGGGTCGGCCTGGAACGCGGCGAGCGCGTCGATGTGGGTGGTGCCGATGATCGGGTCACCACCGATGCCGACGGCGGTCGAGAAGCCGATGTCCCGCAGCTCGTACATCATCTGGTACGTCAGCGTGCCGGACTTCGAGACCAGGCCGATACGGCCCGGCTTGGTGATGTCGCCCGGGATGATGCCGACGTTCGACTGACCCGGAGTGATGATGCCGGGGCAGTTCGGGCCGATGATCCGGGTCTTGTTGCCCTTCTTGCCGGCGTACGCCCAGAAGGCGGCCGAGTCGTGCACGGCGATGCCCTCGGTGATCACGACGGCCAGCGGGATCTCGGCGTCGATGGCCTCGACGACCGCGTCCTTGGTGAACTTCTCCGGCACGAAGATGACGGAGACGTTGGCGCCGGTCTTCTCGATGGCCTCCTTGACGGTGCCGAAGACCGGTACCTCGGTGCCGTCGAAGTCCACGGTGGTGCCCGCCTTGCGCGGGTTCACGCCGCCCACGACCTCGGTGCCGTCACCGAGCATGAGCTTGGTGTGCTTCATGCCGGTGGCACCGGTCATGCCCTGGACGATGACCTTGCTGTCCTTATTGAGCCAGATAGCCATGGTGTTTGGTGTCCTCGTCCTGAGTGCTTACTTGGCGGCGTGGGCCAGCTCGGCGGCCTTGTCGGCCGCGCCGTCCATGGTGTCGACGCGCTGGACCAGCGGGTGGTTGGCGTCGGTGAGGATCTGCCGGCCGAGCTCGGCGTTGTTGCCGTCGAGACGGACGACGAGCGGCTTGGTGACCTCCTCGCCGCGGTCCTCCAGGAGCTTCAGTGCCTGGACGATGCCGTTGGCGACCTCGTCACAGGCGGTGATGCCACCGAAGACGTTGACGAAGACGGACTTGACGTCCGGGTCGCCGAGGATGATCTCCAGGCCGTTGGCCATGACCTGGGCGGAGGCGCCACCGCCGATGTCCAGGAAGTTGGCCGGCTTGACGTTGCCGTGGCTCTCACCGGCGTACGCGACGACGTCCAGGGTGCTCATGACGAGACCCGCGCCGTTGCCGATGATGCCGACCTCGCCGTCGAGCTTGACGTAGTTGAGGTTCTTCTCCTTGGCGGCGGCCTCGAGCGGGTTGGCCGCGGCCTTGTCGTGCAGCTCGTCCCAGTCGTGACGGAACTCGGCGTTGTCGTCGAGCGACACCTTGCCGTCGAGGGCGATGACGTCACCGGAGGCGACCTTCGCGAGCGGGTTGACCTCGACGAGGAGGGCGTCCGACTTGATGAAGGTGTCCCACAGCGTGATGAGGACGTTCACGACCTTGTCGGCGACGTCGGCCGGGAACTTGGCGGCCGCGACGATCTCGCGGGCCTTGGCCTCGTCCACACCGTCGATGGGGTCGATCGGCGTCTTGGCGACGGCCTCCGGACGGGTGGCCGCCACCTCCTCGATCTCCACGCCGCCCTCGACGGAGGCGATGGAGAGGAAGGTGCGGTTGGCACGGTCGAGGAGGAAGGAGACGTAGTACTCCTCGACGATCTCCGGAGCCGTCTCGGCGATCATGACCTTGTGGACCGTGTGGCCCTTGATGTCCATGCCGAGGATGTCGGTCGCCCGGGCGACGGCCTCGTCGGGCGTCGCGGCGAGCTTGACGCCACCGGCCTTGCCGCGGCCGCCGACCTTCACCTGTGCCTTGACGACGGACTTGCCACCGAGGCGCTCAGTGGCTGCGCGGGCCGCCTCAGGCGTGTCGATGACTTCACCGGCCAGCACCGGTACATCGTGCTTGGCGAAGAGGTCCCTCGCCTGGTACTCGAACAGGTCCACGCGCTTCCGTCCCTATCAGTGATCTCGCGGTTCGTTGTCTGCGTGGGCGTGCCGCGAGGGCAACGTGACGTCCGCTGTCTGTCACAAGGGAGGCGCACACGGTGTCCGAGCGCGCGGCATGTCCGTCTCGCAGGTTATCGCTGCTTGCGGGGGGCCTCTAAATCGCGGGTCACACCTGAGCGGTGATACCTGTCACATGATGCCGCCGGCGGCAAGGATCACTGGCACGGCGTGCCGTTTGTGAGGCGGATATGGCAGGACCTCACCGGGTTGGGGTTGACCCGGTGAGGTCCTTTGAACAGCCCTCAGAGGCACGAATGGGCCGCCCCTGTGGGCTCTGGGCGGGTGATCCCCACCCCAATGGGGATCACACCGCCCTTCCGCGGGGTTCCGGCCGGACCGGCCGACGGCTTTCGGCCGCCCGGGTCCGTCTGCCCCACGGAGTCGGCTGGCCTCACCCAGTGGCCCGGGTGAGGTGGTGAGGTGGTGAGGTGGATGAGGTCGCTCAGGTCAGGTGGGAATCAGATGCCGTAGGTGCCGCCTTGGTGCAGGTCCTGCGCGTAGCCGGGGGTGGCCGAGTGGGCCACGCCCTGCACGCCCACGGCGGCGTTGCCCGCCAGCGAGCCGGCCGAGCCCTGAACCGTGCCGGTCACATCCGCGGCGAAGGCCACACCCTGCCCGGCGACTCCGTGCGCGAACGGATCGACCTCACCGACGACCCCGTGCGCAAACGGCCGCACATCACCAGTCACGCCGTACGCCAGTGCGGTGGCACTGCCACCGACGCCCTGCGCGACCGGCTGGACGGTGTCCACGACCGCGTCGACGACGGGCTGCACGGCGCCGGTCACGCCGTACGCGAACGGCTCCACGTCCCCGGCGACCCCCTCGGCGAAGGGAACGGCCTGCCCGGCGACCCCCTGCGTGAACGGCTCGACCTCACCGACGACTCCGCCCGCGAACGGCCGCACATCACCACTCACGCCGTACGCCAGAGCGGTGCCGTCCGCGACGCCCTGCCCGGCGACCGGCACGACACCGTGCACGGCAGTGCCGACGACGGGCGGCAGGACCGCGCCGGCGCCGTCCGCGGCGACGTGGCCGACCAGACCGGTGGCGTACGGCGGCACGTCGGCGGCGACGCCGTGCGCGACCGCTTGGACGTCGGAGACGGTGCCGGTGGCGGTGGGCTGTACGTGGGCGACGGTGCCGGTGGCGAGGGACTGGACGTCGGTGACGGTGCCGGTCGCGACGGGCTGTACGTCGGTGACGGTGCCGGTGGCGTAGTGGTGTACGTCACCGACCGCGCCGTGGGCCACCGGCTGCACGCCCTGCACGACCCCATCGGCGACCGGCTGGACGTCGGCGACGGCCGCAGCGGCCACGGGCTGGGCGTCGGCGACGGCCTCGGTGGCCACACGCTGGACGCCCGCGAGAGCCTCGGTGGCCACACGCTGGGCGCCCGCGACGGCCTCGGTGACCACAGGCCGGACGTCGCCGACGACGCCGTACGCCGGCCCGCTCGCGGCGCCGGCCGTGTGCCCGGCGGTCCGGCCCACCCCGCCCACGGCGCCGTGCGCGACCGGAACCGCACCGTCCACCGCCTGGCCGGCGACGGGCTGCACGCCGGTCGCCGCACCACCGGCCACGGACTGAACGCTGTCCACCGCGTTCGCGGCGACCGGCGTCACCCCGGCCACGGTGTCGTTGGCGGCGAGGCCGACACCGGCGACGGCGTGCCCGGCTGCGGGGACGACGCCCTCGACCGCGTGCCCGGCGACCGGGATGACGCCGTGCACGGCCTCGGTGGCGAGGGGCGGGACGAGTGCGTCGGTGGTCTGGTGTACGACGGGGGTGACTGTGCCGGGGGCAGTGGTGACCGTGTTCGTGACGTGCTGCTGGACGCCGGTGACCGTGTCGATGGCGTGCTGCTGGACGCCGGTGACCTGCTGCCGCGCGCCGCCGACCGTGCCCGTGACCTGCTGCCGCGCGCCGCTGACCGTGCCCACGACCCGCTGCTCCACTCCGCCCACCGTGCCGGTGACGTGGCTCGGGACGGTGGAGACGGAGGCCTCGGCGGCCGACGTGACGGCGGTGGCCCGGTCGGTGGCGAGGGACTGCGCGGTCGATGCCGCGTGCCCGGTCCTGCCGTCGGCGTGGGCGGCGGCCGCGTGCGCGACGTCACCGACGCCCGCAGCGGTACGCCCCGCACCGGCCACGGCGTACCGCGCCTTCGTCCGTACGACGCCCTCCACACCCTGCGCCTGCGAACGCGCCGACGCCTGCGTGCCCTGCAACTTCGTCTGGGCCGCGGCCAGCGCCTGCTCCAGTTCCGGGGCGAAGGCGGCGAGGGGACCGAAGAGGTAGTCGACGGAGCCGGGAGCCTCGGGGGTGTCCTGCGGGAGCCGGTCCATGTCCCCGGCGTGAGCGGCGGCATCGGCGGCCGCGGAGACGTCGGCCTCGACGTGCGCCCCGGCCCGCGCCGCCGCCTGGTCCGCGCGGGCGGCCTTGGCGCCCTGGATGACCTGCGCCGCACCCTTAGCCTTGGTGGCCTTGGTGGCCTCGGTGGCGGAGGGCACCGTGACCTCGGCGTCGACGTAACTCCGGGCCTGGTCGGCGGTGTTCGCGGACGTGGTCCTGGCCGTACCGGTGGTGTCGTCGACCGTGTCCGTCGCCCCGGAGACAACGCCGTTGACGGTGTCGGTGACGACACCGAGGAGCCCGGAGGCATCGGCGCCGTCGGCCACTTCGGTCCCGTCAGTGGGCTGGTCCGGTATGGAGAGGGTGGAGGCGGGCAGTTCGTCCGCGCCGGCGGCGGTCGAACCGAGCGCCCATGCGCCGGTGACACCGGCGGCTATGACGATCGAACGGCGGATGTTCTTGTTCATGCGTGCGTCGGATCCCTAGATCTTGGGGCTCCGAAGACCCCGGAGCATCGGAGAAGGAAAGCTCCGGGACTTCGGATGGTTTGGGGACATTCCGGCGCCGTTTCCGGTCGCGGTCCGGGGAGTCGGGGACCAGCGGACCGGAAACGACCCCAGCCGCATCCATCCGGGACTGGAAAGGCGTCCGGACGGACGGGCGGACCTGTTTCCGCCCCCGCGCGGCAGGTCTGCGGCGGGGAGGGCGGCCTGATGACCCGATTGACTTCGAGTCGCGGGTCTCGGGCCTGGGGCCTACGGCCCACTGCCTACGCGGGGGAAACCGGAATGTCCCGCTGCCGGTCCTTGATCTCGTCCGCTTCGACACCCACGGGAGCACCGGGCACCAGCCCCAACGCCACCCGCCGGCTCAACGAGACCGCATGCGCGTCCCCGTGCCTCGGCCCACCGTTGTCCCCCGCCGCGTGGTTGCCCAGCACACCACCCGGGTGTTCGGTCGGCGCCTGGTAGGCGGGGGCGGAACCGGAGGGCACGGTGCGGTGTGCTCCGCCGAGCGCCGGCGCGTGGGACACGGTGGCGTCGGCGGTGGAGTGGGGGCCGT
This sequence comes from Streptomyces sp. UG1, assembly GCF_049974585.1. Classification (NCBI taxonomy): domain Bacteria; kingdom Bacillati; phylum Actinomycetota; class Actinomycetes; order Kitasatosporales; family Streptomycetaceae; genus Streptomyces; species Streptomyces sp. UG1. The sequence continues at coordinate 3,703 of NZ_JBNGGG010000001.1, read as the reverse complement.
GGGCGAGAGCTGTTTCCTCGCCGGTACGCCCCTTGGCGGCAGGCTGGTCACCGGGCTCGGGCATGTCCGACCCCGGCTGCGGCGCCCCGGTGACGGGAGCCGGCAACGTGTGCCCGGGCAGCACGGGAATGTCGGCACCCGGAAAGTCCGGGAACCCGGGCAGCACGGGCAGCACGGGGAGTTCGAACCCCGGCCGGCTCGGCCAGTCACCCGGCGGCTCCGGCGCCGTCGGCAGCACGGGCAACGACGCCAAGGGCGGCATCTTCGCCCGCACGTCGGCCAACCCCTCGGCAAGCCCCTCGGTCACCGTCCGCACGACATCGCCGACCGGCCGCACGACTTGGGTGCCGATGGGCTGGGTGACGCGGTCGGTTACGGGGCTGAGGAGCCGGCCACCGTCGGGCTGGGAGGGCTGGGGCCGAGGAGCGGGGTCCTCCTGGGGCGCCTCGGGCTGAGGAGCTTGGTCCTCGTACGCCGGGGTCGAGGCCGGGGTCCAGGGAGCCTGCCCCTCGGGAGCCGAATGCTGCGGCTCCCGATCGTGCGACGCCTGCTGCCGGAAACCGGCGTTCGGGGGAACCGCCGGCTTCGCCGACGGCCCCGTCTTCCCGCCCTGCGCCCCGGACTTGGCGGACGGACCCAGAAGCCGCTCGACCGCACCCTCCGCCGACGACCGGAGTCCGCCCGACGCTCCGTCCGTCGCATCCGCCGCGTCCGCCGCAGCCGACGTGATCGACGTGCTCGACGCGGACGAAGCTCCCACCGAGACCCCGTCCGCCGCATACGCGCGTTCCCCGCAAAGGAACCCGACTGCGAGCAGACCACCCACCACCAGCGCCAGTTGCAGCGCACGCCGCCCGGCCGCGATGCGCAGGACGCGCACGGCGGCACCGGGCAAGGTGGCTGGCCAGGTCAAGGCGGGGTGCTCCTCCCATGCGGCGGAACGAAGTACACGTGGCGAGCGGCGAGTCGGCTTGACACACTCGGGACGGGCGGCGCGAGGGCGCACCGTTGAAGAGGCATCGATCCTTGCACGCCCCTCCTGCGGTCACGCAAGCCCCCCGCTACCGATGCGTACTCATGTCCGTTTTGCTGGCGCAAGTCGGTCGTCACCAGGTCGACAAATCACCGGTAATTCCTGGCCAGCCCCTCGCCAGTGCCTCCCCGCCTCCTCCCCAGTCCCGCGCCATTCCATCGTCTCCCTCGTCTCCCTCGTCTCTCTCGCCTCCCCCGTCACACCACGCCCGGCACCGGAATCGGCCGCTTCTCGATGGCCGCGGCCATCACCTCCGGGAACAGGTCGGGCGTACAGGCGAAGGCCGGTGCCCCCAGCGCGGCGAGCGCGGCCGCATGGTCCCTGTCGTACGCCGGCGCCCCCTCGTCCGACAGCGCCAGCAGCGCCACGAACTGCACCCCCGACGCCTTCATCGCGGCCACCCGCTTGAGCATCTCGTTGCGTATGCCCCCCTCGTACAGGTCGCTGATCAGCACGACCACCGTCTCCGCGGGCCGGGTGATCTGCGACTGGCAGTACGCGAGCGCCCGGTTGATGTCCGTGCCGCCGCCGAGCTGCGTGCCGAAGAGCACGTCGACCGGGTCGTCGAGCTGGTCGGTGAGGTCGACGACGGAGGTGTCGAAGACGACGAGCCGCGTGTTGATGGATCGCATGGACGCGAGTACGGCCCCGAACACCGACGCGTACACCACGGACGCCGCCATCGACCCCGACTGGTCGATGCAGAGAACGACCTCCTTCTTCACCGACTGCGACGCCCGCCCGTACCCGATGAGCCGCTCCGGCACGACCGTCCGGTACTCCGGCAGATAGTGCTTGAGGTTGGCCGCGATCGTGCGGTTCCAGTCGATGTCGTGGTGGCGCGGCCGGCTGATACGGGCACTGCGGTCGAGGGCCCCGGTGAGCGTGGCCCGGGTGCGGGTGGCGAGCCGCTTCTCCAGGTCCTCGACAACCTTGCGCACGACGGCCCGCGCCGTCTCCTTCGTGCTCTCCGGCATCGCCTTGTTGAGCGAGAGCAGCGTGCCGACGAGGTGCACGTCCGCCTCCACCGTCTCCAGCATCTCCGGCTCCAGCAGCAGCGTGTTCAGCCCGAGCCGGTCGATGGCGTCCCGCTGCATGACCTGGACGACGGACGACGGGAAGTACGTCCGGATGTCCCCGAGCCATCGCGCCACGGACGGCGCCGACGCCCCGAGCCCCGCCGAACGGTCCTTCCCCGACTGCCCCTTGTCCCCCTTGCCGTAGAGCGCGGTCAACGCCCCGTCCATCGCGGCGTCCTTCCCGGAGAGCGCGCACCCGGTGCCGTCGGCGTCGTCGCCGCCCAGCACCATCCGCCACCGCCGCAGCCGCTCCCCGGCCGGATCCATCGCCTCGGTCGTCATCGGCACACTCCTTCACGAGGCCGCTCCCACAACGGGATCACCGGCACGGTCGTGGTCATCCGCCGCCCCGGCGCCGCCAACCACTGCGGCCGCCTCCCGGCACCCGCCACCCCAGCCCGCTGCTTGCCCGGCTCCCTCACTCCACCTGTAGTCATCCCGCCGCCCCCACAAGGCCGTTGTCCGCGAGGCCGCTGCCCGCGCCCTCTCCCACTTCCGCCTGGTCCAGCCCCAACAGCAGCCGCACCACCGGCAACACCGCATCCGCCCGCTCCAGGTCGAGCTCGGCCGCGAATCCCGGTATGCCGGAACCACCGACCCCCGCACGCCCCCGCTCCCCCGGCCCACGCCGAACCAGCTCCCCCAAGGTCCGTCGCACCCCGGGCTCATACGCCGAGAAGGTCCGCCGCAGCAGCGGCAACACATCCGTGAACGCCTCCGCCGACACCCCGGTCAACCACGCGTCGACCAATCCGAGCAGCCGTTCATCGTGCACGAGCAGCATCCCGCCGCCCGACCCCCCACCGACGAAGCCCTCGATCCACGCGGCCGCGTTCCCCGGCGGCGTCCCCGGCGACAACGCGAGCCCCATCAACCGCGCCGCCTCGTCCTGCGCCAACTCCCCGTCATCCAGCAGCAACCGCACGACCCGCCCCCTGATGACCCCGGGCACACGGTCCCGCCCGGACAGCACCCGGAGCACCACATGCCACCGCTTGCGCAGGTCGCCGTGGCCGAGGGCGGTGGATGGGCTGCCGGGGGTGCCCTGGCCGAGGGTGGCGGGCGAGCTGCCCGGGGCGCCGTGGCCCAGACCAGAGGGCGAACCGCCGGAATCGCCGTGACCAAGGACGGCAGCCGGACTGCCCGAGGTGTCCTGGCCGAGAGTGGCAGGCGAGCTGCCCGGAGCGCCGTGGCCCAGACCAGAGGGCGAACCGCCGGAATCGCCGTGACCAAGGACGGCAGCCGGACTGCCCGAGGTGTCCTGGCCGAGAGTGGCGGGCGAGCTGCCCGGAGCGCCGTGGCCCAGACCAGAGGGCGAACCGCCGGAATCGCCGTAACCGAGGACGGCAGCCGGACTGCCCGAGGTGTCCTGGCCGAGAGTGGCAGGCGAGCTGCCCGGAGCGCCATGGCCCAGACCAGAGGGCGAACCGCCGGAATCGCCGTGACCAAGGACGGCAGCCGGACTGCCCGAGGTGTCCTGGCCGAGAGTGGCAGGCGAGCTGCCCGGAGCGCCATGGCCCAGACCAGAGGGCGAACCGCCGGAATCGCCGTGACCAAGGACGGCAGCCGGACTGCCCGAGGTGTCCTGGCC